>JASJEK010000156.1 GCA_030064915.1 Xenococcaceae cyanobacterium MO_234.B1
AGAAGCTCCATTGCGCGGGGGGCTTGTATGATTTTATAGTTGTGCCTCCCGCAGTTAATTGTTCTGTTCTAGCGGAATTCCCGGACCGCATTCCGCGGTCAAAAGTAGAGGCTTTTGCACAGCGACTCCCATTTTTACATAGTGAGCGAGAAGTCCCTACCTTCAGGGCAGCAAGGTAGGGATAAACTTATGACGAATGTCTAAGCACTAAAATATCTCGCCACTGGATGATAAGAAATAATCGCTGTGGTAGACTGTTCAGGATACAATTGCTCACTCTCGTCCATATACATATTGATCCCAGATGTATCTAATAAATCCAATTGCTTGTATTGATCTTGAATATTAGGACAAGCAGGATAACCGAAACTGTAACGCGAACCTCGATAGCGTTGTTGTAAGATATCTCTGATATTATCGGAATCTTCGGCTGCAAAACCTAACTCCCTGCGTATCCTAGCATGAGTCCATTCTGCTAAAGCTTCTGCCATCTGCACCGCTAGACCATGATAATAGAGATAATCAGTGTATTGGTCAGATTTAAACAGCTTTTGGGCGTATTCTGTCCCTATTTCCCCTACTGTGACCGCTTGCATCGGGAATACATCAATTTTACCTGATTCTTTAGTGGCAAAGAAATCGGCGATACATAACCGTTTACCAGATTTTTGTCGCGGAAATTCAAAGGTTGTTAACAATTTACTGGTATCCCCAGGGTCATAAACATATAATGTATTTCCTTCTGCGTTACAAGGGAAATAACCATAAATTACCGTCGGATGTAATAAATTTTCAGCAACAACCTTTTCTTTCCATTCTTCTAGAATAGGATGAACTTTTGCTTGTAAAAACTCATCGTATTCTTCCCTAGATTGTTCCTTGGGTTTTCTAAATTGCCATTGTCCCACAAACAAGGCTTGTAAATCTAAATAAGGGAAAACTTCTTCAATAGAAATATCATTTGCTTGCAATATTTTAGTTCCCCAAAATGGAGGAGTAGGGCGTTCAATATCTAAACTTACTGCATCAGAACGGCGGGTATCTATTACTAATGGTTCTTCTTTTTTTGTAGCCTCATCAACAAAAATTTTATCCCTATTTTCCCCGGCAAAAGGTTGTTCCTCTTGTCCCCCATTCTGGGAGGAGTCGGTTAGGTGAAGGCCATCCAAAAAACCCTTAATATCATCCCAATTACCCTCAGCTTTTGCTGGCATTAACTTATCCATAAAATGCAAATCGGCAAAGGCATCTTTACCATAGATAACTTTACCTTTATAGGTATTTTGACAATCTTGATTTACAAATTTAGGAGTTAAGGCAGCACCACCCAAAATAACAGGAACAGTAATACCTCTTTCGTTAAATACCTCCAAATTATCTTTCATAAACGCAGTAGATTTTACTAACAAACCACTCATGGCAATGCAGTCTGCATTATTTTCCTCATAAGCTTGAATGATATTTTCTACTGGTTGTTTAATACCTAAGTTAATTACCTTGTAACCATTATTAGAAAGGATGATATCTACTAAATTCTTGCCAATATCATGAACGTCCCCTTTAACAGTAGCAATCACAAAAGTTCCCTTCCCACTACCGTTAGCTTCTTCTTGATCCATAAAAGGTTCTAAATGTGCCACCGCAGCTTTCATAGTTTGCGCCGACTGTAAGACAAACGGTAACTGCATTTGTCCCGAACCGAATAATTCACCCACAACTTTCATGCCATCTAAAAGGAAAGTATTGATAATATCTAGGGGAGGATAATCTTGCATAGCTTCGTTTAAAGCCTCCTCTAAACCAATCCTTTCCCCATCAATAATATGACATTTTAATCTTTCCTCAATAGGAAGATTTTTATCAACTGCTTCGGATTTCTTAGCTTTCTTACCTGCAAAAATTTCTGTTAATTTACCTAAAGGATCGTAGGTACAAATATCACCATCAAATTCTCGTCTGTCATAGATTAAATCCTGACACACTTTCTGATGTTCTTCATCTATCTTAGAAAGAGGTAAAATCTTACTCGCGCTAACAATAGCTGAGTCTAAACCCACAGCCATACATTCATGTAAAAAGACAGAGTTTAATACTTGTCGCGCAGCAGAATTTAAACCAAAAGAAACATTAGAAACACCAAGGAGAATATGACAACCTGGTAACTCTTCTCTGATTCTTTTAATCGCTTCTACGGTAGCTTTACCATTTTCCCTGTCTTCTTCAATACCAGTAGATACAGGTAAGGCTAGAGGATCAAAAAAGATTTCATGGGCAGGGATACCATATTCTATAGCTGCATTATAAGCCCGTTGAGCAATTTCAAATTTTTTATTGGCAGTTCGTCCCATACCATCTTCATCGATAGTACCAATAACCACCCCTGCACCATATTTTTTTGCTAAATCTAATACTTGATAAAATCTTTCTTCCCCATCTTCGTAGTTGGTAGAGTTGAGGATACATTTACCACCAGCTACTTTTAAACCCGCTTCCATTTTTGTCCATTCTGTGGAGTCAAGCATGAGAGGGAGAGTTACATTATTCACCAGACGGGAAGCGAGTTCGTGCATATCCTTTTCCCCGTCTCTTCCCACATAATCTACGTTAACATCAAGGACGTGGGCGCCTTCTTTTACTTGCGCCTTCGCCATAGAAACTAAACTATCCCAGTCTTCGGCATTAAGGAGAGTACGACATTTTTTAGAACCACTGGCGTTTAATCTCTCTCCTACAATTAGGAAAGAATTATCTTGGATATAGGGTTGGGTACTATAAATAGAAGCTGCGGAAGGTTCGTAATGGGGATGACGTTCTTTGGGTTTCAAATCTTGTGTCATCTCTGCTAAGGCTTTGATATGATCGAACCTTGTACCACAACAACCCCCAACTATTTGCACTCCCAAATCTTCCACAAAATGCATTAACGCCATACGAAGTTCCATAGGGGTAAGTTTATAATGTGCCTGTCCCCCTACGTTTTCGGGTAAACCTGCATTGGGAATACAAGAAATAATGAAAGGAGAATGTTCCGAAAGATACTTAATATGATCTTTCATTAAATCGGGACCCGTGGCGCAGTTTAACCCTAAAATATCAATAGGGTAGGGTTCTAATATCGCTAAGGCTGCATCAATTTCTGTCCCTACCAACATTGTCCCCATTTGTTCCATAGTTACGGAAACCATTAGGGGAAGTCTGTCACCTTTTTTGGCAAATACTTCTTCTATAGCATTCAAGGCAGCTTTAATTTGCAAGACATCCTGACAGGTTTCTACTAGCAGCAAGTCTGCGCCACCATCATACAAACCTTCTGCTTGTTCCATATAAGCATTTTTGAGAGGATCAAAGTCTATATGTCCTAACGTAGGTAACTTAGTACCAGGACCCATCGAACCAGCGACAAAACGAGGTTTTTCTAGTGTAGAGTATTCTGTAGCGACTCGTTTGGCTAATTCTGCTGCGGTTTTATTAAGATAGTAAGCTTGATCTGCTAAATCGTACTCGGCTAAAACTATCGATGTTCCACCAAAAGTATCAGTTTCGATAACATCTGCACCAGCTTCCAAGAAACCTCGGTGTACTTTCTCCACCGCCTCTGGTTTAGTATGTACCAGATATTCGTTACATCCTTCGTATTCTGCACCACCAAAGTCTTCAGCAGTGAGGTTTTGTACTTGGAGATTTGTCCCCATTGCCCCATCAAATACTAACACGGGGCGATCGGGGCTTTTAAGGCGATTTAAGAAGAGACTGTTCATTGGTCGCGACTGCGGGTCAACAGGTTATAAATTTTACTTAAACTTTATTATATGGGCTTTGAGATATTCTCGCGCAGAGTCGAATCCCCCCTTGATCCCCCCTTAATAAGGGGGGTGGGCGCAGAGAGAGTTTAGAGAGAGGTTATCTAAAATTGTTCCATTTTGAGGCTAACTAATTAATCTATCTGTGTTTATCTACGTTTATCTGCGGACGGTTTTTTCTTGCACAGAGACGCAAAGTTTACTGATTAATTATCATTTAATTGCGCTCTTAATTCTTGCAACTCATCATCAATTCTGGAATTTTCAGAAGTAGTTTCACAACTTTCCGCATAGTTTCGCTTTTCTTTCAGCAATTTATTGTTTAGCTAATTTAGCAGCAGCTATTAATCTAATGCCAGATAAACCAATTTATTGGATTGGTATTTCTGTGGTTGTTAAAGTAATTATTTAGGTTGAAGATGAGGAAGATGTAGAGTTTAGTAAAAGCGATCTAGGTTGAAAGATGCGATCGCGCTTTGATAAATCATCAAACCAATTTTTTAATCTCAAATTACGAGTATTAGATGGGTTACGTTGGATATAGCATGAAATAGTTTTGTTTAAAATTAATCGCCACCTAAGCAATAGCAATACGTCAGAAGGTTAGGACATAGGATTTAAATTAGGGGCTTTTCGCGAAAAGCCCTTACAGAATTTGATTTGTCCTAACCTAAATTTGTAGGGCTATATTCTACGGGACAAAAGATTCAAAAACAGGCAATTTTAGGTGACAAAAGCAAGTAAAATTAAGCCAAGTAATCCCCTGGCTTACTGAAATATCCAGGCTTTGAGTCACTGGAAGATAATACAGGACTTCATTCTCTTTAAGATTACTTTGATTTGCAGGTAATCATGGCAGGAATTTGTGCTGGGGTTTCCGCCACTTGAATTCCTGCTTTTTTGAGGCTACTAATAATCTTTTTATTAGTATTTTGGGCTGGTATAGAGGCAGAAAGATAACTAGCAACTATGGTAGTAGCATTCTGCAAGATTCTTTCTTGAGGTGTTTGTAATCCTGCAATATAAGTCACAATTGGTTTATTAACTTTAGTTTCAATTAAATCAACCGCAAATTTTTCGATATCTTTAACTTGTTGAATTAAAACTATTGCTTCTGTCTCACTATCTTGATCTAAAAAAGTTAGCCATTGAGGCAAATTTGAACTCAAAATTGGGTCATTTCCCACATCAAATACTATTGATTGCCCTAATCCCTGGTTATTTAACTCCCAAGCTACTTCATAAGTCAAAAATTCACTACAACTAATTAATGCTACAGAACCAGGAATAAAATATTCAGGTTGCAGTGTTCCTAAGCAAGCCTTTTCTGGAACTATAATGCCACGACTTCCTGAACCCAAGATCAATATATCCTCTGGCGTTTCTTGTAAGAGACGAATCATATCCAGAGAGGGAACTCCAGCAGTTACAATGATCAAGTAATGCAACCCAGCAGCGATCGCCTCTCTCGCTGCATCTAATACCAGTTCGGGAGGAACAAAAATCAAACTTGTTTCTACTCTTCCTAATTGTTCAGTGATATCCTCTACAAGATTAAATAGAGGAATATCCTCTAGGGTCGTTTCCTGCTTTCCTGTAGCGACTCCTGCTACTATGTTTGTGCCATAAGCTTTCATTTTGGCTGCATAATTAGCAACTCCTGGTTCAGTAATTCCTTGTATGATAATGGGTTCTTCAAGTATCCAATTCATCAGAATATTTAACATTTATTAATTAACATTTATCAATTTTTTACCTCGACTTAGCCAAAGAGATGGCTTGAGTGACAGCCTCTTCTAGATTGTTTGTCCAATAGAGTAATTCGGAATCTGATTTGGTTCTAAAGCGATCAATCTCATGATCAGCTAGACGAATAACCACTTTAATCCCTTGTGAGAGTTGAAGATTAGAAGTAGATTTCTCTCTACTTTGACGCTGAGAAGGAAGGAGAGAACCGTTAGCAACTAGCGATCGCTCGTCTCTCCCATGATTAACGGGTTTTTCGATATAAGGTGAATAGTAATCCAGAATCTTTTGGGCAATTTTATCGTTAACAGAAGGAGATGCCCAAATATTAATCATAATTACCTTCAATCTTTTTACATCTTGTAATTGTTCTAAAGCTTGCTGTAATGTGAGACACAAATTCTCTACACCATCGGATTCTTCTACTTCCTTATCCCAGGGTACAACCACACCACAAGCAGGCTTTTCTTTGTTCTGACGAATCAAATCCCAACATAGTGTTCCTAAGTCTGGATTATTGGCAATAATAGCAATCTTACCTTTTTCATCCTGCCAATCTAGCCACTGTAATTGCAACTGAGAACGATCATTGAGATCGAGTTGTTCTCTCGACACTAAGGATAAATCGCTCTTGGCACTCAAAGAAATAATTTCTGGGTGTCTAATTACAGCAAGCTCGTTAATCTTGATTTTTCCGTCTAATGCCATCAGCTTTCCCTCTGCATTGATTCCTAGGGGATTGATTTCCACAAAATCCAAATCTGTTTCCTGAAAAATGCGGTACATTTTAACTATTATGTCGCTGACAGACTGGATTAATTCTCCCGAAAGTCCCATTTTAGAGACTAAGCGACGGGCATAAAAAGGAGAAAACTCTGTGGCAACTACTACCTGTTGTAGATTATCTAATAACAGAGGTACGTCCATTCCTCCTTTTGCCGAACCCAGTAATACAGGAAGCTTAAGTTGATAATCGAGCACTACAGCAAGAAATAACTCTTCTTGGGCATCATATTGAGCTTCTGCTAGGATAACTTCCGGATATTCTCCTATGATAGACAAATTAAAGATAGTTCTAGCTGCTGCGATCGCATCTATCGTATTCCCAACAAACTTAATCCCTCCTGCTTTACCTCTACCTCCAGCCCTCACTTGAGACTTTAAAACTACAGGATAGGGAATTTGTAACTGTTTCAGTTCTCTTGGCTCTTTTATGGTTTGGGAGGGTAAAACAGGAATTCCTATTTTGTGGAAGATTTCCTTAGCTTGATATTCGAGTAAATCCATTACTTATAAAAAAATCATTAATTTAGAGTAGTGCTATCAGTTCTGAGTTAGGATTTAATCCTAGTTATATAGACTGTTGTCCTCAAAACTAATGGTTTAGTATTCTGTAAAGCTAACAAAAACTTCTACCCAAGTTATTATAATTCTGCTAAAAGTTTGCAATTAGGAAGCGATTTAATGTTAGTCTTTGTTAAGTATCCTAATCGGCAAACACAAAGAAAATAATGCTTTATACTTATAATTGGTTCACTAAGACTAAGTAAAAGCGATTTTGCCTCTGCCGAAGGCAGTGCTGCATGGTCATCAGTGGCACTTTGCGACCGAACCGTTATTCACCAGCATTAGCTCAACTAACTTTTGTTATGACTACCAGCTTGCGAAATAACCTCTGTCATAATAGATAAAGATGACTCGAATAGTTACCTATGTTGTTTAGCATGTACCAAGGGTAAACATTACCAGGACACAGCGATAGTAACGTCTTACAATTTTAGAAGGGGAATGGAAAAAGTTTTAATCATTGTTAACGCTGAAGTTAATGAGCAAGGACAACTAACTTCCGCGTCACCCGTGACTGAAAGAATGGTCAAAGCCCTTAAACAAGGCATAATTAACTATTCTTCTGAAACCACAGTAGAAATAACTTCTGCTGGCGCTTTGTGGTCTAAAATTAGCAAGTCTAATGGTTACGAAACCCACACCATTTATTGTCCCCTAACTATACAGTTACCTGAATATTTTAATTTTCCTGCCAAGGAAATCTATCAAGCTTGCAAAGATATTACAGCTAGAAGGCGTTGGGTAGAAAGAAATTTGGGAATTAAGACTAGTGTGGGAGATTCTTGGTTAGGTCATCTTTGGCTACCAGTTATCTTAAATGATAAAGGCATTATCTATGGTGAAATTATTGGAGAAGGAGAAATGCCTAACTCCTACGAGCAACCCATAGAATTACCAAATAAACATCGTCAATCCCTTCATCATTTGGCATCTAACTTGTTAGACTCTTTATTTGCTCCTCCATCGGTCTATTTAGTGCAGTTTAGTTTGTACAGTAACGAAATCGTTTTTGATCGCTTATGGCCTTTTCCCGCAGCACCTGCCCTGGCTAGTCTTAGAGGTCAACAACCAGATTTATTCAGTTGTCATTGGCTTTGCCTGAGTCAACAACCAATTTTAGATATACTTATCTCTGATAATACGATGCCGATTCATTAGACCTCTTGCACCTGCTCCGCTCAATCTTGGTAGGGACGTAGTATGCTACTGTAGCAAGTAAGAAATTTTGATGGTGAGAGACTTTGGTGGGGCTTTCCCAGCTTGTCCAACAGAGGGGTTGCTCCCTAGGGAGCAACCCTCGCCCTGACCTAATCAAAAAATAGAGGCATGAATTGTCAAGATTGGTCTAACCATAAAACTTTTTCTCTTTAGAAATTACCCAAGCTGCAATTGCACCGCCAATAAAACCGAAGAGATGTCCCTCCCAAGAAATCCCCATACGAGAAGGAAAAATCCCAAAAATCAAACCTCCGTAGAGGAAAAAAACGATTACAGACAAGATAATAGAAGGGAGATTTTTTTGAAAATAGCCTCTTAATAGCAAAAATCCTAAATAGCCGTAGATGAGAATGCTCGCACCAATATGTATAGAATTAGAACCTCCCAGCAACCAAACTCCTAGGCCTCCAAAAATAGCAGCGATGATCGAGACAATATAAAAATCGCTAGTCTCCTGAATCATCGTTAACCAGCCCAAAGTGACAAAGGGAATCGTATTGGCTATGAGGTGAGGAAATCCGCCGTGTAGGAAAGGGGCAAACACAAGACCTCCCAGACCAGTAATACTCCGAGGTTGAATGCCAAATTTATCTAGCTCTCCCTTAAATATTAAAAAATCAACAATTTCTATAAGCCAGAAAACTGCTACTATCGCTAATAAAATTTTAAACTCTTCAATCGTCGATTTTTTTTTGTGTTGGCTGGTCATAATAAATATCAGTTATCTAACCTCAAGGTTATACCAGTTTGTCTGAATGAAAGTTGATTTTTGGTTTGTTTTTACAATTTTTTAAGGTAAGCCAGGTCACATCTTTTAGTTTCTACTTCTGTAACCGGTTCATAGCCGTATTTTTCATACAAACATACTGCTTCTTTGAGTACAGAAGCCGTTTCAATCCAAATTTCTTTAAACCCTCGATTCCGAATTGTGGTTTCTAACTGATGCAATAAATACTTTCCCAATCCTTTTCCCCTCACTTCAGGTAACAAGTACATCTTGCGAATTTCTACAGCTTTGTGTCCTTTTGATATGGGGTAGTAAGCAGCAGTTCCCACCACTTGCTTTTGGGATTCTACTACCCAAAATTCCCCTCCTACTTGGAGATAAGCCGACTCTACTTCAATTACATCCCGATCTGCTGCTTCTGGTTGCCAAGGCAAACCATACTCTTCTAAAACTTGACGGATCACATTAGCTGCAAAAATGCGATCGCACTTTTGCCAATTTCGAATTAAGAAACCTTGAGCAAACTGATTCATCGGGAAAAATCTAAAAACGAAAGACATTTTATTCTAGTCTTTTGTGCCTATACTTTTATGAGGACACGCATTCTGAGCTTGGCTCAGAATCGTGAGATGTCCGTTCTTTGGCACAAGCTGACGGTCAGATTAAGAAGGCGTTGGGCAAATAAACTGCCGACCGACCTGGATTTAAAATCCAGGTCGCAAGCGGCAGTGCATTCCGCACCTTTGAACACCTTTCCTGAAGCATTGGAGGCTTTTCGTACAGCCATATCTTATCGTTTTGTCGAATGGCTTAACCGCGGAATGCGGTCGGGGAAGGGGGCTTGTTAGAGCTTTGCGGGATGCAAGCTCCCGCAACTCCTCTAACTTCGTTAATTTTATGTTTATGAATCCGACAGTTAACTGTTTGTTCTAGCCCCCCGCGCAATGGAGCTTCTATT
>JASJEK010000012.1 GCA_030064915.1 Xenococcaceae cyanobacterium MO_234.B1
ACTGCTGGGTTCGTTGTATTTTGACCGTGAGAGAGCGCAACAGCCCTGCGGACGGGTTTCGTGACCCAGGGGACTGTTGTAAGACGGCTCCCGGTTAGGGAGCATCTCTAATCACGGTGTTGACGGTGGGGGATGCTCGTGGTTAACGAGCATATCCAACCACCGTGTTTACTTTTAGTTGGTTACTAAGGAGTTTAAGATTATGGCAGAAGCTTATTTACTAGAAAAACTTAAATCAGTAGAGCAAACCTATCAAGAATTGACTCGTCGCTTGGGAGATCCTGATATTGCTACTAACCCAAGTGAGTTACAGAAAATTGCGAAAGTTAGGTCTTCTTTGGAAGCAACAGTCAATACTTATGAAGAATGGAAGCAAGCTACAGAACAATTAGCAGAAGCTAAAGAAATTTTTAAAGAATCTGCCAGCGATCCTGAAATGAAGGAAATGGCTGCTATGGAAATAGAGGAGTTAGAAGTAAAAATTCCTCAACTAGAAGAACGTCTCAAAGTTTTGCTGTTACCCAGAGATCCCAATGATGATAAGAATATCATGTTAGAGATTCGAGCTGGTACAGGAGGAGATGAAGCTAGTATTTGGGCTGGTGATTTAGTTCGGATGTATTCTCGATACGCAGAATCACAAAAATGGACAGTAAAACTAGTCAGTGAATCTTTAGCTGATATGGGAGGATTTAAAGAAGCAATCCTCGAAATTCAAGGAGACTCGGTTTATAGTAAACTCAAGTTTGAAGCAGGAGTACACCGAGTACAAAGAGTTCCCGTGACAGAGGCTGGGGGTAGGGTACATACTTCTACTGCTACAGTAGCGATTATGCCAGAAGTAGATGACGTAGAAGTGAAAATTGATCCCAATGAGATCGAAATGAAAACGGCTCGCTCTGGTGGTGCTGGAGGACAAAACGTTAACAAGGTAGAAACTGCGGTGGATTTAATTCACAAGCCCACTGGGATCAGAATTTTTTGTACCGAAGAGCGATCGCAGCTACAAAATAGAGAACGCGCCATGCAAATTTTGCGGGCTAAACTATATGAAATTAAACTCGCAGAACAACAAGAAGCCGTAACTTCAATGAGGCGATCGCAGGTAGGGACAGGAGCGCGTTCGGAAAAAATACGCACTTATAACTACAAGGATAATCGTGTTACCGACCATAGATTAGGGAAAAACTTTACCCTCGCTGGTTTATTAGAGGGAGATATTGAAAATATGATTCAATCTTGTATTTCCCAAGATCAACAAGAAAGATTAGCTGAATTGGCAAATTCTCCTGATACAGCAGAAGCGATTAATTAAGTAATAAGTAATGAGTAATAACTGCTCACTGTTAACTGATAACTGAAATTATGATTCCAATCATTTCCAGCCATGATTTACTGCAACTTGCATCTGGAGATATGTTATCTCTACAGGTGTATAAATTTATTGGTAATCAGCCAGGGAAGAAAGTTTATATTCAGTCGAATCTTCATGGCGCAGAAATTGTGGGGAATTCAGTTATTCAACAGTTAATCGAGTTTTTTTCGTCCCTGGATTCTAGTGAAATTCAGGGAGAAATTTGGTTAGTTCCTGTATGTAATCCTTTAGGGACTAATCAAAGGAGTCATATATTCTCTACTGGTCGGTTTAATAGTTATGACGGAAGAAATTGGAATCGGATATTCTGGGATTATGAAAAAAAATGTGAGGACTTGGTAGAATTCGCGCGATCGCAACTGGATAAGGAACCAGAGGTTATTAAAAGTAATTATCGTAGAAAAATTCAATCTGCTTGGTCAAAAGAATTAGTAAAATTACAACAGCCTAAAAGTGTCAAAGTTAGTGAACAATATCGAGCTAAATTACAGTCTCTATGTTTGGATGCAGATTATGTAATTGATATTCATTGTTCTAGTAATCAAGGGATGGATTTTTTGTATTGTTTTGCATCAAGAGAAGAAGCTGCTCAATATTTCTTGCTTGAATATGGCATTTTAATGACTGATTATGATGGAGATGCTTTTGATGAAGCTTTTTTAAAACCCTGGTTAGCATTAGAAAGAGAACTTAATAACCTAGGGAAAAAAATAAAATTTGACTTGGAATCTTGGACTTTAGAATTAGGTTCAGGCATGACCATGAATCCCGAGTCAATTGCTAAGGGAGTAGAAGGAATTAAAAACTATTTATCCTATAAAAAAGTATTAACCACTGCATCTCCATTAAATAGTAAACCTATAAAATTACTTACCAGAAATGCTATTAATAGCTACTATGCGCCTCGAGGTGGCATGATTCAAAATAGACTACCGTTAAAAACACAAGTCAAATCAGGCGATCGCATTTATCAACTTTTGAGTTTTAATAAGAAAAAACAATTACCAGAAGTGATTGATATTCACGCAGAAATAGATGGCTTAGTATTTGATATATCTACTAATCAATGTGTTAATCAAGGGGAATACGTTTTAGATATTTTAGAAATATAAAATTATTGAATATTAAACAGAGAATCTTGAAAAAGATAAATGGTAAATGATAAATGCAATGAATAAAGCTCAATTCACTATTCCCATTGCTCCAAAGAACTTTAAATCTGGTTTTGTGGGAATTATTGGCAGACCAAATGTGGGTAAATCCACTCTAATGAATAAATTAATAGGGCAAAAAATTGCCATCACTTCTCCTGTTGCCCAAACTACTCGTAATCGTCTCCAAGGAATATTAACTACTCCCACCTTCCAGATTATTTTTGTTGATACCCCTGGAATTCATAAACCCCATCATGAACTAGGTAAAGTCTTAGTCAAGAATGCTAAAGCAGCAATTAATTCTGTAGATTTAGTATTATTTGTAGTTGACAGTTCCACCCCAGCAGGAGGAGGCGATCTCTTTATTGGTGAACTGTTGCAACATAGTAAAACTTCCGTAATTTTAGGGCTAAATAAAATTGATTTACAACCTAAAAATCATCAAGTTCTTGATGATAGTTATCTACAGTTAATTGATACCACAAATTGGTCAGTAGTCAAATTTTCAGCAACCACAGGGGAAGGAACAGAAACCCTACAAAATATCTTAGCTGAAAACCTGGAAACGGGACCCTATTACTATCCTCCCGATCTGGTAACAGATCAGCCAGAAAGATTTATTATGGCGGAATTAATTAGAGAGCAAATTTTATTGCAAACCCGTCAAGAAATACCCCATTCTGTTGCGATTACTATTGAAAAAATCGAAGAAACACCCAAAATAACGAAAGTTTTTGCAGCAATTAATGTGGAAAGAAACTCCCAAAAAGGAATTATTATTGGCAACAAAGGTAGTATGCTCAAGCAGATAGGATCAGAAGCTCGCCAACAAATTCAAAAACTAATTGCAGGTAAAGTTTATTTAGAACTATTTGTTAAAGTTGAACCAAAATGGCGACAATCAAGGTTACGTCTAGCAGAATTTGGCTATCGTGTAGAAGAATGATACTAATGATACTAATTTAATTTCTCTGCGTCTTTGCGCCTTGGCGCGAGATAATTATCTTATTGTCCTAACCTTTACTTCGACTACTACAACCTTGATGTCAGACTCTTCCATAACTATAACTATCAAACTATTCGCTGCTTATCAAGAAGCTTATAACTTACCTGAACTACAATTAAACTTTCCCTCTCAAACTACTGTAGGTGAGATATTAGATTATGTACTAGCGCAAAAACCACAACTAGAAAAGTGGCGCGATGTTACTCGTTTTGGTGTCAACTTACAATTTGCTGAAGCTAATACAATCCTTAATGATGGTGACGAAATAGTTTTTATCCCTCCTGTCAGTGGCGGATAATAAAGCAGCTAAAGCAAGTCAATGAAACTTTAGCTGATAGAGTCCGAGTACACCGAATCACTTAATTAGAATTATTAGTCTAACGTCAAGAGAAAAGAATCAAGGATTTAGAAGCTAGACTACTAGACTAAAAGACTATATATACCTTGTAGAATATTCCAGAAATATAAAGCCAAAATCCCTTTGACTTCAGGCAAAGGGATCGTCAAGTCATATTACTTTCCATTGCCCAACGAGCTAATTCAGTACGATTTTTAAGACTGGTTTTATTGAGCATATTAGACACATGACTTTCTATAGTGCGTTGACTGACATTCAGTCTTTCTGCAATATCTCGATTAGCCATGCCTTGTGCTACAAGTTGAACTACTTTTAGTTCTGTAGGAGTTAATTCTACGTTATGAGGAACATGAATTGTTGGTGCCCCATCTATTCTTTTCATAGTAGAGGATAAACGCTTAATTTGATTTAAAGATGACTCAACCTGAGCAACTAGCTCTTCTGGTTCAAAGGGTTTAACCATATAAACATCTGCGCCTTCGTTGAGTCCTTTAACTCGGTCTTGACTTTGACCTTTAGCAGAGAGAAATAGTACTGGGATTGTATTTGTTTGTGGCTCTTGTCTGATGTGCTTGACTAGTGAGTAACCATCCATTTCTGGCATCATGACATCGCAGATAATCATATCAGGAATATCGCGCTCTAAAAGTTCCAATGCTTCTCGACCATTTTCGGCTGTCATTACCTGATAACCTCTAAATTCCAGATAGTCTTTTACCAGTAATATCAGATTGGGGTCATCGTCAATAAGCAGAAGTTTTTTATTATCTCTTTGAGAGTTGTCTTTCATAGGTAACACAATCGATCTAAGTACGGTTAAAATTCTAGGTACGGTTAAAATTGGTCGTGTTTTATCTCCCAATTATTGATTTAATCTAGAGGGGAATCAGCAACCGATATTTTGAAACATTATATTAATTAAGTAAGAAAACGGTTAAACACTAGGTATGAGAGGCTTGTGTTATCACAAAATACAGTCATAATCTATGCTAGTTAATAGTTTTTGACACTGTTTTCTCGTAGACTTTCTTCTGCGATGATAACCTTTAGTTTGGATTACGGCAAAGGTTTTACTGTTGAGTAATTGATATTACTTTATTCTTTGGGATTTTTATTATTCGCAATACTTGGTTATGACTAAGTATAATTACTAAGTATCATTGCTTTGATCAATGTAAAAATTAAGAACCCTAAAACTATAAGTATCAGAGACAGACTTACGAATGAAATCTTTTGTTGAGCAAGTCAATAAATTAATTAGCTCCCGTCGCTCTACTAAACCTCGTTATTTTAATGGAAAAAAGATTGATGATTCTATAGTGTGGCAAATTTTAGAAAATAGTAATTGGGCTCCTACTCACGGACTGACTCAGCCTTGGAGATTTAAGGTATTTACTGGTGCTGGCTTAGAAAAATTGGCTAATTTCCAAGCTAATCTCTATCAAAAACTAACCCCAGAAGCTAGTTTTAGTCCAGATAAATATCAAAGAATGGGGACAAATATTCTTAAGTCTTCTCACGTAATTATTATTTGTATGGAACGGCAAAAATCCGAGAAAATACTGGAAATCGAAGAAATAGAAGCTGTAGCTTGTAGTGTGCAAAATATGGCTCTGACCGCTACTGCTTATGGTATTTGTAGTTTTTGGGGTTCAGGAGGAGTTACCTATACTCAAGAATTAAAAGAATTTCTGGGTTTAGGAGAAAAAGACCGCTGTTTAGGATATTTATATCTTGGTTATAGTGATAATCCTGCTACTTCTAGCCGTCGCACCCCAATTCAAGAAAAAGTAGAATGGATTGTGGAAAATACTGATACTAATACTGATACTAATACTGATACTACTGAATTAGAATCATAGTTAAATTGATTGTTAACAACCAAACTTATGCAATTATCAATTATCAATTATCAAGTATCCATTATCAATTATTTATTGCTAACATTGCTAATAGTTGACTTTCATTTAGTTCTTGAATGCCTAATTTTCTGGCTTTTTCCAGTTTAGAACCTGCATCATCTCCAACTACTAAGTAGTCTGTATTTTTACTAACTGAATTAGTAACCTTGCTTCCTGCTTGTTCAATTAAGTTTTTGGCTTCATTCCGTTTTAGAGTAGGTAATGTTCCAGTTATAACAAAGGTTTTTCCTGTTAAATTGCTATAAAATTTATTATTTTTTTGATTATTAAAATGATTATTAAAAGCTTGATAATTAAATTGTAGTCCAGCTTTTTGTAAATGTGATACTAGCTCTTGATTTGCAGGAATTCTGAACCATTCAAAAACGGCTTGGGCTATTTCTTCTCCAATACCATAGACAGCTTCTAAAGATTCAATAGAGGCTTGAGCTAAAAGATTAATATCTGAGAAATTTTCTGCTAGTAATTTAGCATTAACATTCCCTACATAACGAATTCCTAAACCATATAAAACTCTAGCATAAGATTGATTTTTAGATGCGGCGATCGCGTTAACTAAATTGGTGGCAGATTTTTCTCCCATTCTTTCTAAAGCTGCTACTTGTTCTATCTGCAAACTATAGAGATCGGCGATGGATTTTACTAACCCATTTTCAATTAATAAAATTACAATTTTCTCTCCTAAGCCTTGAATATCTAGTGCGTCACGGGATGCCCAATGAACTAGACTACCTCGTAAAATAGCAGGACAAGAACGGTTGACACATCGCGTTACCGCTTCTCCCTTGGGGCGTACTAACAAGGAATTACATTCAGGACAATGACTAGGTATCTGATAAGGTTGAGTTTGGGGAGGACGCAACTCCTTGATAACTCGTAGTACTTCAGGAATAATCTCCCCTGCTTTACGAATAATTACGGTGTCGCTAATACGGATATCTAATTCCGAAACGCGATCGCTGTTGTGGAGGGTGGCTCTTTGTACGGTTGTACCTGCTAGCTGTACCGGTTGCATAATTGCCATTGGGGTTACTGCACCAGTGCGTCCGACATTGACGATAATATCTTTAACGATAGTTGGTGCTTCTTCGGCTGGATATTTAAAGGCGATCGCCCATCGAGGAAATTTTTGTGTAAAACCTAGTTGTTTTTGTAAGGAGTAACTATTGAGTTTTACTACTACTCCATCGGTCATGTAGGGTAAATTGTATCTTTCTGTATCCCAATATTGATAATAAGCTTCTACTGCTTCTAGGGATTCACACAGTTGGCGGTTGGGATTAACCAGAAATCCCATTTCCTGCAATAGTTCTAAAGATTCCCATTGGGAATTTAACTGGGAAGAATCAGGAAGATGTAGTGTATAAGCAAAGAAATTTAACTTACGTCGATCTACGATTCGAGAATCTAACTGGCGTAAAGTACCAGCAGCAGCATTACGAGGATTAGCAAAAGGGGGTTCTTCTGCTGCTTCTCTTTCTTGATTAATCTTCTCAAATACTTCCAGGGGTAAAAAGGCTTCTCCTCTAACTTCTACTACAGATGGAGGATTTTCTAAATTGAGTTTGAGAGGTATAGTCCGAATAGTGCGAACATTTTGGGTAATATCTTCTCCTTTTATTCCATCTCCTCTAGTTACACCCCTGGTTAAAATTCCATTTTCATAGGTTAAAGCTAAAGCTGAACCATCTATTTTTAATTCACAGACATAATAAAAATCAGCAACTTCTCCTAGGTGTCTTTGCCATCTTTCCTGCCATTTTTCTAATTCTTGCTGATTAAAAGCATTTTCTAGACTGTAGAGGGGAATATTGTGCTTAACCGAGGTAAATTGAGATGCTGGTTTATCTCCCACTCGCTGAGTTGGGCTATCAGGAGTAATTAATTCGGGATATTCAGTTTCTATATCTTGGAGTTGACGATATAAGCGGTCATAGACCGCATCTTCCATAATGGGATTATCGAGAACATAGTAGGCATATCCTGCCTTTTGCACTTGCTGTCTGAGTTGTGCTACTTTTTGCCTAATCTCTGGTGTTACTGTCATGGGTGTTACTGTCATAGGTTGAATAGTAAATTGGGAGAAGAAATAGCTTGATCTATTATTCAACTATTTTAACGGGGTTGAGTAGCAGTTTAAGGAAAAAATATCTGACAACCTTGACATTTTTCTCAAAAACCGTAACAATATATACAGAAAAGAAATCGTTCATCTCTCATAAATTTCAATTCGAGAGACGGAAGTAGGGAAAACTCCCGAAGGAACGCGCCTCATACTTCTACTTCTTCACGAACTCTCGGAGGCGAAAATATGAAAATTACTTATCGCGGTGTTAGCTACGATTACGAACCACCCACTGTTGCAGTACAAGAAGGTGCTGTTGCTGGTAAGTTTCGCGGGCTAGATTGGCGATTCCACAACCTCAAAAAACCCCTCACTTTACAACCACCTGTTAACTTGACTTATCGTGGTGTAGCTTATTTTAATCGTCCTACAGCGACTCAAGAAGCAACACCAGCAAGCGTTAACGAAAAATCTCGTTGGTTGATTTTAAATCGCGCCAAAGCAGCTAAAAATCGCAATGATTCTATGTTGCGCCGTACTGCTTATGAAGTTGGTCTAGCTTAAAATGAGTTCGGGATACAGAACATAAGGGATAAATAAGAGATATTAACTGGTAGGGTGGGCATTGCCCACCCTACTATTAATTTGATTGTTTTGACACTTTCAGCGCTAAAAGCGACGGAGATTCTTTTCCGCACCTGCTAGACTGAGGATAAGCCCTATCCGATAACCTAACACCCATAGGTATTGTCAATACGCCCCTAGCAAAACCACAAGGCTCGAAATCAAATTAGTATTGCTTTGCGACTTTTCTTGCTATCCCAATAGCACCATTGATATCGGCATTAAATATTAACACTTTTATCCCTCAAATCAATCTTGACAAAGTAATACTAGAAAACTTTGATTGTGGGGAAGAGAATCTCAGCGATTGGCTTAAAAAACGTGCTCTGAAAAATGATGTGGGAGACAAATACCTTAAAGAATATCTCTATGTGATATTGATATTCTGGTGGAATTTTCCCCTCCACATATTCCAGGTTTGATTCGTTTATCAGCAATGGAACAAGAATTATCTTCTATTTTTCAGCTTCAAGTTGATTTACGAACTCTTGAAGATTTAAGTCATTATTTTCGTCAAGAAGTTTTAGACTCTGCGGTAATTCAATATGTCGATTCAAGATGACAAAACCTGAATTAAGTATATGTTAGATGCTGCTCAAAAAGCAATTGCTTTTGTTAATCATCGAACTTTTCAAGATTTAGAAAATGACGAGCGACCCTGCGGAGGTTGTCTTGGAGGACGTTCCCTTGCGTCTTTCGCCGACGCGGGCTTCCTCCGCTTCCTCAGCAAAGGAACGCGCGAGTGTTGATGGAATGTTAGTTTTAGCTTTAGTGAAACTCGTCGAAATTGTTGGCGAAGCAGCATCTAGAGTAAGTAAAGAGTATCAGGCATAACATTCACAAATTCCTTGGTCGGCAATGATTGGAATGGGGAATCGCTTAGTTGATGCCTACTTTGATATTAATTTAATGATTCTTTGGCAAACAACTCAAGAAGATTTACCGTAACGAGCGTAAAGCACCGTCGCTTCTTAGGGCGGTGATGTAAGCGAGTCACAATGGACGAGTTTGTTGCTCAATATATTGCTTAATTATAGACAAGGGCGCACCACCACAACTGGAAGCAAAGTAACTAGGTGACCACAGACCACCTTTCCAATAGCTTGTTTTAAGCTCAGGATGTTGTTTTCTAATGAGTCTAGATGAAACTCCTTTAAGGCTATTGACTAGCTTAGAAATAGAAACTTTTGGTGGATAGTTGAGCAACAAATGTATATGCTCAGTTTCGCCGTTCATTGAAACTAATTCAGTTTCAAAATTTTGGCAAACGTCTTTAAATATAACCTCTAAGTCTTGGAGTATTTCATTAGTAAAAACTTTCTTCCGATACTTAGTGACAAAAACCAAATGAACGTGAAGTTTAAAGACGCAATGTCTGCCTGTTCTGATATCGCTTGACTTTTTCATAGACCAATTGTATTATTAATCTATGATTACACGCAAGGCATACAAGTTTAGATTAAAGACCAATCAAACTTTAGCGCGAAAATTAGCCCAATTTGCGGGTTCATCGAGGCTAGTTTGGAATAAAGCTTTAGCATTTCAAAAAGAAAGATTAAATGCTAAAAAGTCTTGTTTATCTTATGCTGGACTAACCAAAGAATTAACCCAATGGAAAAAAGAAGAAGATTTGTTTTTTTTGAAACAAGTTCATTCTCAAGCTTTGCAGCAATCATTAAAAAACCTGTCTCAAGCCTTATCTGAGGCTTTTGACAAAACCAACCCGAAGCAGTTCCCTAAGTTCAAAAAGAAAGGACAAAGAGATTCATTTCGTTATCCTCAAGGATTCAAAATTGATAACAATAACGGCAGAGTATTCTTGCCGAAAATAGGGTGGGTTAGATACAACAAAAGTCAAGAGGTTATTGGAGAAGCCAAAAATGTAACTGTCTCCAAAAAAGGGCAGCATTGGTTCGTATCTATTCAAGTTGAAATAGAGCAAAAAAATCCCCAACATCCTTCCAGTTCAGTTGTTGGTGGAGACTTAGGAATAGCCAGATTCTTGACCTTGAGCAATCAGAAATATTATGAGCCAATAAGTATATTTAAAAAACTTAAAGCTAAGTTAGCTAAACTCCAAAGAAAATTAGCCAAAAAAGAAAAATTTTCTAACAGATGGAGAAGATTAAAATCAAAAATAACTAAACTACATATCCGTATTGCCAATACTCGTAATGATTATCTACACAAAATTTCAAGCGAACTAAGCAAAAACCACGCAATAGTAATACTTGAAGATTTAAAGATAATTAACATGAGTTCCTCAGCCAAAGGAACATCGGAAAATCCAGGCAAAAATGTTAAACAAAAGTCTGGATTAAATAGGGCTATCCTTGACCAAGGTTGGGGTGAGTTTATTCGTCAGCTTGAGTATAAATTAACTTGGAATGGGGGAGAACTGATTCAAGTTAATCCTAGAAATACATCAAGGAAATGTCCCAAGTGTAACTATATTTCGGCAGAAAATAGAAAAACTCAAGCTACTTTCTGCTGTCAACAAAAAGATTGCAACTATACAGCTAACGCTGATTATGTCGGCAGTTTAAACATTAGAGAGGCGGGACTCGCCTTGCTCGGACTTGGAGAGAGTTCGTTGGAACACTCGTTGAAGAGTCAACCCACCGAAGGGGTTTAACTCCAGTAGGAATCGCCTTCCTTCAGGTAGGCGAGGAGGTCAACTAACCAACCTATTTGAGAAGAGCTATATGGCTACTGCTCATAAGCTCGAATCATCGCTTGTGTTCCTTGTTCTGCACCTTTTCCATTATCCATTGCTGCGACCTTTTTCAACAGGCGATCGCTTAATTCTGTCCCTGGTAAATTACCTCCTCCAGCGTGGTTAATTTCTTGGACTAACCGCAGATCTTTAATAATGTGTTTGATGGCAAAACCAGGTTCATAATCTGAATTAATAATCTTTGAGCCTAAATTAGATAATGCCCAAGAACCTGCTGCACCAGTACCACAGACTTCTACAATCAGATTAGGATCGATACCCTGTTGTTTTGCCATTTGCATCGCTTCACAAATACCAACCATGTTTAAAGCACAAAGTATTTGATTGCACATTTTAACCCCTTGTCCGCTACCAACTCCCCCACAGAGAATAATATTTTTTCCCATAGCTTCTAAGAAAGGCTGGCATTGGGCAAAATCTGCCTCACTGCCTCCTACCATAATCGTTAGAGTACCGTTAATTGCACCGATATCTCCCCCTGAAACAGGAGCATCCATAAAACGTAATTGATATTTCTTTAACTCTTTGGCAATTTCTTGTGCTGCGGTGCTGCCGATAGTACTCATATCGACAATTAATGTGTGGGGTTGAGCATAATTTACTACCCCTGTCTCTCCCAACAAAACTTCTTTTACATCAGGAACATCCCCCAAACAGGAAAACACAACTTCTGCTGTCTTTACGGCTGTCTCAATGGAAGCAACTACCTTTATCCCTGCTTCTGTGGCAATTTTTATACCAGGGCGATCTCTGGTTCGATTCCAAGCGGTGACATCATAACCTTTACGAGCTAAATTAGCTGCCATTGGCGCACCCATCAACCCCAAACCTAAAAAAGCAATTTGTTGATTCAATAGTTTGTTTCCTTATTGATGAAATTAACAAAGTCACCGTTACTCCGCGCCCTTAACGAACGGGGCTTACAAGCTCTTGAATTCGATTCAAGAGACAGCCCCTCCGGAGCCTGCGGGGCGCTTGCTGGAGCTTTAATCTTTAATCTATGGATGTGAGTCTTAAGGCACGGGGTAATAGAAGCTCCATTGCGCGGGGGGCTTGTGTAATTTATCTTTTGTAACCCTAACGGTTGACTGTTCTGTTCTAGCCCCATTCCCGGACCGCATTCCGCGGTCACTCCAAGCTCAAGTTATTTTATGATTTCATGGTTCTAGTATAGCGAGAAGTACAGGGAACCCCCCAAGCAACCTGAGAATGATTAATATCACTAAAAACACCGCTTTTTGCCCCAATAACTGCATTGGCTCCGATATTGACCCCTGGAGCAACGAAACAATCTGTAGCTATCCAAGCTCCATTACCAATTTTAATGGGAGCAGTAATTAAACTAAAAGCTCGATCTTGCATATCGTGACTGGCAGTGCAAAGATAAGATTTTTGAGATACAACACAATGAGAGCCAATCTCGATGGTATCTAGGCTGTATAATACTACGTCGTCCCCAATCCAACTATAATCACCAATCGAAACTTTCCAAGGATAGGTAAAACGGGCGGTGGGACGAACTACCACACCTTTACCAATCTTTGCCCCAAATAACCGCAACAACCAACAACGGAAGCTATGAAAATTGTGCAGACTTAGAGGAAATGCGATCGCTTGAACCAACCACCACAGCAGAATTAGCCAGTTAGGTCTTCCACGATCAAAGTCTGATTGGTCGTACTTTCTTAAATCAACCAATGGTGGCTCATCTAGGATGATATTTTGAGTCATTATCTCTCTATTGTGATAGCTTAACTGTTTCTGTCATAGGGGGTTCAGAGGAAGTTACATCAGAAGCAGTAGTAACGACATTTAGCTTTCCCCCAAATTTTTGTAATTCATAGAGTTTCACTCCAATTTGATATTCATACTGACTTAGAAGACGAGCATAAATATAGCCTGCTTTCCCATCTAAGAAGCCAAAACGAATAAAATAGAAGATAATGAATCGCAATAAAGGCTTGAAAGGTAATCTGACCCAAATTTTCTTTAAAAAGCGTTTACGTTGTACTGCATTCCCCAATAAGTTAGCTCTAATTGTTCCGCTTTCGTCTTTTCCTGTCAGAATATTGTAATAAACCCGTGCTTCCCAATTGGAATAACGGTTATGTCTAGCTAACCACTCGTAAATATCACGAAAATCAATGTGGAGCATATCTTCTTTAAGATAGCCTGCTTTACCTTGTAGGATAACGTGTTCGTGAACTTCATTATCTCCAGTATTAGGTATGTCTTCGGTGCTTAAATTTTCGTAGCGACCTAATTTGTGTTGAAATAGACGGAGATTCCAGTCAGGATATTTTCCGCCGAACCGAATCCACTTACCTAAAAAAAAGACTTTCCGATTGATATAATAGCCCTGATATTCGGGATTTTTAATTGCTGTAGCAATTTCTGACCATGATTCTGGTGTGATTCTTTCATCGCAGTCAACTATCAATACCCAATCATTGCGAAAAGATAAATTTTCTAAAGACCAATTCTTTTTTTTCGGCCAGCGACCATTAAAATGAAATTGAACCACCTTAGCACCATATTTCGCTGCAATTTCTAAAGAACGATCTTCACTTTGGGAATCCACAATAAATACTTCATCTGCTATGGCAACACTTTCCAAGCAAGCTGGGAGATTCAATTCTTCGTTTTTGGCAGGAATTAGGACGGATACGGGAATCTTAGAATTGGAGTTAGTCATACACTCAGGATTTTTAAAAATCTATAGTTATAAAAGCCAAAATCTAACTTACAAATTACTTTGCTCAATGTAACATTGGCTCAGAAGCCAGAACAAAACTGAAACTATTAATCAAAAATATTAATATTAAGCAACTTAGTTATTGAACAAGATATTAGATCTTAAATTCTAGATCAATTTCCTGTTTATGAATTCAATTGTATCTACTGCTTCTGGGAACACTGTTACCTTAGTAACTGGTGCATCTCGTTCCGGAAAAAGCGAGTGGGCAGAAGCTTTGGCACAGCAAAGTAACCGCTCTGTAATTTATGTTGCTACTGCTATGGTCGATTCTACAGATCGAGATTGGCAAACTAGAATCATTAAACATCAACAGAGGCGACCTAAGACTTGGCAAACTCTCTTTGAACCTTATAAACTAGCTTGGGTTATTCGCAATAGCCTACCTCAACAGTGCTTATTAATCGATTCTCTGGGAACTTGGGTGGCAAATTTGCTAGATTTAACCGATAATTCTTGGGTTAAAGTTACAGATAATTTACGAGAAAGTTTGGCAATGACTCCCTCCATAATCATCTTTGTGGGAGAAGAAACTGGTTGGGGGGTTGTTCCTGCTTATGCTTCAGGACGATTATTCCGCGATCGCCTGGGACATTTATTAAGACAGATTGGAACTCAGGCGGATACTGTCTATCTGGTTACTGGTGGTCATGCCATAAATTTGAGTATTCTAGGAACTTCCATAGATAACGTGAGTTAGGAGTTCTGACTTCTGACTTTTAAAATCTACTTTCTTGCAGTATTGACTAATTAGCTATTGATGGGAAACACTATTAGACGAATTAACATTTACTTCAAGGAATTTAATTACCCCATAAGGAGAGGGAATTTCTATGGCACAATTAGCTCCTAAAAATAATTTTAATCCCCAATTGTTCTTGAAAACAGGACAAAATCACTGGTTTTTATCTTTATTCTTATGGCTGCTTCTGGTTTTACCTAGTCAAGCCATAGATTTGAGAGTAGCGATCAAAAAGAATGTCAGTAATGTTAAGGTAGGTAGCTCTACTCCTGCGGTGGTTAAAGATGCTACAGGGCGTAAAATAGGAGAATTAAAGCCTATGGCTGCCCTAGCTGTCCAAGTTGGCGGAAATCAATTAATTTTAGATCGTCTTAAAGCTGGAGAACTAATTATCGAACCTACTGGCGATGGTTATGTGTGGATAGGCGATCGCTGGTATCGAGGACGAACTCGTTTAGTGCGTCAGGGTAATAATCTCACTGCGATTAATCAGGTAAATTTAGAACATTACCTATATAGTGTAGTAGGAGCAGAAGCCGTTGCTAGTTGGCCGATTGAAGCTTTGAAAGCTCAAGCAGTTGCAGCCCGTTCCTATGCTTTGTATAAAAGAAAGACAGAAAGTAGTAACCTTTACGATTTAGATACTACCATTGGCACTCAAGTCTATAAAGGTTTAGATACTGAGTATCTTACTACTCACCAAGCTGTTAACAGCACCGCAGGACAAATTATGACTTATGACAATAGGGTAATTTTGGCTGCTTTCCATTCCTCTTCTGGGGGTCATACAGAAAATGTGGAAGATATTTGGGTGTCTCCCTTACCTTACTTACGAGGAGTAGTAGACTACGATCATGAATCTCCTGTGTTTGAGTGGAATAAGTCTTTTTCCATTAATCAGATTAGTAGTTTACTAGGAGGAATCGGAAGAATCAAAGCCATGATTCCTGAGACAACCACCCCTCATGGGAGAATTGTCACGATGAAAGTAGTAGGCGATCGCGGTACAACTCAAGTGAGTGGGAAAAAATTGCGAAAAGTTCTAGACCTACGCAGCACTTTATTCCGAGTCACATTTAATGGTAGTGACTTGCAAGTTTATGGTCGAGGTTTCGGTCATGGTTTGGGTTTGAGTCAGTGGGGAGCTTACTATATGGCAAAAAAAGGTGTGGGTTATCATCAGATTTTGGCTCACTATTATCAAAATGCTATTTTGTCTCAAATTAAATAGTATCTAGAATTTAAATAGTATCTAGAATGGGAGCATCTCAAATTTGCCAAAATTATAGAAGTGGGGAATTATTTATTCCCCCTGATGATTAAAATTCGTCAGATTCAGCTTCCAATCCAGTCTCCAGTAAATTGTTTTTTAGGCTCTCAATCTTTTTAGTTACCCACTGGAAAGTTAGGCGATCGCCCTAACCTTCCAAGTCGTGTTAATTAAGTTCTACAAAAATCTTCTGTAGATAAAATTAGCTAATAGAGATAATAAAATAGCTCCTATACCACCCCCAATCCAGTTAAGAATCTTTCTGATATCATCTATTAACTTTTCCACGTTGGATAATCTAGCATCTATATTAAATACTTTGGTATCTAGATTGGAAACTTTAGTTTCTACAGCATCTACCTTTAGTTCTACAGCATCTACCTTTAGTTCTACAGCATCTACCTTTTGCTCTACAGCGTCTATCTTTTGTTCTAGAATATCTATTTTGTCGATCTTGGGTTTGATTTGACTAAATTCAAATTCAATTACTGCAAGTTTCTTGGCATTCTCTACTAACTGCTGTAAGATTGCTCCTTCGTATTGTTGCTTTGTTTCTGTGTTAGACATTTTGCTATAATCTAGCTGAGTTTTTCACATTTAGAGAGCATCAATTAAAAGCTCTCTTTTAATTTTAGAAGAAGACAAAAGTCGCCTAGATTTTAATAAATCTATTCACCATAGCTTTGCTGAGATTGCAAACTTTTAGGATCGAGGACATCTCTCAAGCCATCCCCTAAAACGTTAAAAGCTAGGACAGTGGTAATAATCATGAATGCAGGGGGAATGATTAACCAGGGTTGTAACACGATAATAGAAGCATTGGTTGCTAGAGAAAGTAAATTACCCCAACTAACATCAGGTTGTTGAATTCCTAAACCAATCAAACTTAAGACGGATTCTGCCACAATAAATCCAGGTACGGCTAGGGTAGCAGAAATGATAATATAAGTCGCTGTTTGGGGTAAGATGTGACGCACAATAATATACAGTGGTTTTGCGCCCATAGCTTTGGCAGCTTGGATAAATTCTTGTTCTTTAAGAGATAACACTTGTCCTCTAATCACTCTAGCCAAACCAGACCAACTAATTAAAGAAGTAATCAACACAATCAATAAAAACCTTTGGGCGCTACTTAAGCCAGAGGGTAGAATTGCTGCTAGGGCGACTAATAAATAGATTCCTGGAATAGTCATCAATACTTCAACTAGGCGCATGAGTACTCCATCTATCCAACCGCCAAAATAACCAGAAATTCCCCCCACAAGCATTCCCAAGGGAAAAGAAATTGTAATTCCTACTAAACCAATAAATAGGCTAACTCTACCACCAAACAACAGACGGCTAAATTCATCTCTTCCTTGTTCATCTGTCCCCAACAGGTTAATTTTTCCTTCCCCTATTGTGCCGAAAAGATGACGCTGGACAGGAATACCAGGAAATAGCGTGACTAATTCAAACTTAGGCGGTAAAGGTAAAGTAATCTCAAATAAGTTGTAGGATGGACCTTTGACGAAAAACTTGATAGGAGAAGGTTTATCGTAGTCCACAGTGATTTCGCGATCGCCTGTTTCTATATCTGTTGCTCCCTGAGTTGTGGGATAAACATAGGGTGCAGTAAAGTTTCCTTCCCTATCTCGCCAATGAATTTGAGTAGGAGGAAGTAAAGAGCCGTTTACCTGATACTCATCAAATTTATAAGGAGCAAAGAAATCGGCAAAGATAACTATGATATAGAAAAAAATTAGTATGCTCGCCCCGAATCTTGCTAAAGGATTTTTATTTAACTTTTTCCACCAATTCATAACTTGCTACTTGTTATTTGCTGTCTTGGTGCGCGTTCCCGAGGGGCTGTCTTTTGAGGTTTCCTCAAAAGCTTGTACGCCCCGTTTGCGTCTTACGCCGACGCGGGGTCGCACCGCTACTTGCTAATGTACCGACGTAGCATGCTACGTCGCTACCGATGTAACTGTTTACATCCCCCTAAAAATATTAACGAACTCTACTCCATAAACGTTGAATCTCTGCAATTTCTTGAGAACTTGGAGGCTGTTCTATCTTTACTGAAAGATTTGGCATTGCACCAGGAATATTTTGCGTCCAAGGACTATTGGGAACTGATGCTAAATTAAGACTGGAAATTACTGGACGAAAGCCATATCGGACAAAAACTTCTTGTTGCTTGGGTTGGGTAATAAAATCAATGAATTTCTTGGCTGCTTTGGCAGTATTGTTATCTATATTGTGTCGAACGACAACAGCAGTAGCTACAGTTTCAATCGTGGGATTGGGATAGTATATCTGGTATGGTTGCCCCTGAGTTATTTTTGCTTGTGACCAACGATGCAAGGCAATACTCTCATATACTGTAGCTACATCACCATCATTAGCACCGCGAGTAATAAATTCTTGTAAAAGGATATCGGTTGAACGAGGCGGTTGATAAACTGACTTTTTAATTAGAGCAAAAAGAGATTCGGTTTTAGTACTATTTAAACTATTATTTTGAGATTGCGTCCATAAACTTAAGGTCAATTGACTACTATTAGAACGAGTAGGATTAGTCATTACAAAATCAAAACTCCCCCAGTTCGCTTTTCCGCCAATTTTCGACCAATTTCGCTGCTGCATTGCTTGTTCTATTTTTGACCAGGAAAACTTGCCATCAGGGAAAAGAATTTTACCTCTTTCTTGCCAAGCAATTCCTACTAAAATAGTTTTGGCGATCGCTTGAGGTTTATTATAAAAAGGTTCCCTATTATTCTGTGCTTTCCAACGAGTACTTAATTCTTCTAAGATTTGTCCGTTAGCAGGAATTAAAATAGCTGGAGTAAAATCATTTTTTTGGTCGATATAGTTGTTAACGATATCTTGAGAACCTTGAAATTTAAATTCTAAATTGATACTGGGATAATCTTGTTCAAATCTAGTTTCTAATTCTTGTAATGGTTCTTGTAATTCTGTACCACTAACGATAACAATATTTTGTGTTACTCCTGGTATGGGTGCATAAGTTAAACCCAAGGAAGCCAAAATAATTCCTAAAGAAATAAGAGTTTTATTTGTCTTAGATTTTTTAGTCATATTTTTATTGTTTGCTCATCATCAGCAGTTAAATTACATAATCAATAAATCAACGCTTTCCTGCATACTTTTTAACTCCTCACTTAATTCTTTTAACTCATTAATCTCTGCTGAATTATTCAAATTAGAAGTACGTAAGCGATTTTGTAATTGTTGTAATACTCCAGCCGACTCTATAACTAAAGTAGTCAGAGAAACTACTTGTGCTTGACGGGCATCTTGTCCTTGTTGTGCTAATCTAAGATTATTTTCTAAACTAGTAGCGAGTTGCTGTAATTTTTCTTGGGCTAGACCATAACTATTTCTTTGTCTTGCTTTTACTTCAGCTAATTGTCTTTCTAATTTAATAGGAGATAAGAGAGAATCAGAACCTTGTAATTTTTGTGCTAAGTTACTGATTTTATCTGGTAATTCTTGAGTGCGATCGCAAGCATATTCGACGGCTGTAAGTAATTCTAATTGGGTTGTAGTAGTCAACATCTGTTTAGCTTCATTGCGTAAATCTTCTGCTTTGTTGAGCAACAATTTTGCTTGCTGTTGTACTGACTGTATTTCTCTTGCTAAAGCAGGATTATTGATATTAATTGTGCTTGCTTCTTTTTGGCTTAAAGGTATAGAAATTCCTGTCGCGATCGCTACTGCTGTAGGAATAGCAATTATGCTAGGTACTTGTATAAAACGCACCCCAATTATTAAAGTAATGCCTCCAGCTAAAACAGCCAACGGATAATATAGAGGATTAACCAATTTCATAATTAATTATTAATTATCTAAAATTCTACTTGTAAATCTGCCATCAAACTAGAAATAGTTTGCGGGTCGCCTTTCCGATAATATCCTCCATTCAGTTCAGCAATTTTCTGTAAAGCTTGGGGATTAAATTCTCCTTCTTTACCATAGCCAATAGTGAAAAAAGCAATTTTTTCTCCCGATTCAAAACTACTCTCTTTTAACCTCTGTGAAAGTTGTTCAAGATTAATTTTAGAACCAGAATCTTCCCCGTCAGTTAAGATCAGCACAGCATTAATAGCATCAGGACGAGAATTTTTTAGTAACCAATCACGGGCATAAAGACTACTATCATATAATCTGGTTCCTCCTCCCGCTTTTAAGTTACTAATAAATTGTATTCCTTTATTTTTGCCTGCTTGATTTCCTTCGATTATTACTGGAGGATTAATTTTAGAGTTAAAACTGATTAAGGCAATCCTTTCTTTTGTCCCTAAGTTTTGAATATAGTTAAGTAAAGTATTCTTCATCGCTGCTAATTTTCTTCCTTTCATCGAGCCAGAAGTATCAATCACCACTGCAACTTGAGAAGCTTTTTTAGCATAAGTTTGCCAACTTTTTAGCATGGCTTCTACTACTTCTGGTTGTGGTGGGCGATAAGATTCATAACTGGGTTTAGGATTAACGCCAAATTGAGAAGAAAACTTATTTCCCAAGGCTACTCCAGGTACACCAGGACGTAAACCTAAATTAGTAGCAATTTGTTGAATTTCTGGCTGACGCATAAACTCTATTACTTTAGTTGCTGCTTCTTTTTCTGCTGTACTAATCCAAGGCGCATTTGGTAAGATTGCTCGTATATTAGAACTAAAAGTAGCTTGAGGATAAATAGCCTGATATTGAGTTTGATTATTACCTATCTGACTATTAGCTGAGATGACTAAAGATTCATAAACTGAACCAACAGAAGCCCAAAAAACACCATTTTCTACCATTGATCGCGCTAAATTTCCTGTAGATTTCCCATAACGAGTAATTTTGCTTTGAATCTGTTTTACTTGTTGTTGATACTTTTGTACATCTGCTACTGTTAAATCTTCTGGTTTTTTGTTAGCAACAGAAGCAAATTGTGCTACTAAAGTTTGTAAGCCAGAATTGGAACGAGTGGGTGCAGTATGAACATAAGTAATAGGGATGGGTGGTGCGTTGCTGTCTAATTGTTGATGGTTTTCTATTTTAGCTAAGGTTGTATAGAGATTATTGCTTTTTTCTAATCCTTTTGCTAAATCTGTTGTGGTCATAAACACCATAGGACTATAAGCAATTAAAGGAGAGTCAGTAATACTGGGAATATAATTTTGTCCAGGAAAAAGTTTATCCATTTGATAAACTAACTGACTTTGATAAATTTCTCCATCTACAGAAAGTAAAGTAGGAAAATCAGATGCATCGGCTGCAATATTACCTGTTTGTAATTGCTTTGCTAGAGCCAGTATATCTTGAACTATATCTCCACTACCTTTAGCTTCACAAGTAAGATAAAAACTTTGTCCGTTATTAGTTTTAGGTTTAGTTTGATTTAATTTGATTGCTGCTTGCTGACAAAACTGGGCTAAATCACTACCAACTAAAAATTTAACTTCAAATCCCTTTAAATTTGAGTTATTATTGCTTTGATTTGGTTGGCTACTACAAGAGGATAAAAATAATAATATAGGCAACAAAGTAAAAATAATTTTTTTCTTTGGCCCTAATTGAGGAAAAAAACGAAATATATCCATAAGAATGCAGTTTTATCTTGTTAACTAGAACGACACGGGTCAAGTTAATGGATTGAGATGCTTAGACTAAATCCTGTTTGTATAGATTGCTTTTATTCTGCCCCCTAAATCCCCCAAGCTTGGGGGACTTTAATAAGTTTATGCTTGCTTGTGAAAGTTACTTTTATCAAACGATTTAGTATTAGTAGGTAAGGAAACTTAACATTAAATGCTGGCGAAATCCGCTCTAAGTACCTTTATCTCTATCACAGATTAAGAGTCTTTAATTATATGATAGTTTAAATTTACTAAAAATGGTAAATGTTTTAATCTTGATGTTTTGTGATTAAATCAGTCAAAGTATTAACTAAACGTTCATTCTCTAAGGGCAAAATATCCTTACCGTGGAGCATTTCTTGCAGCATTACAAAATAAACTAATGTCCCTATCATTACTCTTACCGTAGCTTCTGGATCGTCTAGTTTTAGTTCGGGATGGGATTTAAAGTATTGAGTTAAAGTTTCAATAGCTGGTTTGGCAAGATTGCTGACATAGGCTTGTGCTAGTTCAGGAAAACGCCCCGACTCGCCGATAATAATGCGGACAAAATCTTGAAAAGTGCGATCGCTTTGGGCATTGTCTAGCATCCGAGTTGCCATCGCAGATAAGACAATCTTCGGGTCTTGTTCTAAAGATTGAGGCTTTTGTAAACCCATTACTGTCTGAAATTTATCCTTAACTAAATCTTGCATTACCGCATTAAATAAACCTTCTTTATCGCCAAAGTGACTATATAAGGTAGCTTTAGAAACTCCTGCTGTTTTAGCTATTTTGTCCATGCTAGTGGCAGCGTAACCATGAGCGAGAAACTCTTTCATTGCACCTTTTAAAATAGCTTTGGCTTTGGCTTCTGATTTAGAACGTTCTGAAGTTTTGGTTTTGATTTTACTCATTATCATTTTTATCTAACTATGATAGTTTTAAGGCGATCGCGTATTTCCCAACTAATAGCAACATTTTCTAAATAGTTATTTATTCCACCATAGTTTTGATCGAGATAGGCAAATGTATCTATTATTGTTTGCGGTGGAGATTTTAACAAATGAGCAAACCCTTCTTTAATTGCTTGCTGGCGGATCTTGCTATATAAAGGAGCTAAATAGCGATCGCTTAATTGGTAATCTTCTGCAATAGTTGCTACTGGTACATCTGCTACAGCCAGTAACAAAGCAATAATGATTCCCGTTCGATCTTTTCCTGCTGCGCAGTGAATTACTAATGGTGTTTGTTGAGTAGCAATTGTCCCTAAAATTTTTTTTATTTGTGGCGATCGCTTTTCTAGAAAGAAACAGTTATATTCAAATAGTGTCTTCTGTTTGATTGATTCAATTTGGCTTCTGTCTTCTACTAAGGGCAAATTAAAATACTCAATCTCTGATGTATTGCTTAAAGCATAGCTCTTTCTCTTGACTTCAGATGGGGTTCGCAGATCGATAATTGTTCTTACTCCGTAATCTATAAGCTTTTGCTGACTAGATAGAGGTAAACCATGCAAGCTATCACTGCGTAACAAGGTACTCCACTGTATTTGTTTGCCATCTGAGGTTGTATAACCCCCAAGTTCCCGTAAATTATGGCAACCTGCTAGTTTTAGATGACGCTGAAATGGTTTTAACTGTTTCATCCTAATTGAGCGGCACGCCCCTCCCCAAGGAAATGTGCGCCGAAATGTTGCTAAACTAATTGGTTTAGTTTTATTATATAACTAAATTGAACTAAACGGTTTAGTAAAAAAACTGGATAGCTATGAACTACATAACTGAAACCCAAGGTAAATCTTCCAAACCTCTAGTAAGAAAATCCCCCGCCTTAATAATCGGATTAGCTTTATTAATGGCAGGAACAACAGTTTACACACTGCGTCAGTTTTCTGCATCTCAACCCAAACCAGTACCAGAAATGGTTATCCCCAAAATAAAAACGGTAACTGCATTGGGAAGATTAGAACCTAGTGGAGAGATCATACAAATATCTGTATCTTCTTCCTCGGAAGGTAATCGCATTGAAGAATTACTGATAAAAGAAGGAGAACAGGTAAAAAAAGGTCAAGTAATTGCCATTTTAGACAGTCGCGATCGCCTGGAAGCAGCTTTAAGACAAGCAGAAGCAAGAGTTACGGTGGCGCAAGCCAATTTAGCCAAGGTAAAAGCCGGGGCAAAAACAGGAGAAATCGAAGCACAAAAAGCAGCGATCGCTCGTATTCAAGCCGAACGAGATAATAATATTGCTGCCCAGACGGCAATGGTATCGCGGATAAAAGCAGAATTAAGAAACGCCCAGCTAGAATACCAACGCTATCAAAAACTTTACGATGAGGGTGCAATCTCGGCATCACAAAGAGATAACAAAGAATTAATTTTAGCAACAGCCAAAGAACAACTAGCAGAAGCCAAAGCTAACCTGACTCGTATTCGTTTAGCCCAACAACAGCAAATTGCTGAAGCCAAAGCCACGTTAAACAAAATTGCTGAGATTCGCCCTGTAGATGTAGAAGTAGCAGCAGCAGAAGTTAGAGAAGCCCAAGCAGCAGTAGCGACAGCCCAAGCCGAACGCGATCGCGCTTATATCAAATCTCCCCAAGCAGGAACAGTAATTAAAATCCTGACTCGCCCAGGGGAAGTAGTTTCCAGCAACGAAGGTATTGTCAGAATTGGACAAGTTAACCAGATGTATGCAGTCGCCGAAGTCTATGAAAGCGATATTGGTAAAGTCAAAATTGGACAACAAGTAACTATTACCAGTAGTGCCATTGCAGGAGAGTTAACAGGAACAGTAGAACGTATCGGTTTAGAAGTAAAAAGACAAGAAGTAGTCAACACCGATCCCACTGCCAATATTGATGCCAAGGTAGTAGAGGTAAAAGTCAAGCTAGATCAACAATCCAGTCAAAAAGTAACAGGATTAACTAATTTATTAGTCAACGTGAAAATCAATTTGTAATGTACAGACGCGAAACTTCCCGTCTGCCAGGAAGCAGAGGCAGCAGGAGCAGCGATTAATAATCAACAATCAACAATCAACCATTATCAATTAAAAAAATTATGTTTAAAACCCTAAAAAATCGAACCCCTTTAGGATTCCTGCAACTCAAGCACGACAAAGCGCGGTTATTAACGGCTATTTCAGGAATTGCCTTTGCAGATATTCTAATTTTTATGCAGTTGGGTTTTCTCAATGCTCTAATGGATAGCAGTATTTTGATGCATCGCAACTTAAAAGCCGATCTGGTGTTGATGAATCCTCAAGCCCTCAACTGGACAGAGATGTCTACCTTTCCGCGACGGCGATTGTATCAAGCAAAAGATATACCAGGAGTCGCTTCAGCAGATGCCCTATATATCAATTCTATTAAATGGAAAAATCCTCAGACGCACCAAAAGACTTCGGTGATGGTTGTCGGAATGAATTTAGATAATCCTGCTTTCGACATGCCAGAAGTCAATCAAAATCTCGATAAGATTAAATTACCAGATACTTTTTTGTTTGATCGCGCTTCCCGTGGAGAATATGCCAAGGCGATCGAATCATACGAACAGGGACAAACCGTAACTACAGAAATTGAAACCCGTACGATCACTGTAGGGGGCTTATTTACTCTCGGTGCTTCTTTTGGGGCAGATGCCACCCTCATTAGCAGCGACCAAAATTTTCTGCGCTTGTTTTCCAAAAAACAGCCTGGAACTGTTAGCCTGGGCTTAATTGAACTACAGCCAGATGCGGATGCAACTCAAGTTAAACAGGCTCTAAATAGCTATTTTTCAGATTTAAAAGACGTTCGCGTTATGACTGTCGAAGAATTTATTGATATGGAACAGAGTTACTGGGCAACAAATCGACCCGTAGGTATAGTTTTTGGCTTTGGTACAGTTATTGGCTTTATTGTTGGTGTAGTTATTGTCTATCAGGTTCTTTCTACCGACGTAAACGACCACATGGCAGAGTATGCTACTTTCAAAGCGATGGGCTATCGCAACTCTTATTTACTAGGCATAGTTTTTGAAGAAGCCATTATTTTAGCTTTTTGTGGCTTTATTCCTGGTGTGTTAGTTTCTTTGGGATTCTACAGCCTGGCACGTAAAGCTACCGCTTTGCCCATATATATCACCCTGTTGCGAGCAGTAGGAGTATTTATTGCTACTTTGCTCATGTGTGCAGTTTCTGGCGCGATCGCAACTCGCAAACTACAGTCAGCCGATCCTGCGGATATTTTTTAATTTCTCCAGCAAATATTTTTATAAACATGAATAATCAACCATCAACAAATCCAGTAATTTCTATTCACAATCTTGACCATTATTTTGGTCAAGGAGAACTCCGCAAACAAGTTTTATTTGATATTAATCTAGAAATAAATCGCGGAGAGATTGTCTTAATGACTGGTCCTTCTGGTTCTGGCAAAACTACCTTATTAACTTTAGTTAGTGGGTTGCGTTCAGCTCAATCTGGTAGTCTAAAAATACTCGGTAAAGAACTTTGTGGTGCGAGTCAAGATGAATTAGTAAAGGCTAGACGCAACAATGGTTATATCTTTCAGGCGCACAATCTCCATAGAAGCCTAACTGCCATCCAAAACGTACAAATGGGATTAGAAGTACACGGCAAATATACTCAACTAGAAATGCGCGATCGCGCTGCTGCCATGTTAGAACATGTGTGCTTGGGAGATAGACTAGATTACTATCCCGATAACTTATCTGGGGGACAAAAACAACGAGTTGCGATCGCCCGTGCTTTAGTATCTCATCCTGCTATAGTCTTAGCAGATGAACCCACAGCAGCTTTAGATAGTAAATCGGGTAGGGATGTGGTTAATTTAATGCAAAAGCTGGCTAGAGAACAAGGCAGCACAATTTTACTAGTTACTCACGATAATCGCATTTTAGATGTTGCCGATCGCATAGTACATCTAGAAGATGGCAAACTGGTAAACAATTCCCTTAGTGAAATACGACGGGACAAGCCCACGTCGCTTCCCAAGCTCAGTCATTAACTAGGCTTTCCTCAAAAAGTTTCAAACGTTCTAAATTAGGCTTTTTTGTTGATTATTCTATTGTCAAAGCTGATATTAAAAAATATTTAGTAACAGAAAAACTTATCTTTCAAATAAGTTGATTATTGTAAATTTTTTCGATTACTTTTTCAGCAAACCCTACTTATATCATTTCCCTTTAAGATTGCTACAAATGATTGAGGCGGAGATACGGAAACACCTAGATTGATATATAGCATATTTAAAGTAATTTGATATTAGCATCTAGAAGGGAATTTGATTTACCAGAACTATAAGCAAAGTTAACCACTACAACTTTCAGTAACTAACTAAGTAGGCAGGTAATTAAACTAGCCTACTTTTTTATTGCTCTCAATATCCAACCTCAACCTCTAATCACAAGGTTGGATATAAGATTGGTAAATCTGAAACTATTGATATACAAGCAACTAACCAACCTTACCGACCTAATTCAAAAAAGTTAGTTATTTGAAGGCAGATTACAGACTACCAATTGATATGCAAGACTCCCTCTCTACATCCAGTAAAGAAGTTAGGGTAAAAAGGTCGGATAGGTTAGATAGGTTGGATAAAGACAAGAAAAGTTATAAGAAAGTAAAAACTCAAAAGTGGGAAAAAATTAATCAAGCCTTAACACAAGAGTTAAGAAAAGCCCAAGGCAGAAACATTATTAATGATTCATGTGATTGTGATGATTCCCTTCTGAATTAGGCATTTCATGTTGATGAGACTCCCCTGAGTTGAGTTGAAAAACACTCATACTATTTTGCCCTAAACCAATTAATCCCATGGAGACAGTACCAACACTAAATAGTCCCATGGAAACAAAACCGACCGCGATCACGCCCATCGGGACTAGCCCAATAGAAACCACTCCATGAGGAATTACACCAATAGAAATAAATCCATGAGGTGAAACGCCAAGAGAAATCATACCGTCATGGGG
>JASJEK010000149.1 GCA_030064915.1 Xenococcaceae cyanobacterium MO_234.B1
ATTAAATCTAAAACCCAGCGATAGATATGATGCCAAAAAGAGATATCTGCTCCTAAATAGTTAGTATTTAGATTATTGAGAGGTAGAGCTTGAAATAAGGAGATTGCCTGCTCAGGAGTTAAACTAAATCCTGATACTTGCCAAGGATACATCTCAATCACTGAATCATCAGTTATCTCTGGCAAGTTCTGGGAAAAAATAGGTACTAAATCTTTTCCCTTTGCTAATCTCTGACTCGGAATAGTAATAGAATGTTCAGTCCAAACTGTTTCTATTGCTGAATCCAGAAAACTCTCATCAATTAATTGATGCTCTCTTAATAAACTAATTAATTCTGTTGAATTCAAACAAAAAGGATGTTGTAATTTATTATCATCGGTAGTTATTTCCAGATTTACTAGCGATCGCCAAGTTTCTCCCCACATAAAAAAGTGTTCGCTTTTTGGAATCCAACTACCATGAATAATAGACATGAGATACCTTTATTTAATCTTCAAAGTTAGTTTAAGGTCAGTTATCAATCAACCATATAAGCAGAAATTACCCATCAGGTTAGAAAACTTGGCTACGGAACAAGGATATACTAGGCATTGGAATGCGAAAAGTTATCTTAACGTAATCTTGACGCATAAAACTTAAACTTAAGACTAAATTAACTTGATCCCGCAAACAAACATGAATTCAGGAATCGACCTACAAGGCAGTTTTATAGAAACCCTGAGGGGGTTTGGACTCTCACCAGGCTTGGCAAAAACAATTTGGCTACCCTTACCCATGCTACTGATGATTATCGGTGCAACAGTGGGAGTTTTGGTAGTGGTGTGGCTAGAGAGAAAAATCTCTGCTGCTGCTCAACAGCGCATTGGTCCTGAATATGCAGGTCCTTTGGGAGTTTTGCAACCTGTGGCAGACGGCATCAAATTGGTATTTAAAGAGGATGTAATTCCTGGCAAGTCTGATCCCTGGCTGTTTACCTTGGGCCCAGTTTTGGTGGTTGTTCCAGTATTCTTATCCTATCTTATCGTTCCCTTTGGGCAAAATTTGAATATTACCGATCTAAACGTCGGGATTTTTCTTTGGATAGCCCTATCCAGTATTGCTCCTATCGGGTTGTTGATGTCTGGTTATGCTTCCAACAATAAATACTCTCTACTAGGAGGTTTGAGGGCTGCTGCTCAATCTATTAGCTATGAGATTCCCTTAGCACTAGCAGTACTTGCGATCGCTATGATGTCAAATAGTCTGAGTACGGTTGACATAGTAGAACAGCAATCTGGTTATGGCATACTAGGCTGGAATGTGTGGCGACAACCCGTAGGTTTTATTATCTTTTGGATTTCAGCATTAGCAGAATGTGAGCGTCTTCCTTTCGACCTTCCTGAAGCGGAAGAAGAACTCGTTGCAGGGTATCAAACAGAATATGCAGGAATGAAATTCGCTCTGTTTTATCTCGGTTCTTACATTAACTTGGTATTATCCGCTCTAGTATTTGCTGTTCTCTATCTTGGTGGTTGGGAATTCATCGTTCCTCTAGACCATCTAGCTGATTGGATTGGAGTTAGTGAGACTACTCCCTGGTTGCAAGTTTTAACTGGTTCTCTAGGAATTATTATGACTCTAGTTAAAGCTTATTTCTTAGTATTTTTGGCGATTTTACTGCGTTGGACAGTGCCTCGCGTTCGCATTGACCAATTACTAGATTTAGGATGGAAATTCTTACTACCAGTATCTTTAGCTAATTTATTGCTCACCGCAGCTTTAAAACTGGCTTTCCCTGTAGCTTTTGGTGGATAAGAGAATTTTAATGTTGCTCAATAATCTAATTACCATGAGTAACAAAGGGATAGGGGTAAACTTTATTTAAGACCCCTAAACCCTAAACAGGAATTAACAATTAGCTATCAACCATTAACTATTAACTATTAACCATTAACCAAAATGTTTAAAGTACTCCAACAAGTTCAAGAATACGCTAAAGAAAGCCTCCAAGCAGCTAAATACATTGGTCAAGGTCTATCTGTGACTTTTGACCATATGAAACGCCGACCCGTTACCGTTCAATATCCTTATGAAAAACTAATTCCTTCGGAACGTTATCGCGGTAGAATTCACTACGAATTTGACAAATGTATTTCCTGTGAAGTCTGTGTTCGAGTCTGTCCCATTAATCTCCCTGTGGTAGATTGGGAATTTGACAAGAAAGCGAAGAAGAAAAAACTCAAGCACTATAGTATTGATTTTGGGGTCTGTATCTTCTGTGGTAATTGTGTAGAATATTGTCCTACTAATTGTCTTTCCATGACGGAAGAATATGAACTAGCATCCTATGACCGTCACGAATTGAACTACGACAACGTCGCTTTAGGAAGATTACCTTACAAAGTTACCCAAGACCCTGCGGTTATTCCTCTGAGAGAGTTAGGTTATTTACCTAAAGGAGTCATGGATCCTCATGATCTTCCTGCTGGTTCACAACGACCTGGTAAACGTCCAGAGGAACTCGTAGAGTCCATGAAATCAGAACAGGAGTAAATGACCAGAAGAATTCGGAGTTAGGAAGTTGGTTTCTACCCAATGCTTCATGCTGTTGAGTCTAAGACTAGAATAAGCCCAGACATAACTCCGAATTCCGAACTACTAACTCCGAACTTATTATGTGCAGTGATTTTAAGAGGAAAATAAAGTGAATTTAGCAGAAGGTGTACAGATAGTATCCTTTGGGATTTTAGCAGTTATGATTTTGACAGCAGCTTTAGGAGTTGTGCTGTTATCTAACATTGTTCACTCTGCTTTTTTATTAGCAGGGGTATTTCTCAGTATTTCTGGTTTATATCTCCTACTCAATGCGGATTTTGTAGCTGCTGCTCAAATTTTGATTTATGTGGGTGCGGTTAACGTACTAATTCTATTTGCCATTATGTTGGTAAATAAACAGGAAGATTTTTCTAAAATCCCTGGAAGCTTGTTTCGGAAAGTAGCAACAGGAGTTGTTTGTTTGGGATTATTTGCCCTTTTAGGAACAATGGTTTTGGTCACGCCTTGGGCTTTAGATTCTACGTCTCCAGCCGTAATCGAAAATACGATTATTGCCCTTGGAGAGCATTTTTTCAGTGATTTCTTATTACCTTTCGAGTTAGCTTCTGTTTTGTTGTTAATGGCAATGGTAGGAGCAATTATTCTGGCTCGTCGTGATTTAATTCCTGAAGTTTCTGAGACCACAGACACTGTTACTACTAGCCTGACTTTACCAGAAAGACCTAGAGAATTAAGTTCTATTGGTAACGTTGGGGAAAATAATTAGATAGATTAGATAGAGTAGAGGATTTTTGAACGTGCAACTTGAATATTTTTTATTAATAGCTGCTGCTCTTTTCTGCATTGGGATTTATGGTTTGATTACTAGCCGTAATGCAGTAAGAGTTTTAATGTCAATTGAGTTGATGCTGAATGCAGTTAACCTAAATCTGATGGGATTTTCTAATTATCTCGATCCCACAGCTATCAAGGGTCAGGTATTTACCGTATTTGTGATTACGGTAGCAGCAGCAGAAGCAGCAGTCGGTTTAGCAATTATTTTGGCGATTTATCGTAATCGCGAGACTATTGATATGGAACAGTTTAATTTGCTGAAGTGGTAACTATAGCAATTTTCCATAAGTTCTAAGAATTAGGTGGGGGTAATTAAACAATTGCCCCTACAATGTTTTTATAGAGAATCTTTTTCTACTCCCTTACTCTTGCTGGTATGGAATTAGCGTTTCAATCTTTAGCCAATCATTGGATTGAACAACATCCAAGGATATTTTGGTTGCTACAACATCCAGTTATTACTCTAGTAGGTATCCTAATCAGCGTTATTTTATTCAGTAGATTATTATTTGCGATCGCCTATCTTATAGACAGAATTTGGCTCTGGATTATTAAAGCTCCTTGGCTCTTACTTAAATCTCTTTTAGGAATAAAAAATAAGCCCTCAGAAGCGGTAGGCAATACGATTAATTATGAACTGGCGATTAATCCCGAACAACTAACGAAAATTGTCAATCAATTAGAAAGAATCGAAAAACAGCAAAAACAAATATTACAAGATGTAGCTAGTCTGAAGCAACAATACCAGACTATTGATACTCAAAAGTCGGTAGTGAGTTTACCCAAAGAAAAATCTTCATAACTACTAACTACTAACTCCGTACGCGCAGCGGGATACCGCAGGTCACTCCGAACTCACATTATACTTTTTTCCCTTATTCTGTATTAGAAGTATAAATCCTGTTGTCGTCCTGAAAGCTTCCCATACAGGCTCACTAATTGCTAAATCTAAATATTTTCTCGGATACAGATCGATAGCTTTTTCTAAATAGATAATTGCCAAATTAACTTGATTTTGACGGGCATAACAACAAGCCTGACGATAAAATAAAGTATCAGAATCGGGAGTAGTTACTTCCCCCTGTTGGTAACAATTAATCGCTGCGGAAAAATTACCCAAGTTTTCTAGAATAATTCCTTTTTGATAATGAGTCCAGTAGTCTTGGGGTTTAATCGTTAAAGCTAAATCATAATTAGCTAAAGCTTCATCCCATTTTTCCCATTGCTGTAAAGTTTCTGCTTTGCGATAATAAGCCCAATAATCTCCAGGACGTAGTTTTATTGCTCGATCAAAATAAGCAATGGCTCGATCGTATTCTTTATGTTTACGGTAAGCTTCTCCTAAGCGATATGTTGCCCAGTAGTCTTCAGGTTTTCTCCCTAAAGCATTAGTGAAACAACCTATGGCATTTTCATATTGTGCTAACTCATCGAGATAGATACAACCCTGTGCGTACCATGCCCAATAATTCTCTGGTTTAATGGTGGCAGCTTGAACGTAATGCTCTATTGCTTCACGGTAGCGTCCTAAATCTTCCAATATTCCTGCTTTACGATACCATGCCCAATAATCGTGGGGATGATATTCGATCGCTTTACTGTAACTAACTAAGGCTTCTTGATAATCACCTTTTTCTCTGAGGTCATTTCCTTGTTGATACCATCCTTGATAGCTGTCGGGTCTGCATTCTAATGTTCTAAACATCTCTATCAAATCAGTAAACAGTTATCTACTATTAATTATCAATCATTAACTATCAATTATCAATTATTAATGATCAATTACTAATTTTAATTATGCTTCCTTCTGATCTCTTAATTTACCGTCACAATGGGGAAACAGTAGTACCCAAAAAGCTATCAATTGATAACAGAAGCCTCGGTTTAGCCAGCGATCGCATTGAGTGTTTTCAAGAATATATGGGGAAAACTCAGGGGGAATTAGACCAAAAATTAGCGGAAATGGAAGGGGATAGTCCTGATTATCGGGTAAAAAGAGGATTAGCCCACCTTTTAAAAAATAGTTTCTCTACCTTTGAGATTATCAGTCCTCTTGAACCTCAAACCTTAAGACAAAAAGTATTTGCTGAAGCTGCCAAGACTACTACTGTACCCCGTCATCGTAGCGCCACTTTAGATGCGATCGCCCATAATTTAACTACCGAATTAAAACGTAAAGTCTCTCGCGAGGAAATAGAAAAAGGTTTATATGCGGATTTACAAGAAAATCGGATCTTAACAGAATTTGAGCCTCCAATTCCTGATGCTTTAATTCATCGTTATAACCTATCTCAAGTCCAGGGTATTTTCTATCATGCAACTAATATAGTTATTAACGCCCATCGCAACGATCCAGGGGAATATAAATTACTGTTTCGCTATCTCAAGTTGTTTCAATTAATGGCATATATTGAGGGGGATTCTGACACTGGTTTTACTATTACTATAGATGGCCCTGCCAGTCTCTTTAAAGCTAGTACCCGTTATGGTTTATCTTTAGCTAAAATGATCCCGGCCCTGCTTCATGTGAATAAATGGAGTTTACAAGCCAAATTGCAACAAAAAGACCCTTATTCGGGGAATATTAAAACAGGAAGATTTGTCTTAGAAAGCGATCGCTGTTATTTAGTAACTCACTATCCTCCAGGGAAACCCTATGACAGTATGCTAGAAGCTTCTTTTGCTAAAAGTTGGGCAAAAGCGAAAACTGAATGGCGATTAGAAAGAGAAGTTGATCTAGTACCTCTTCCTGGTAGTGTTATGATCCCAGACTTCCGTTTAGTTCATCCTGATGGCAGAGATTTTTTACTAGAAATTGTTGGTTATTGGCGACCAGAATACCTAAAGAAGAAGTTTTATCAGGTAAGAAATTCCGATGCTACTAATTTGATTTTAGCTGTTTCTGAAAGATTGAATTTAGAAAAAGCAGGAGTTAAGTTTAATGAACTACCTAATAGAGTGATTTGGTTTAAAAATAAGTTACAACCCAAGGCAGTATTAGAAATTTTGGACTAACAGTAAACAGTAAACAGTAATCAACAATCAATGTGAAATCCCACGTCATTTATGCGTGGGATGAGCTTAAGTTAATTGACGACTCCCGCCGATAAATCGGGGGAATCTAACTCTCACGATGTTAGATTCGGAGCTTCTAATCCTCTTATCTAGCCCACTTTGGTGAGGACGCGGTTGCCGAACTTGGTTCGGCAACTCAAGACGTCCGTACAAACGATTATGTTATCTCCCACTGGTACTGACCCCGACAGAACGGTCGTCACGAGTGCCTGGGGAAACCCCAGGCAACGCGACCTCACGAATCCACAGGCCTTTTATTTTACTTCCATGACGCGCCCCGCCACAGAAGGATTTAAAGACTTATTTAGTTGTACTTTCCTTTTAGCTAGCTGCACGCGTCACCATTTAATTTCTGGGGTGATATTTCCCGCGACGTGCCTAATACTTGGGGGAACTCCCTGTCATATTTAATGCGCTTTACCGCTCAAACTATTGTACAACACTTGAAGCCTTTAATATATAAAGATTCTCTGTCGAACCGTCAAACCCTGACCGCGATTCACCGCCCGATAAATCGGGTGTCCTCTCGCGGAAGAAAGATAGATTTAGCAATCGTAGTAGAGTGCAAACTCATAAGGATGAGGACGTAAACGCAAAGGATTGACCTCTGCGTCTATTTTGTATTCAATCCAGTTTTGAATAAAGTCTTTAGTAAAGACACCAGGATCACTCAAGAAAGCATGATCCTTTTGTAATGCGTCTAAAGCACCTTCTAAAGAACCTGGAGTAGAAGGAATTTTACTCAACTCTTCAGGAGAAAGTTCATAAATATCCACATCTAACGGCTTTCCTGGATCGATTTTATTTTTCACTCCGTCAATACCAGCTAAGAGCATTGCCGAAAGAGCCAAATAAGGATTACAAGAAGGATCAGGACAACGAAACTCAAAACGTTTCGCTTTAGGATTACTACCACTTAAGGGGATACGTACTGAAGCAGAGCGATTTCCTTGAGAATAGGCTAAGTTTACTGGTGCTTCAAAACCGGGAACAAGACGCTTATAGGAATTGGCAGAGGGATTGCTAAACGCCAAAATAGCAGGAGCGTGCTTAAGAATCCCTCCAATAAAGTACAGGGCAGTTTGACTTAAGTCCGCATAGCCATCACCAAAAAAGAGAGGCTGTCCATCTTTCCAAATCGACATATGAGTATGCATCCCAGTTCCATTGTCGTTAAACAGTGGTTTGGGCATGAAGGTAGCAGTTTTACCATACTTTTTGGCTACGTTCTTGACTACGTATTTGTAAATAAGAACAAAGTCAGCAGCAGAAACAAGATTAGAAAATTTAATTCCTAATTCACATTGTCCACCAGAAGCAACTTCATGGTGATGCTTTTCGATGGGAACACCGCATTTAGCCATAGTCAGCAGCATTTCGCTACGAATATCTTGTAAGGTATCTGTAGGGGACACGGGGAAATAACCCCTTTTGTGGTCAATCTTGTAGCCCAGATTTCCTCCAGCTTCGCTCATGCCAGAATTCCAGATGCCTTCTGCTGAATCTATATGGTAAAAACCTTCGTATTCTGTTTGAGCAAAACGAATATCGTCAAAAATAAAAAATTCTGGTTCTGGGCCACAATAGACGGTATCACCAATACCAGTAGCTTGAAGATAATCTACTGCTTTTTGCGCCAAAGAACGAGGGTCTCGGTCATACCACTCTCCAGTACGAGGTTCTTTAATCGAACAAATCATACTTAAAGTTGGAGTTTCCATAAAGGGATCGATCCAGGCTGTGGCGGGGTCAGGAACCATTGCCATATCGGAAGCATTAATTGCTTTCCAGCCTCTAATACTAGAACCATCAAAAGGCACGCCGTCGGTGAAAGCAGCTTCATCAATTAGACTGCAATGGAAGGTACAGTGTTGCCAAATACCAAATAAATCAATGAATTTTAGATCGATTAATTCTATATTTTTGTCTTGAATCATTTTCAAGACTTCTTGGGGAGTCTCAGGCATAGATTGCTCCTTAATACCTATGTTGATTTTATTAACCTCGAATCATCCTAAAGAATAGGGATGCACTGATTTTGTCGCAATGACTACAGAATTATCATGTCTAGCTCTGAACCAAATCTGTAGATTTTACAAAAATGTGATCTATTTAACAAAAATCCCAAGACTTTTAGAAAAACTTTAAGTTTTAGTAAGATTTTTATGATCAAAGCTAGATTAGACTAGTTTGAGGATCATGACTTAAGGTTTTGCTGTAGGATATCCCCTAGAATCGCAGCAACTTGTTCGGGGTACTCTAACATGGCAAGATGCCCACAATCAGCAATTTCAAAAACATTGCCTTGGGGTGTGTCGAAAAGAGCATGGAAACTTGCCAAATGGTGAACGTATTTGGTTTCCATTACTTTATCTTCTGCTCCTGCAATAAAATAAACAGGTTGCTGTAAACGAACCACTAGTTGAGGTAAGTGATGTACTTCTGCTTCGGTAGTTGAATCTAGCAATGAACCTAGAGCAGCTTGAGCATCAGCACTAATGAAATCGCGAATTCTTTGACGACCCCATTTTAGAGTTAGAGGGCGAGATACCATCATCCTTGAAAAGATAAAGTCTAAACCTGGTACATAGGACAGCCAACCAGGACGGAATTTAATTAATTGTTTGCCAGCAGTCCGAAACTTCTCAAACTCTTCTTTGAGATAAATACCACCACCTGCATTGATGCAGGTCACACCTTGGATGGTTTCAGAGCAAATATGGGCTGTCCACAGAGCAATACTACCTCCTAGAGAATGACCGATTAGCCAAGCTCTTTCAATCTCCAATTTTTGTAGTAAAAGTTCTAGGTCTTGGGCATAAGAAGCAAGACTGTAGTCGTGTTTAGGAGGAGTTGTGATAATTTGAGAATTGCCAAATCCTCTGAGATCGTAAATTAAGCATTGATAGTGGGACTGGAGGAGTGAAACTAGGGGCTGCCAATAGTGATGGCTGAGAAGCCAACCATGAATAAAGACCAATACGGGACGTTGGGAATTAGCAGCAGGAGAAGTTAACTGATAATGGTGAAGTGTCCCCGATATATTTATTGATGGCATACTCTCATCGTATCATTTATCTTGCGAGTGGGAAGACCCTCGTGTCTCACGACGGGACGGGGCGTATAAACATCTGGGGTTTCCCCAGATGACAGCCCCTCATGAGAACGGACACGAAGTGCCTCGCGAGCGCGAGACCGCGATAACTTTTTGGCTCACGCGGTTTACAGTTTTGACTCATAATCTTCATAAATCAAAGCCAAATCAAATGGTATGATAGCTTTAGCGGTAAAGCGCAATTAAAAATCACAGGGATTGGCTTCCCCAACTAAAGATCGTCGGGACAAATATCGCCCTAGAAATTGTAATGGTGACGCGGGTAGTAGGTTCAAGCTTGAAAGCATAGCCAAAATAACTAAATAGAATTTAAATCCGTTTGCGGTCGGTGCGCCCGTTAACGT
>JASJEK010000013.1 GCA_030064915.1 Xenococcaceae cyanobacterium MO_234.B1
AGTTAAATGAGATGGGAAGTTATGTAATAAGTGGTGCGTGCTTCCATGAAGAACTATCTATATCACCCTTTGATGCACCAGAGGGATAATCCCCAAGTAGAAAATTAGATAGAGTAAATCTGTAAACGAGGTACAAGAGACACAATAACTACAGAAAGACTACAAGTTGTGTAATTTAAAAGAAACAACCATCATACACAAGCTTAAATAAAAAGGTTATTATGATGCTTGATGATGAGCGTCGATATCGTCTTTCCGTTCTAGATAAATCAATTCTGGGGGAGCCTCGGGGAAAAATGACTTTGCTCAAGCAGTGCTCCCAGCGGTAATCAATAAACGGGCAGGGGGTTGTGGCTTGATTTCGGGACGCAAAACTTTTCAGCGTCCCTTTGAGGAAGGAGTTAAACTATTTCATCTGATTCAGGATGTTTATCTGTCTCCAGAGATAACCATTGCCTAAAACATGATAAGGCGAAAAACTAGGGTTGGTGTCATGAGACGCAAGTTGAGACAATATTACTTTTGTCAATCCCTTTAGAAGCCTTTTTTGTTCGGAATTACGGATTTTAACCTATATATATCTTCAAGATTAACCAACCAAGACTTGAAAAATTATTCTGGCGTGGGATTCGATATACGATTCCACGTAAGGGGAAGTTTGACAAAGCTCTCTACCGTATGGGGAACCTGGTTGAGGGATGTTTTAACCGCAAGAAGAAGCTGAAACCTTTATTGATCAGTGTTTTTGGGTTGTCCCCTATCTTGTCCCCGTAGTGGTCACTCTCGCTGTCATCCGGCAGGAGGAAGTAGTTTCAGTAGATCGAAAAACACCAATGAGGTGGAACTCCTAAAAGCAAAATAATCGGGCAGAAGGGAAAGGAAATAAAAGCCGCTGGTTGTAGAAGTAGAAATAAAAAGCACATTGCTCAAACCATCCATTTTGCTGCTGATTCAAAGCCCAGTCCAGGTAAGACCGTAAGGGTAATTAAAGGTCTGAGACTGCGGTCAGCTTCGCGCTCCTCGCTCGGAGCGAGACCGCCTGATGATGAGCATCCAACGGTAGAAGAGTTTTTGGAGAGTGACAGTGAGGGTGACACCCAGGTTGACAATGGTAGTGACAACGTTGGTGACAGCAAAGCGTGACAGCCAGAATGACAACCTGAAAAGCCCATTAAATAAAGGAAATAACGATGGTGATGCCTCAGAAGAAACAAACATTAATAATGAAATAAAGCTTGATAATACTTCTGAAGAAGCGAAGAGATATATAAGGGAATTGGACAGAAAAAATCATCCCATAATTAGGCAGCATCCCAAGAGATATCAACGAACCACTTCCCAAGATCGGGCATCTTTTCTTGTCCTTGATTTGATAAGCGTTGAACCCGAGCTTCAAACTGCTCCATTTCTTTGGGCTTGAGGCGAACCCCTTTTTCGTAAGTCTGTTCAATCAGAGTCACTTGTGGCTGCTTGCCTTTCCAAGTCATAGTTTTGGCAAAGTTGAGAACGGTTTCTACCTCGTCTAAGAGACTGCCATTCCAATGGTTCTCTAGTACTCCCCAAGTCCGCTCAATGGGATTGTACTTACTGTAATAGGGCGGATAGTATGCCAAACGAATGTTGAGATGATATTTCTGGGCAAATTCGACGATTCTTTTGAGGAACTGGGAAGATACGAGAATGATTTTCAGGACCATTATCTTGATTAATGACGAGAGTCTGAATATGAGCAAAGCGGTCTGACACTTTCTCCCACCATTGTTCCAAGCAGTCCACAATGAAATCACGCTGTGAATCGGGAAGCACTAAAAAATAAAAACAATTCCGCCCACAGAGGCAACAAGATCCCGAAGGGAACCAAACTGTCCTTGCTGAAATCATGATCATTGGCAAAGGTTTTGACTCGGGTTTTGCCTCCTCGGTCTTGCCTCCCCCAACTTGACTCTGGCTAAAGCATCAAGGGAAATCCGCAGCATCGTCTCTGACTCATCCGCTTCTTGATTGATTTCACGCTCCCTGTTTTAAGATGGCATGGGTTTCGGGAATTGTTTTCAGAGGTTTAGTTTTGGCGATTCGGGCGCTGATATATCCCAACTGATTCAGGCGACGGCGAATCGTCTGAGCACTGGGTAATTGAGCCTCTGTATATTGCTTTTGAATAATCAACTGGCGTCGCACGACGGCACGCGCTCAGACGAGTATAGAGACGTTGAGTCTTGAAACTTGGGTCAATTTGACTCGCTCGTATCCACAATCGATTTGATATCTTCGAGCAAATTGGGCAATCGCTTTTCCACCCGGTGGCGACCTCGGCTAGAGAAGGCATCGGCGCAGCGAAGACCACTGCTCAATTCTTGCCTACCTTTGCGAATAGTACCTCGATTCCATCCTAACTCGCTTTCAGCTTGACGTTGACCTCCTGGACCTAAGAGACGGACAACCTTAGCCATAAATATACGTCTTTCATGTCCCTTCAATGTTTGAGCGGTTTCGATGAACAAAGCTTTAAGCTCCGCAGTCAGCTCCATCTCTATATTCTCCCGAAGTCTGAGCCTTGCCTGAACTCTACCATATTATGGGATGTTTTTTTCTGTCCAATTCCCTAACGATAAAAAGACTTCACAGAACCCAGGAGAAATAATCATGGTTTACAATATTGGCACCCGAATATCAGATGTCACCGCTCCAGCCATTGGTCAGAACATGCAAGGCATGGCTGATCCATCCCAAAAAATCACAGGAGTCGAATCAAGGCTCTATGCCAGAACTTTTGTCATCACAGATGATACAGATCCGGATTGGAACAAGCCTATAGGAATGGATACAGAATAAGACCGGAAAATTGAGGGGGTATGATGAGTTTGATGAGAAGCTCCCCAAATAGAATTACACCGCCAAACCTAAATCTGCCTAATTTCCGGTCTTATTTAATGTTCATTGCTTAATTGCAGTTCTGCTCCTTATCTGGTATAATAGTACTAATAAAGGGCAGAGCTGAAAGGGTTGGTTGATTGCTCCAAAATCCAAGTAAAAACTAGACACACAATATGAGTGCTACCAAACTCAACCAGAAAAATAATCAATCCAAATTATCGACCGATATGGTACGTGTTTATCTGCACGATATCGGTCAAGTACCCCTGCTGGATCATGGAGAAGAAATTATTTATGGTAAGCAGGTCCAACGCATGATGTCATACTTAACCGAGTTTGAAAAACTAGAGCAACAGCACTCACGCTCTATCAGTCAGTCAGAGTGGGCTGATGCCGTTGGGTTAAGTGAAGAGGAACTTAATCAGGTTCTGCAACAAGGACAAGAAGCTAAGACCAAAATGATTAAAGCCAATTTGCGGTTGGTGGTAGCAATTGCCAAGAAATATCTCAAGCGGAATCTGGAATTCCTCGATCTCATTCAAGAAGGAAGCCTCGGCTTAGAAAGAGGGGTAGAAAAGTTCGACCCCACCAAAGGATATCGCTTTTCTACCTATGCCTATTGGTGGATTCGCCAAGCTATTACCAGAGCGCTCAGCCAACAATCACGGACAATTCGCCTACCCATTCATATCACCGAAAAGCTCAACAAAATCAAAAAAACGCAGCGGGAACTGGCTTCATTGTTAGGTCGCTCTGCCACTACAAGTGAAATTGCTGAATCCTTAGGCATGGAATCAGCCTCTGTTCGCGAGTATCTTAAGGTAGCTCGTCAACCCCTGTCCCTGAACGTGCGTATCGGTGACGATCAAGATACAGAGTTGTCCGAGATGATCGAGGACGATTCCGCTTCACCGGAAGATTACGCAACCCAGGAGTTAATGAGGCAGGACGTGCGGGAGATGCTCTCAGAACTGAACCCCAAAGAACGGGAAGTTCTCTCGCTGCACTTTGGATTAGAAGATGGAAAAGAATGGTCTTTAGCTAAGATCGGTCAAAAGTTAAATCTCAGTCGCGAGCGGGTTCGTCAATTAGAACAGCGAGCCTTGGCTCATCTTCGCTTCCAACATCCCTCAGAGCTGCGGGACTATATTGCTAGCTAAATGAGAGTTAATTAGGGCTTCCTGAAAAAGTTTTGTCTCTTGCTCAAAGGGAATGTCTGGGTATTCTTTACTGAACTAGAGTAGTTTAGTATATTTGTTCTAAAATGTCCCCAATTTGTGGACATTTTAGATAGTCAGTCATGGGGGAATGTCGCCAAATTAAATTCCCACTTGGGCGCGATTAATAGATTTAATGGGAACTTTCCCATTTAACCATTGCAAAAAACTATCATTGATAGATGGGGGTCAATACTGTTCGGAAACACGATTAGGGGAAAGAGAGTGGGGCTGGAAGGGGGCTTATATTATCCAAAGATAATGAATCAACCCGACAACTTAAGTACTCAAGCCCCCTTCCAGGGGGAGATAGGGATGTAGGGAGTTCCCCATTTCCCCAAGTCCCTAAGTCCCCATACTTCCAGCAATAAAATGCTTATCCGAACAGTATTGACTGTTGTTCTCTTTGTCATCAACTATAGCCGCATCGGTGCAACCAAAAGATTACTCTCAGGAGCCAACTACCACAGCAATGTGACTCGACTCCCGCACCAGGAGCGAGGGCTGTTGGAAAAAGGAGAGCAAATATATATTCTGGAACTACAAGGCTTTATATTTTTCGGTACGGCTCACAATTTGCTTACCCAGATACGCCAGTTCCTTAGTGATTCTAGGGAACAACCATTGCGTTTTGTGGTACTTGACTTTCGGTTGGTCACAGGAGTTGATTCTTCTGCTGTTTTGAGTTTGGTCAAGATGAAGCAAATGGCTGACAAGCAGCAAGTAAGTTTAGTATTTACCAGTATCAGTGGGAAAATCGAGAAACTACTGCGGCGCAGTGCTTATTTTTTCACTCCAGCTCCTATTTGCCCCTTATTTCCTGACCTTGACCGTGGTCTTGAATGGTGTGAAAACCAAATTCTCGAAACGATTCCATTTCACCCATGTCCCATACCTTCTTTAAGTCAGCACCTAGAAAAACTGTTTGACAGTGCTGAGCTTGTCAGCAAATTTATCAGCTATCTCCAACATCTGGAAATCCCATCAGGTTACGTCATATTTCGCCAAGGAGAACCGCCTCAAGGTCTTTACTTTCTTGAATCTGGTCAGGTAAGTGTCCTAGTTAAACTCCCTAACGGTCAAACTAAACGACTGGGAACTTTTGATGGGGGGAATATCTTTGGGGAAATGGGTTTTTGTACCCAAGAACTCCACTCAGCTTCAGTGGTAACTGACCAGCCTAGCAGTCTCTATTACCTTTCTCCCGAAGCTTTCGCCAAGATAGAAACAGAAGACCCTCTACTAAAAATCTCCTTTCAAAAATTTATTATCAGTTCACTGGTTAAACGTCTCAAGCGTAGTCAAGAAGAATTACGCAACCTACTGTAGCCAATACAAATTACAAAAGAAGACTATAGATTAAAGATTTTGGATGAGTGTTCTAAGAATTGAAAAATTGAGCGAGCGCCATCAACTCCCAGAACTAGAATCTCATGTTTCTTAAAAGTTTGGTATAGGTAGTTAATGGTAGTTTGATATATTTTCATAACAGGTCTATTCTATGAAACGCCAGCTCAAAAATTTTAAAAGAAAACGCTGGTTGATTGCTTTGGCTGCTATTATCATTCAGCTATGTTTAGGAACAGGCTATGCCTGGAGCGTTTTCAAAAATGACTTAGTAGCCAATCAGGGTTGGGATGAAATACCAACTTCTATCACTTTCATGATCTGTAACGGCGTGATTGGTCTGGCAGCAGCCTTTGGGGGAATCCTAGTCGATCGAAAAGGACCCAAGTTAGTCGCTACCATAGGGGGAATCTCGTTCGGGATAGGAACCATTATTGGGGGCATTGGCGTTCAGATGGAGAACATCCTGATTCTCTACCTGGGTTATGGACTGCTGGGAGGTTTGGGAAGGGGGATCGGTTACGTCACGCCAATTGCCACTCTTATTCGCTGGTTTCCTGATCAAAGAGGTTTAGTTACTGGTTTAGCTGTCATGGGAGTCGGTGCTGGAGCTTTTTTAATGGGTTTAATTGCTCCAGCTAATATAGCAGCCTGGGGAGTTGCTAATACCTTATATCTCTGGGGTTTAATCTTTTGGGTGCTGATAGTTGGTTCGGCTCAATTTTTAAAGAATCCGCCACCGGGGTGGCAACCAGCAGGTTTTAACCCCAAAGCCGAATTGAGGACTTCTGAGGCTGAATCCTGTAGTTTCGGGGAAGCAATTAAATCTTCCCAGTGGTGGATGCTGTGGTCAATGCTGTTCTTAAATGTGACAGCAGGAATTGGCTTAATTTCTCAACTTTCTCCCCTCGCTAGGGAGCTGTGTCCTGCTTTAAGAGCAACTGCTCTATCTTCTGAGCAATTGGCGCTCGCTGTTGATTTTTATGGAGGATTAGTTGTCGCTGTAGCCTCCATTTTTAATGCTTTGGGCAGGCTTTTCTGGGCCTGGCTCTCTGATGGAATTGGCAGAAAAGCTGTTTTCTCGCTCCTGTTTCTAACTCAAGCCGTGCTTTACCTGATAATTCCTGAAATAGACAGCTATTACTGGTTTGTGGTAGTTTCTTCCTATCTCCTAGCCTGTTATGGCGGCGGTTTTGCCACGATGCCTGCCTTTGCGGCAGATGCTTTTGGTTCCCAAAATATTGGCAGAATCTATGGCACTATGCTGACAGCATGGGGCGCTGCTGGTGTGGTAGGTCCGTTTATTTTTAGCTGGGTCAAGCAAAAAACCGGAAGTTGCAACCAGGCTCTATACTTAGCAGCAGGTCTTTTGGGACTCGGATTTATTCTGGCGAGGAAATATCAAAGACCATTATGCCATAAAAATTGCTAATTAAAAGGGGGTCATCATGTCCACTAGGATCCGCAACGTACTTGTGTTCGGAAATCCAGCCTTTTAGTCCAGATTAGCTCTTGGCAGCTCTCCAGCACAGCAGTTAGAACCAGCTCAAGACCGTAGCGACCATCGCTCAGTAGGTCGGGTCACTGGTAACCACGGAGGTAGATTTCAATTCGACTTGACAGCCCGAGAATTTCCTTTCCCATCCCCCCAAAAGATTGGTCGATGGGGTACAGGATATTATGATCTTACTTTTAATAGTTAGGGTATTTTTTCCGCGAACCGCTCTTTTTTTTTCCAAAGTCCAAGGTCGAACAGCTCGCCCGCTGAATTTCCAGAGATTGAGATGACCTAAAGAAGGAACGGTACTCCCTATCATCGTTCTGGAGATGTGGAAAAACTACGGGTCTCAACCTAGACGGGGTTTAATCTCGCTTAATATAAATTTACGAACAGTCTCTTAGGGGTTTGGTTTTTCTCATCAGATGATTCTGTTTGATGTGCAGCACGGGAATAATGACTATATGATGACTGTTCTACAATCCTTTTGTCAATTGGGTTTGAGATGCTCTTACCCTGCCTTTTTATCCACGATCTCTTTTGAGGTCGTAAATCACTTTTTCTGCTAACCAATTGACTGGACGACTCGGATGAGATGTTAACGTCCCAGACAAGAGACGATTAGCCGTCTGCTGATCATTCACTAACCTAAGTAATTCCCGACGTAGTTTGGGACTGACATGATCTAGTAGTACAGTCTTCTTGTTACTTCTTTCACTGATGGCATTTACTACCGATGGCTTGTAGGCTCGACTGATATGCCACCCCATAATCCCTGTCCCGATTACCAACCCAGTTATCCCCACCAAATTTTTTACACTGTCTGCTGGCTCTGTGTTCCTTGAGGGAACTTCTCTCCAATCTTTATGAGTTCGATTCCAGTTGCGAAATTCAAGATCTTGGAGCTGTTCATTAGCTCTGACTGGTAATCCCATTAAACTCAAAGCTAGAGAAGCCCCCATTAAACTTCTCAGTATTGTTTTTCCCCCAACAATCTTTTTCATCTTCTTGGAAAATCCATTTATTTCTCTCCCTATTTTGACTACTTCACATGACATTTATGTGTCATCGAAGTGACGCTACTGCCACAGAAATCTTTTGACTCTCCCCAGAGCCAGTCAACTTGAGTTTTATTTCTTCCATCCTTTCTTAATTCTCGGAACTACTTGCCAGATTTTTCGTCCTTTTTTTCGATTAATTCATCGAACAACAATTAAGGGTAACATTCTCATTCCTAAAATGCTACAAGAAACTTGGCAAGAGATCCTCAAATTACAAAAAGAGCCACGATTTAAACGGAATTTAACCCTCTTATTTCTTACTGTTATCACATCTTCTTTGACTCTCGCCACCGAATATTATCATCCGGCAAGAGTCCCTCAACAACAAAGATTAACTCAAGAGTCCCCCTTAGTCTCGGCTGCAATAGTCATCAGGACTTATGAAACTTTGCTGAAGCCAAAATAGCTGGTATTCTCGCTCTTTTTGGCTAATTTTTCCCGGTTTTTAATTCATTTATTTTTTATCTAAGTAGTTCCAGAATTCAATTAATTCTTCATCACTTAAATGTAATCTAGAACTCTTGCCATATCGCTTAATTAAATATTCTTTTCCTTGTCTGACACTCCAGCCCAATCTTTTCATATTGGAGTCAATTTCATCTCTGATTTGCGACCTGTACTAGACGGTTTAGTTGGGCTGCTTTAGCGCACCGCGTTCACGAAGTGCGACGAAGTCTAGCGGATCTCGAAGAAGATGGTCTTTCTGGAGCAGCAACTGTTTTTGATTGCACCCTATATCGATTGCTTAGAGTTCGATCGCTCCCTGCCCATTCTCGACTGCGCCGATGAATTATCCTTTCTGGCACTAGAGTGCGAGCGTCTGGGAGCAGCTTGGGTCGGCAACCAGCTCCTCAAACTCTATTGCCGTACCACTCAAGATTCTCCCCCAGAGCGTTTAATTCGCTTTTACAAAGCTTACCGAGCCTGTCTTCGGGCGAAGCTGGCGATGTGGCATATGAAAGAACCAGGGCAGCTAGAGGCATGGGATTGGTTCGAGCGAGCTACAACCTATTTACACTTGGCAGAAAAATTCCTGCCGTAACCCTCGCAAAGTATTTCTAGCAAGCCTCATGGAGAGGCTAGCAGCTCCACCAGTGAACCACCGCTATGGAGTCGGCGAATGGTTTCAGCAAACAGAGGTGTGGTATCGAGAATAGTGAGTTTATTTTTAACTGTACCCTCCATCAAACGAAACGGTGCAATGGTGTTGGTGATGACAATTTGGTCTAGTTCGGGAGTAGCCAGAATGCGCTCGGAGGTTTTGGCAAAGACACCGTGGGAGGCAGCTGCATAGACTTTGAGCGCGCCTTGTTGGTGGCATGCTTTGGCAGTGCGTGCTAAGGTAGTTCCACTGCTGATTAGGTCATCGATAATTATTGCTATTCGACCTTGAATCTCTCCCACAATTAGCTCCCCAGAGACTACCCCTGCGCTACGATATTTTTCGGCAAAGGCCATGGGAATATCTCGTTGCAGCTTATTGTTAAGGGCTTGACGAAAGGCTTCGGCTCGCTTGATGCCACCGAAATCAGGCGAGACTACAACTGTCTCATCGTTATGGACAAGGGGGGCAAAGTGTTGAACGAAAATATTTTTACCTTCTAAGTGTTCGGTGGGACATCGAAAAGCATTTTGAAACGCTGCCAGGTTATGGACATCTAGCGTGACGAGGCGATCGCACTTTACTGCCTCAAAGAGTTGAGCGATATATCGGGTAGTTATCGGATCGCGAGATTTTGTTTTGCGGTCTTTACGAGCATAGCAAAGATAGGGAACTACAGCAGTTACCCGCTCGGCGGAGGCATCCTTGAGGGCACCAATGAAAAATAGCAAGCGACAGAGTTTATCGTTGACGCTAGCACTAGGCTCGCCGTAGAGAGACTGGATGACAAAGACATCCTGACCGCGCACATTAACCAAAGGTCGTGTTTTATGTTCCCCATCTTCAAAGTCTCGTTCCTCATGAGGACTTAGGGCAATTCCCAGGTGCTTAGCGACTCGTTCGCCAAAGTCTCTACTGGTGTTTAAACTGAAAAGCTTGATGGCTTGGTCATTCATGGTGGTGCCTCCTATATCAGTTTTATAGTTAGACTGGGTTTCAAGTTTGAGAAATGTTTTAAGAGCGGAGCGGATGGATGTATTTGTTACTGGTACTAATAATGTGGCAAAGAATCTGATGTACAGATTCGTTTTCTCCGAATCAGAGCCAATGAGATTTCAGACTCATCCGCTTCAATCCAGCCTTAGCAAAGGATAGCGTTGTAAGTCCTCGCGATTCCAGCAGGAGAGTCCCGCCTGTTGACCTACAGTTTCCACAACTAAAATTGCATCGGGGTCTTCAAAAGTAATATGTCCTGGGTTGCCCATTCTTCCTAGCTCTTCGAGGAGAATTTTATCGAGAAAACGCTCTTCATCGTGACTAGAAATACGACCCTTGAAACCACGGCGGTGCATCCTGACATGGAAACTTTTACCTGCTAAGCTCGGCAACAAGTACAAAACTGCTTCTTTTGCCTTAGTCTCAAATTCTTCTGGTGATTGAAAAGAAAAAGTTGAGGTAACTGGTACTATCCGTGATATGAGTTTCAGTAGACTGGGATCGTCTGTCACCCAAGCGTTGAGGGTTTCTAGAAAGCGATTAATATTACTCACTTCCATAACCAAAACATTCAAAAATTCGGTAGTGTAAACTGCTCCCAATCCTTGAAGCAGGTTAAAAGCTCGTCTAAAGCCATGTTCGTGTAGATTAACCACTACATTCCAGTGAAACATCTTGCCTCTCCCTAATCTTTACTCTTGTCTGGTTACAACTGATGCTGACTGAGATTTTTCTGATATCCCTACTCCAGCGATCGCACAACTACAATCTGGACAGCATCCCGATCGAATACGGTTGGCAACTACGCCGAAGATATTGCGTCTAATTAATAAAGTTCCACAATCTGGACAATAGGTGTTCTGTTTGTCTTCACCAAGGACATTACCGAGATAGACATACCTGAGTCCTTCTGATTTTCCAATCTCCCAAGCTCGCTCCAGGGACTTGTGAGGGGTGGGTGGTACGTCCCTTAACTTGTAATCGGGGAAGAAGCGACTAATGTGCCAAGGTGTATCCGCACCTAATTCCCGAACGATGAATTGTGCTGCATCTTGTAACTCTTCTGGTTCGTCATTGATGCCAGGAATAACTAGGGTAGTTACTTCGAGCCAGATGCCAAGTTGTTCGATCGCCTTTAAGCTATCCAGCACTGGCTGTAGCTTAGCTCCCACATACTTGCGATAAGTTTGATCCCGAAAAGCTTTTAAATCTACGTTAGCTGCATCCAAATAAGGAGTGAAAGTTTGCAGCATCTCCCCAGTCATATAGCCATTGGTCACGAAAATGTTAGCTAAACCAGTAGCAAAAGCCAAACGGGCAGTATCGTAGGCGTATTCAAAGAAGATAGTTGGCTCGGTGTAAGTGTAGGCAATGCTACTGCAACTATGTTGTCGTGCTGCTCCTACTATTTCGAACCTTCTCAATAAGTCCGGGGGAACTGGCTATTAGGGGCGTGGTTAACCCCACAAGCAATTTGTGTTGGCAAGGTTTCTAAGACTTTCCAGCATCGACTGAAACTGGTAAGATGATCACCTATGGGCATAAAATTAACTAAGCTTCCCGATCTCTCCCCTGAAACCCTCACTGAAAATGAGTCCCACCTGTGGCTCCTGCTGAGGGAGAGAGAAGAGTGTATCCAAGAACTCAAAGATGAGATTGCCCGTCTTAAAGGAGAAAAGGGAAAGCCAAAAATTAAACCAAGTCGACTAGAGCCAGAAAAGAAAGCTCAAGACCAACAGGAGGAGAAAGAAGGGTCGGCGACTCAGGAGGAGCGAGCCTACGAAAAAGCGTCCTGGCTCAGAAAAACGGCAGAAAACGGCTAACTTAATCATCCATGAGACAAAGGTAATCGAACCTAACCAAGAAATTCCAACTGGTTCAGAATTCAAAGGATACCAAGACTACACGGTTCAAGAGCTTATTATCAGAGCCCATAACACCCTCTATCGCCTGGCCAGCGCGGAAAACGCCAACCGGAGAATACATAAGAGGAAAGTTACCGGAGTCGGTACGAACTCAGGGACACTTTGGCGTGATGCTCAGAAGTTACCTTCTCTACCAATATCATCACTGCCATGTCACCCAACCGAAGCTCTTAGAGCAGATGAGGGAATGGGGCATTGATATATCGACCGGACAGTTGAACCGCATCTTGGTGGAGGACAAAGATAAGTACCATGCCGAGAAGCGAGACATCTTGCAGGTCGGGCTGAGTGTATCGAGCTACATCAACACTGATGATACCAGTGCCCGCCATCAAGGAGTCAATAGCTATTGCACCCATATTGGCAATGAATGGTTTGCCTGGTTTGAAACCACCTCTCGTAAGAATCGGATTAATTTTCTGGAACTCTTGAGAGGTCAAAGCACAGATTATGTCCTCACTAGTGAAGCCCTGACCTACATGAGCGAACATAAATTGCCCCAGTCTTTCTGGCTACCTCTAAGTCTATCGATTAACCGAGTGTTTAAGAACCAAGAGGAATGGTTGGCTTACCTCAAACAATTGGAAATCGTCAAAGAATCTCATGTGAAAACAGCTACTGAAGGAGCCTTACTCGGAGCTGTCATGGTTAGTGGCGTGTCTCCCGATTTAGGGATTGTCAGTGACGGAGCTGGGCAGTAAAGGGCTGCTGTCACATGGGTTGTGTTGGGTTCATGCGGAGCGTCTGATTAACAAGCTGATTCCTTTCACCATAGCTCAGAGACTGGCTGTGGAAAGCGTTCAAGGGGAAATTTGGGACTTCTATCAGGACTTAAAAGCTTATAAGAAATTGACGTCCGAAGAGCAGCAACAACAGAAAGCTAGCCTGGAAGAAAGATTCGACCAAATCTTTACGACTACCACTTCTTTTGAAACCCTCAATCAAGTTCTGGGAAGGCTCAAGAGACGCAAAGCTGAACTGCTCAAAGTTTTAGACAAACCGGAGTTACCGCTTCACAACAATGCCAGTGAGCAAGACATCCGAGAATTTGTTACTAAACGCAAGATCAGTGGCAGCACTCGCAGTGAGGCAGGACGAAGGTGTCGCGACACTTTCGCCAGCCTTAAAAAGACTTGTCGCAAGTTGGGAGTTTCCTTCTGGGAATACCTCACTGATCGAGTCAGTGGCAAAAACTTGATACCAGCCTTGGGAGTCTTGATTGCCGAGAAAGCCCTTCAGAGTCGAGGGATGCTCGCTTCCTCAATTTCTGGTTCCCCTGCCTGAGTTTGGCTGGCGAGCGTCCCTCGGCTTTTTGAGAAGTTACGACTGTTTTCTGCCACAATGTCCACCGCAGATTCACAAATACTCTCTTGTTCGGCTGCGCTGACGCAAGATATTTTTCCCAATATAGCGGGATCTTACAAATTGGCAAAGGTCGGAACTTTAACCGTGACAGCTAGAGTTTTAGCGATCGCGTTAACAGGAGATAATAATGTCTTTGCTTTGGTAACTTTTTCTTGGTCGGCTTTGGCTTCAGGGTTAGGACCTTTATTAGTTCTGAGAGTTGGGCGGCGAGCGCTTAATTTAAGTACTGCGATCGCAATGATGGTAACTGGGATTGCTACAGCTTTGATTTGGAATTTAGGATTTGAGCTGTCGGGTGCTATGTACGATAGAAAATCTCAGATAAATTCTGCTTAATCTAAATTTACGAACAGTCTCTAAAGCTGGCAATGACACGCAGATTCTTTATCATCTTGTTGTACATAAATTGGCCAATGGAACCAGGCATAATAAATATTGTTACGCACTATTGCCCCCAAGTACTGTCCTTTGATGGCTTCATCTGAGGATACCCCAAAACTGGCAGCCACCAAATCCGTACAACTAGACAGCCCGATTCCATGTCCACCTCGAGTATAACCACCCTGAAAAAGGCCGTGTAGTTCATCCCCTAATGTTTCTTGTAACCAAGCGTTTTGAATGTCTGCTAGCTCATTTTCTACCACCCAGCGAGCAATCAAATTGTTGATGGGAATCACCATCAGGCGCACATGCTCCCCCGCCGAGAAACGGATGGCATTATTGATGTAGTTATACAAAATGCGGTCAACGGCTGAGCTTTCCAGGCAACGGTTGGTAATGTAGCACTCAAAGTCAGACTGCGCCAAGACTTGGACGCGCTTGGAGCCCATCTGGACCGTCAGTTCATGCCACTTGTCTATAAACTCACAGATGCTGTGCAATTTCAAGCTTTCATCCGCGGCCCGTATGGCCATGTCTAAATCGGGAAGGATATTACGCATCATCTTAGCATGGTCACGAGCTAAGAAAACTGCTTTACGAACTAAGTTGTCATCTTCTGGCAATCGGGGAATCAGTTTAGCGTAACCAGCCAAAGAGCTTAGGGCACCTCCGCGAAGATCGTGACACGCCTTGCGCAACTCTGGTGGGGGGTTATCCATTGTGTAAGTTGCTACTCCAATTGCTCGCGCCCCTGTCAGAAATTCTGCGGTGCAAAACAGCTTTAGATGAGTGCGTAAGAGTTGGTAATTGGGACTATCGCCCATGTACAACCAGAGATCGTAGATGCCTTTTAGGGATTGATAGAGCCGGAGCACCAGCGAGACATCTTCAGGAGCCAGCTCGTTCAGGGATACACCGAACCCGCCACCATCATAACGCTCTTGACGATTAATTTTTAGGTTGGTGGAAGCCAAATTGAGGTAAATTTCTGGGTTCTGCATGGGCTAATCTTTAGAAGTGATGGTAATCAATGAATTATATCCCTCTCTCTAGGAGTTTGTCGGACTTATGGAAAGCTGAGGTAAATTATGCTAAATTTCCCTTATTGAGAATTGACCTTTTTGTAAGTTAGTGGGACTTTGACAAAAAATGAGGGCAAAAAGGGGGGAAAGCCTTATATATCAATATTTTTAGGTCAAAAATACCTAACCCCTGAATATAACTAGGTTTGAGGTGAGGAAACCTCTTCGAGGTAAACTCGCCGTCTGGCAAGGCTTTCCCCCCTTTTTAGCCCGAAAAAGTGTCAAAGTCTCGCTAGGTGCTGTAGAATGCCTAGTTTTTTTATGTTTACAGTTTCTTAGCATTTGGTTAAAGAGTTAGTAAAGCCTATTTGCTACCCGTTTGCTTATGTGGGAAAAATAGATTATTGGAGAAAATTTGGAGAATATTGTTACCTATTTAGGTGATGGCATTCAGAAAGCCACGAGTGAAAGTCGCAGTATGCAAGGGTTGTATTATGTATGGAGCATACGAGACTCGAACTCGTGACCTTCTGAATGCCATTCAGACGCGCTACCATCTGCGCCAATGCCCCTTATGAAATTTGGAGATACTATAATACATCATACTATAAATTAATTCTTACTATAAAAAACTTCATATCTATATAAGATGGCTAAGACAATGACCCATCAGGAAGTAAACCACTAGCATAGCAGCAGCAGCAGCAGCGACCAGAGTTCCTGCTAGCATGAAAGAAAACTCTTTCCGATCTAAAGCCTCTTGCATAAGATGCAAAGACCAAGCAACTAAAGCAACATCAAATATGAGAATCGGAATCAGCATTTTTTACAAAACTTAAAGCTTTATCTATCTTAATACACAATTCTTGGTATTTAGTGACTGTTTTCCAAGACTTTATATTTTATTAAGCAATGGATTCTAAGTATATCTGACAGGTAGTTTGCGTTCCCTGAGATAGTTTTTGACTTCATCTACGGTTAATTGTCCATAATGTAGCAAAGAGGCAAGTAATGCTGCTTCTGCCTTGCCCTCACTAAAAGCTTCGTAGATATGTTGACAATTTCCTGCTCCGCCAGAAGCAATAACGGGAATTTCTACTTGTTCTGCAATGGTGCGAGTAAGCTCTAAGTCATATCCTGCCTGGGTTCCGTCTGCATCCATACTAGTTACGAGGAGCTCTCCTGCACCTCTGGATGTAACTTCTTTTGACCATTTAATTGCATCTAAACCCGTATTTTCTCTTCCTCCTCGAACATATACATCCCAACCTGGATTGCTAGGATCTTTGCGCCGTCTAGCATCGATCGCTACTACAATACATTGCTCTCCAAAGCGATCGCTGGCTCGGTTAATAAAATCAGGATTTTTGACTGCTGATGAATTAATGCTAACTTTGTCTGCTCCTGCTCTTAATAAATTTTTAATATTTTCTAAGGATTGAATCCCCCCACCCACAGTCAGAGGAATAAACACTTGTTCTGCTGTACGATAGACTACGTCTATAATAATGTCTCGATCTTCGTGAGTAGCAGTAATATCCAGAAAAACTAACTCATCTGCACCAGCATCGTTATAAGCTTTTGCTAGTTCTACAGGATCACCAGCATCTTTAAGATCGATGAAGTTAACCCCTTTAACCACTCTTCCAGCTTTAACATCTAAACAAGGCAAAATTCTTTTGGCAAGCATATCAAGCAAGATTTCCTTAATTTATTAAATTTATTAATTCGCTGTTAAGAAAGAAAAAGCTAATAGCTAAAGGTTAATAGCTAAGAGCTTTTATTAATGATTTTTTCCCGAACCTAAATATAACTCTCCCACTTTCGGATTGTTAAGTAATTCCACTCCTGTGCCTTCAAAGCGATCGCATCCATTTTCTAAAACATATCCCCGATCTGCCATTAATAGAGCTTTCTTGGCATTTTGCTCTACTAATACAATCGCTTTTCCCATTTGATTAATGGCTTTGATTTGTTCAAAAACTCCATTAACCAAAATTGGCGATAAAGCAGCAGAAGGTTCATCTAATAGGAGTAAATCAGGATCGAGCATTAAGGCTCTCCCCATGGCAAGCATTTGTCTTTCCCCTCCTGATAAAGTTCCTGCTTTTTGGTTACGACGCTCCGCTAGGCGAGGAAACATATTATAAATTGAGTCTTTCAATGATTGAAGGGAGCCTTGACGGATAAATGCTCCCATTTCTAAATTCTCTTCTACTGATAAGGAAGGAAAAATATTAGAAATTTGGGGAACATAACACATTCCCCTTCTGACTATCTGATCAGACCTTAAACCAGCAATATTTTCCCCTTTAAATCTGATTTTTCCCTGATTAGGAGTTAATAATCCAAAAATAGCTTTTGCTAGGGTTGATTTTCCTGCTCCGTTGGGACCGATAACTGCAACCAACTCTCCTTTTCCGACGCAAAAGTTGATACCTTGTAATATGTTCAAATCTTGTACATATCCAGCATAAACGTTTTCTACTTCTAAGATATTGTTGGTCATTTTCTGAGCAAAACAAAGATTAATTATGAGAAAAAGATAACATTTGTCATAAATAATTAAGAAATTACTAATATTACTTAGTAACTTTGCAAGCAGCACTCGGCGAAGCCGAGACCGCAGCTTAGTCTTGGCAGAAGTTAATCAGCTATCCCACACTTGTTTTATGTTGTAACCTAGGCAAAGTTACGAATAATGGCATCAGCAAACTCAGAACACTTGAGAGGTGGTTCTACAGGAGGGTTCATTAATCTAGCTAAATCGTAAGTAACCAAGCGATTAGCTATCGCCTTGCTTAATCCTTGTTGAATCAAATCTGCTGCTTCTTGCCATCCCATAAACTCTAACATCATTACTCCTGACAAAATTACAGAACCAGGATTAATACGGTCTAAACCAGCGTGTTTAGGAGCAGTACCATGAGTTGCTTCAAAAATAGCACAATTATCCCCAATATTTGCCCCTGGACTCATTCCCAAGCCACCAACAATAGCAGCAGCAGCATCAGATATATAATCCCCATTGAGATTCATGGTTGCCAAAATACTATACTCCTCAGGACGGGTTTGAATTTGCTGAAAAATACTATCTGCTATTCGGTCATTGACCATCACTTTGTCTCGCCATTGTCCAGAGCCATGAGTATCCCAGATTTTATCAATTACTGATTCGATTTCCTGACAAATTTGTTGTTGTTTTTCTGGAGTCAAGGAATCATAACCAGGCTCAATTTTGCGAGCATTGTCTTCTATAGAAATATCTGGCTGCGCTTCTTTGTTACTTAAAATCCAAGATTCTCTTTCGGTGACACATTCATTCCGAAACTCTGTTGTCGCTAGTTCGTAACCCCAATCACGAAACGCCCCTTCAGTGTATTTCATAATGTTTCCTTTATGCACCAGAGTCACTTTTTGTTTAGCTTTGGGCAATCTGAGGGCGTGCTGAATTGCTCGTCGAATCAATCTTTGAGAACCAGTTTTACTGATGGGTTTAATCCCAATTCCAGCATCGAGAGGAATTTGCTTCTTACCATGTTCAGGAGTAGCAGGGATCAATTCCGTGTTGAGTAAATCAATGAGTTTTTTGGTAATAGGATTGCCTTCTCGCCATTCGATACCCAGATAAATATCTTCTGTATTCTCTCTATAGACGATTACATTTAGTTTTTCAGGATTTTTATGAGGTGAAGGAGTTCCCACATAGTAACGACTAGGACGAACACAAGTATAAAGGGTAAAAATTTGTCTTAAAGCTACATTTAAAGAACGAATGCCACCGCCTACAGGAGTGGTTAAAGGACCTTTAATCGCAATGCTATATTCTTTAATAGCTTTGAGAGTATCTTCAGGCAAATATTGGAAAGTCCCATACTTTTCACAGGCTTCATCTCCAGCATAAACTTTAAACCAATTAATTTTGCGCTTACCGCCGTAAGCACTCGCTACTGCTGCATCGATCACTTTCTCTGTTGCTGGCCAAATATCAACTCCTGTGCCATCTCCTCTGATAAAAGGGATGATTGGATCATCGGGAACTAGGGGTTTACCATCTTGAAAAGTAATTTTAGAGCCAGTAGTAGGTGGTGTCAGTAGATCGTACATAAAAGTCGCAAAAAACAAAAACTAAATTATAGCTACAATACAACTAACAAGTAGCAAGTAGTTGTACTTAGACATAAGTAGATAAGCAAAATTATTTGTATGTTTACTCTTAAGTTATATTCTTCTCTCCCTGCTCCCGGTGGAAGGGGGCAGGGGAAGCAAAGTCGATGGCTCTGGGTTTAAATCCCCAATAAGTACCTGGGCAAAATTAATTTCACACTCCCACCTTGCAAAAGTAAGCTTTTGAGGCAGTTATTTGTGTAATTCATTGTGCTTAGCTACTTATAAGCTGATCCACATTTAACTTGCATAATTCCGACCCTCAATCCCTATATATAGCTTGAAACATTCTGTCAAACTCGATGTTGCTCAGCTTATGAAGCCCCCTTTCCACCCCCTGCTCCCTGCTAGCTCAAAATGTATAATTAATTTTGCACAGGTACTTACATCACACTATCACACTATATTGAGAGAGATTTATAGTCAAAGAGAAATTTAAACAATAAATCCATATAATCTAGCTAGTAGCTAAGTATGACTATTTTTCAGAGATTAAGTCAGCGTTACACCGCCGTAAAACGACGGTGCCTGCGCTGACCGCATTCCGCGGTCATTGTTTTATAAAACAGCATTAAAAAATGAAGAAAATTTTAGTTGTGGATGATGACAATACATTACGGACTGTTCTCAAACACACATTGGAGCAGCAAGGATATCAAGTGATCAGTGCTATTTCAGGGAAAGAAGCCTTGGTCTTGTTTGAGGAAAATACTCCCGACATCATCATATCGGATGTTGCTATGCCTGAGATGAACGGGTTTGATTTTTGCCGTCAGTTGCGCTCTCAGCCTTCAGGACAGTTAGTCCCCTTTATTTTTCTTTCTGCTAGAGGAGGACTAGATGATCGCGTCCTGGGACATTCTATTGGGGCTGATGACTACTTGACAAAACCCTTTGAAATAAAGGAGTTATTAGCTAAAATTGAAGCCCTAATTGAACGTTCTCGAAGAATCCATACTGAAATTGTCAATCTTATCGGGAAGTTAGTCAATTCTTCTTCTAAATTTACTGCTAAAGACAATATAGATATCTCTTCTAAATTTGGGACAGAAATCAAATCAGGGAAGGTTTCTGAGCCAGCACCACTACCTTTGACCCCCGCAGAAGAAAGAGTATTTTGGGAAGTGATTCAAGGTTTCACTAATAAACAAATTAGTGAACGCTTATTTATTAGCCCTCGTACAGTACAAACTCATTTGAGTAATATTTTAAGTAAACTTAATCTGGAAAATCGTACCCAATTAGTTCGCTTTGCTTTTGAAAATGGTTATGAAAAAGTAGGACAGGACTAGTAAATAAATATTGTTCACTAAAGGTAAACATGATTTTATACTGATAAGTGGATAGAAGCTTTTTAGCTCAAGAAGTACATTGTGGATACTCAACACTGGACTAGTAGGGGAATATGGTGGAGGCTCGGATTCTTGACGATCGCACCCCCTCTAATCAATACTGCGCTCTTTGCCGAGACTGTTAGCAATATGGTGACAACTTCTGAGACAGAAACTACTTCATTATCTATCCCAGAACAAATTAGTCTTATTGAGACTCCTCCCCAACAGCGATCGCTGGTAATTCTGCAACAATCATCAGAAGAAAATAGCTCTGTAACCACAGAAGAAGATATATTGGATTTTTCCGATACAGGGAGAGCGGGTCAACAAACTGCGGGGGAAGGTCGCGGACAGTGTCCTAGTGCAGAATTTCCCCTTACGGCTCTAGTCCCTACTTCCAATTGGGGTAAAACCATTAAAGAACATCCCACATTTTGGTTTTATGTACCTTCCTATTCTGAGCCAGTAGGTGAAATTGAGTTTGTCCTTCAGGATCAAGACCGCAATCATCTCTGGAAAAAACAATTATCTATGGGTGAGACATCAGGTTATCTTAATGTTAGTCTGCCTCAAGATCAACCAGGATTAGAAAGAGGTAAATGGTATCGCTGGTATTTAAAAGTTTATTGTGATGCTGAGAAAAGCTATCCTCCAAAGGTAGTTTATGGCTGGGTTACAAGAGTAATGATAGATTCTTCTCTCCAATCCCAATTACAAAATGGTCAACAGCAACAACATAAAGTATATGGTAAAGCTGGTATTTGGTTTGATGCGATCGATAGTTTATTTCAATGGCAAGATATCAGTACTACTAGTCCCCATTTCCAAAGTGATTGGCAGCAATTAATTACAGCCACAGGAGTTGACCTCAACCTTCCTCAACCTAGGTGTTCTGACTTAGCAGGAAGGTGACGTACCCGTCGCGCTTTGCGAGGGCTTGCTGAATAAAAGTTTAAGGTAGGTCAACGTTACTTCCAATTGCCTACTAGGATATAAGGAGCCCAAAAAATGGGAACTTTCCAATCTCGTTGGGGATTCTTCCAGAGTTCAATTTGTGCCATCCGTAAAGCTTCTGCTCTACTCATTTGGGGATTTTGACTTAATTGCTGATAAAAATTTGCCATGAGAGTGGCGGTAGATTCGTCACCAACTTGCCAGAGGGTAGCTAAAGTACTACTAGCACCAGTCCTTACTGCCATTCCTGCTAAACCTAAAGCTGCTCTGTCGTCTCCTACCGCAGTTTCACAAGCACTTAGTACCAAAAGATCGATTAATTTGTCACGGTTAACAGTTCTATTTTGCAATAATTTACTCAAGTCTTTGAGGGTTAGTAGTTGATCCCAAAGTAAAATAAAGGTTTTATTGGGATTAGAGCTAAATTGACCGTGAGTAGCTAAATGCACCACAGAAAAAGGTTGAGTATCTAGCTTTTGGCTCAGGTTGCTTCTGTTGAATTGAGCGTTGAGTAGTGTTTCGCTATTAATACTGGAATTAATTTTTTCTATTTCTCTGGGGACGTTTTTTAAGGCGACAAAGTTTTGATTAGAGATTTCTAATTGTTCACTGACTCCTCCTATTAAAGCGGAAAATTTACGAGAAGATGATTGAGGAGTAAGTAATTGTAATCCAGGAGTTACAGCGATCGCATATTTTTCGATAAGATATTGATTGCTATCATACAAGACGGACATGGGAATATTTTGTAAGACTCCATCGAGAACAAATACCAGGGTTTTAATCTGCTGCTTTGCTAAATTTAATTGGGGTTCAAAAGGTTTGATTAACCAGTTATATACTTGAAGGGATAGGGATTGGGTTGTTAAGAGTTCGCTAGGGTCTAATAGATTTAGTCTCAGTCTCTTGATAGTTTGTTCCAGTTGATTTGGATTTAGAGGTTGGCTGTGATGGTAAAGTTTTTCCCCTGGTAGAGTTAGAATCACCTCTAAGCTTTGGGGTAAAACAATAGTGTAAATTGTGGCTGCATAAGGATCGATTTGGGCAATATCTTTTTGCTCAAAAACTAAACAAGCATCCTGAAAATAGTTGTCTAGTTCTGCTAATTTTAGGGATTCGATGACATCACGAGCCTGAGCCAGATTAGTTTGAGTGTTTTGTTTAGTTTGAATATTTTGTTCAGTAGTAGTGGAAGCTTGCAACAGTAAATCAGCTAATTCCCGATATACTGGTTCTACTTGTTCTCGAAAAGAAAATTGAATTTCTCGATTCAGTGCAATCAAATCGCTCCTTAAAGCTTGTAGATTAGCAAAAGCAGCTTGATAAGTGATAATTGCCTGATTAATCTCCCCTTGTTCTCGATAGATTCTACCTAATTGCCATTGCCAACGATAAGCAATTTCTGGTGCATTATTACTTTGAGCGAGATTCAGAGCTTTTTCTAGGAGTTGTTGAGGTTGAGCTTCTAATGGTAGATTTTGTTCAAAAGCTAATTGTCCTAAATAACCATAACCAGAAGCAACAATCCGTTTTGCGTCGATGCTTTCTGCTTCCACTATAATCTGAGTGTAAATTTGGGCAATATCTTCCCAAGAGTAATTTACGGCAATGCCAGCTTGTTTCAGAGCCGTCAGACTACGAGCAAAGTTGAGTTTGGCTGCAATTGAGCGTCGGTTTGAAGCTTCATTGAAATCAATTTCCCTAGCTACTTCTTGGGCTAATGACCATTGTTCGGTAGCAATTAAGAGATTGAGTTGATTAAGTTTCGCTTCTAATCTTTCTGGGGATAACAGACTGTTAGTTAAATCTGTCTGGGAAACTTGTTGATAAATACTAAAAGCCTGTTGACTTTCCTGTTCAAATCTATCTAATTCCTCTTGCTCTTTAGCTTGAATGGCTTTAGCTTGATGCACCTTAGCCAAACTGAGTAAAATTTTACTTTCTAATACAAGCGATCGCTGAGGCAGTTGTTTACTTAGAGTTAGACTATTTTCCAGGATGATTTGAGCAGAAGCTAATCGCCCCATTAATAATAAGGTATTACCAATAGTACTCAATCCTTTTAATTGCCAAGAAGCAGATTGTGGATTAATTCTTTCTAAAAGAGTGGTTATGTCTTGCGCTTCTAAATTCTCACAACTAGAAAAAGATGAATCTAAAGTTTTTAAACTGGTATTGCAAGCATAACGGAAAAAGCCGAGATTCTCCAAAGCTTGAGCGCGATTAATATTTGCTCCCTTTTCTCCGATAGAGTCTCCTGATTGCTTATACCATTGACTAGCTGTTTCCCATGCAGATAAAGCCTGTTCTATTTTGTCTCTGTTAAAGTAAAGCTGTCCTTGAGCATTCCAAATTTGGGCTAATATCTGCTGTTTACTAGAACTATTATTACTATTTGCAATTAAAGCCAAACCATAGTCGATTGCTTCCTGGGCTTTGTCCCAATTGCCTAACTTTTGCTGTACTAGAGAAATAAGAGACTGGATCTGAGCTTGCTGTAAGGTTTGATTCTGATTAATAAATGTTTGTTCCGCTTCTTTGAGTAAACTTAGAGACTCTTGATACAATCCTTGGTTGTAAGCAGATTGAGCTTGTTGGACGAGATTAGATGAGTTTAGCTGACTATTTCCTGGTAAAGAAATAGCAATAGTCAATAATAAGCCAAAAAGAGCTATTAAAAAGAGTTTTGACCAATATTTCATCGGAAAATGGATAAATGGTCCTAGAATTATACTAAATCCGAATTACAGATCATACCTATATAAAAAACCGTTAAACCCTGTAGAGACGTAGCATGCTAGGTCTCTACTTTCTGGATTCAAGCCACTCATCTTTGCAGAAATTCACGTACGACCTTGATTTATTTCTTTATAGTTAAAGTGTTGCTAAAAATTTCTGTAACACTACCTAGAGGAGAAAATTAAGAGTGTTAGACGAACAGGCTAAAAAAACCATGCTACGTAAAATTCCCCACGGTTTATACATTTGTGGAGTCAGAGATGGAGAAGAAATGAATGGTTTTACTGTCAGTTGGCTGATGCAATCTTCGTTTAAGCCCCCCTTAGTTGTCAACTGCGTCAAGCAAGATTCTGGCTCTCATGCCCTACTCGAAAAAACTAATGTATTTACCATTAGCTTTTTGGAAGAAGGACAAAAAGAACTCGCCCAGCAGTTTTTTCAACCAAAGCGTCGAGTCGGTAATAAGTTTGAAACAGTTGAATTTTACGAAGGTGCAGAAACAGGCTGTCCCATTATCAAAGACTCCCTTGGCTACATCGAATGTAAGGTAGTTGGCAAAGTTGACCAAGGAGATCACACTGTTTACGTCGGAGAAGTGATTGGTTCAGGGGTTCATCGTGAAGGTAAGCAGCTTTTACTTGAATCTACTGGCTGGCAGTATGGCGGTTAACTGTTAACTCATTGATATTAACTCATTGATAAGGCGATCGCTCAACTCTCAAAATCAATGACTAACAATTTTTACCAACAGAAAGAAAATTTCTTTAATCTTTGGGCTCCTTACTATGATTGCTTGTTCACCACCGGCTTCTACCAAGGGATTCATAAACGGCTGTTAGAGTATGTGGAATTAGAGGAGAATGCTTGGGTTCTCGATATTGGATGCGGTACTGGTCGTCTGCTTAATCGTCTTGCTGCCGAGTTTCCTACTGTCAAAGCCATTGGTTTAGACCTTTCTCCATTAATGTTGCGTCGCGCCCGAGCCCAAAATCCCTTCCGAAAGAGATTAATTTTTGTAAGCGGTAATGCAGAATCTCTCTCCTTTGCAGATGAACAGTTTGATGCTGTTTTCTGTACCATCAGCTTTCTTCATTATCCTCATCCACAGCAAGTTTTTGAGCAAGTCAGTCGCGTTCTAGCTAATGGAGGACGTTTCTACTTAGTCGATGCTTATGGAGGAGAAAAAAATCATTTGGTTTCCGTTCCTTGGATTGGTGAAATGAGATGGTACAATCGACAGCAACGAGAACAATTAGGAACAGAAGCTGGTTTATCTGCGATCGCTCATCATTACCTACTTCCTGGCATTTTGCTAACTATTTTTTCGACTCACACAGAGCAGTCGTAGCGAGAATTCAAGATGAGGAGCAACTACGCCTATTTTCGGTTTTACGGTTCACTCAATGATTTTCTGGCTTCATTTAGAAGACAGCAAGGCTTTATTTATCTGGTTCGAGGTAATCCCTCCATTAAAGACACCATCGAAGCCTTGGGGGTTCCTCATCCAGAAGTTGAATTAATTCTCGCCAATGGTCAGTCGGTTGATTTTGACTATTCCCTTCAGGATGGAGACCAGTTTAGCATCTACCCTCACTTTACCAGCTTGTTATTAGGGGAACTCCAATTAGTCCGTCCCCATTTGTTGCTAACTCGTTTTGTCTTGGATGTTCACTTGGGCAAGTTAGCAACCTATCTTCGGCTTTTGGGTTTTGATACTTGGTATCGTCATAACTGTGACGACGAAGAACTAGCTGCTATCTCTGATTCTGAGCAACGGATTTTACTCACCAGAGATCGTGGACTGCTCAAGCGGAGTCTAGTGACTTATGGATATTGGGTCAGAGCCATCAACCCGATTCAACAGAGCCGAGAAGTCTTACAGCGCTTTGCTCTCTGGGCTAAAATCCGGCCTTTTCGACGCTGTTTGCGGTGTAATGGAGACCTAGTCTCAGTTGAGTTTGATGAGGTGTCTGCTCGCTTACCTGCTAAAACGCGACAGTATTATAATGAATTCTATCTCTGTCAAAGATGTCAACAAGTCTACTGGAAAGGAGCTCATTACTCTGACTTGCAGCAGTTAGTTGAACAAATCAGCAATTAAATCGATAGGTACTGTTGTTCAAAAAATGGTCAAAAAAATTCAAAATTATCAATTAAAAATTCAAAATTATTCCCTTCCTGAAGTAAGGGTTTTGTGACAAGGATGTGCTACGGATTGTTATATGTTTTCCTCCTTAAAAGAAGGGGCAAGTATGCCGAAATTAAATAATTGCTCAATTATTTAAAAATCCCTAATGGGCGAATGGGCGAATTTTGAATTCAAAAAATGGTCAACTACCAGATGAAGTGATATGGCAAAAAAAAATACACTACTACCGATAGTGTTTCTGAAAATTTTGGCAACACAATAGTCCAATAGTCAAAAAACTCTATGAATGCCCTTGCAACTGTACGTCAAACTGTAAATCTATCTGGCATTGAGCTGTCTTATTGGGAATGGAATCGAGGAGGAGAACCTTTATTGCTTTTACACGGATTAGCCGATTGTGGCTTGGTTTGGGCAAGTTTAGGGGATTATTTAGCCCCTAACTATCATATTGTTGCTCCCGATTTACGCGGTCATGGAGATAGCAGTAAACCTCAAGAAGGATATCGGTTCGCCGATTTTATTCAGGATTTAGAAGCTTTAATGCAGCATCTCGGATGGTCTTCTGCTAGTGTTTTAGCTCATTCTTGGAGTGCTAAATTATTGAC
>JASJEK010000150.1 GCA_030064915.1 Xenococcaceae cyanobacterium MO_234.B1
GTTGTTTCTGTAGCTATTTCTGATTTTGTGACTGTTTTTGAGGCTTTTTCTTCTTCATATATAGGTTTTTTCGGCGAAATATAAGACATTGTAGTCAAGTAAAGATAGCCAGCAGCTATGGCAGCACCAGTTATGAGAGAAACTCCCAACACAAACCCTAATATAAACTGAGTAATAGATGAGATAACCTTCAGGGAAGTTTGCCAAATTGGTTTATTCGTGGTCATAGATTCTTTTCAATTAATAAAGTTGCTTACCAATCGCCCCAAATCGCTAAAGTTAATCCTGGTCGATATATATTAACAAACATGGTTTGACCATCGGGAGCAAAGCAAACACCAGCAAATTCACTATTATTGAGAGCATTACGGGCAAATTGATAATATTTACCTTCTGGAGTAATCCCGACTAAAAATTGTTCTCCTCGACCATCTTCACAGACGATTAAATCCCCAAAAGGGGACATAACTAGATTATCGGGATAGTCTAAAACTCCTGCTCCAGGAGATTCTACAAATAATTCTACTGTGGCTTTTGCTGTGTTGTAGCGAAAAATTTGACCAACTTGGGCTTTTCCACCGTTGGTACAAGTCCAATATAGTTCTCCGTTGGCATAACAAATACCTTCTCCCCTTCTAAAGATAGCTGCACCTTTGGCTTGGGCTTCATATCTTAAGGTATCGTGTTTAGGGTCAACATCTTCTAATCTCACCCACTCTACAGCTTGGGGTTGACCAACCCGAAAGTCTGAACCTGTATCAACTTTTGGCATATTCTTAATAACCATGGCTTCTAGTACTCCCCCTGCGGATAAATTCTGGCTTTGATGGGGGAGAAAGCGGTAAAAACAGCTATCGTTTTGGTCTTCTGTTTGATAAATATAACCCGTTTGAGGACAAACTGCGATCGCCTCATGGCGAAAACGCCCCATTGCTTTTAGGGGTATGGGGTCTGCGAGTTTTCCTGTAGCTGGTACTTCAAAGTTATAACCATGTTTAACTGAGACTTTACCCCATTGGGATAAGACTTGCTCTAAACTGTATCCTGGTGGCGCATAGGGGGTAGCAACATCTTCTTCGCAACTAATCCAAGAACCCCAAGGAGTAGCACCACCACTACAATTGCGGTTCGTTCCAGCCAAAGAAAGATAATGTTCTTGTAGACTGCGATCTTTGTCTATAACTAGGGTAGTAGTTCCCCCTGGACAATTGCGATCGTATTGGGGTAAATCGGGAGGTAGATTATTCCTAGTAGTTACGGGGTTTAGTTCGTGGTTTCTGACTAAGATAGTTGTACCATTCTTACCTGGAAATGCAGCCATCCCATCGTGATTATTGGGGACAGGAAGACCATCATTCATGGTTTCCCCAACCTTAGAAATGACCTGATACTGGAATCCTTCTGGTAGGTCTAAAATACCTTTGGGATCGCTTTTGAGAGAACCAAATTTATTAACCCTAACTGATTTGCCTTCAACTGACTGGGAATACAATTTTTTTAAGGGAGAGGCGATGATTGCACCAGTTGCCCCTACCCCTACTAATCCCAAAAAGCTACGTCTTGATAGTGCCACAATATCAATTTCGATTAACTACTTGCTCTAAGTTAAGATAACCCAATAGTTAATTAAGCTGCTTCATATTAAACTTGAATAACTTGAGCTTACTCTCGCACTTCAATAACCACCACCTGCCTAACAGACGAGGAGGTGGAGTGGCAAACCCAGTTGTCCATAACTATTGAATAGACCAAAAGCTAAATCTTCTGAAGTTCGATTAGCAAATAGTTCATCAATGGCTAATCGATTACGAATTAATCAGGGTAAAACCACAGCTCGTCTGTAGGTTAGGTTAAGCGATCGCAAAACCCAAAATTCACACCTTCAAAGAATCCACATATATTTTAGATTTGCCTACTCTAGAGGATGATCTTTAAATAATCTACAAATCAAGCGATCGCCAAGCTGACCGAAGGTATCGCTATTTAGGGCTTGCTGAAAAAGTTTTTTGGTGAGGTTCAGAAGTCAGAAGTCGTGATGTCAGTCGTCAGAAGAGGTAATCATAATAATCTAGACAATCTCAAAGTGCATGGGAAATGAAGGTAGAGAAGCTTATTTCTTGCACTTTATCAACTTTACCTGGAGGCGCTCACCATTGATTTGTCAAGGTTTTAGACTTATTCAGCAAGTCCTATTTATAATTGATTTCATGACTTAAATAATAGCAAGCATGATTAATACTGAAAATTTAGCTTTAAATTATATTACTAATGAATCAGGGGAAAAAACCGCAGTTATTTTACCCATTGCTCAATTTGAAGAACTACTAGAAGACATAGAAGATTTAGCAATCGTAGCAGAAAGGCGAGATGAACCAACTACTAGCCATGCAGATTTAATTGCCGAGTTAAAACAAGATGACCTCATATAGAATTGAGCTTGCTCAAAGCAGCACTTTTCCGTTTAGGAATAGTGACCTTTGAGTGGAAACAGTCGGCTAAAAAAGAACTGAAAAAGCTAGATAAGCAAATCATACCCAGGATTTTGCAAGCTGTCGAAAATTTGGCAAATAATCCTTATTCATCAGGTAGTAAAAAACTAATTGGTAGTGACTCCATATATCGTATTCGTGTAGGAGACTATCGTATTGTTTACAATATTAAATCATCTGTACTGATAATAGAAATTATCAAAGTTGGTCATCGTCGAGAAATTTATCGTAAGAAGTAATTATGATTGTTGCTTGGTTAAACCATAGGAAGTTATTGTAGGGTGGGCATTGCCCACCTTTGAATTAGCTCTCTTGCGGAGTCACAGAGGAAGAAGCCTCTCCCTCTTCTGAAGCTGAAAAAAATCGCTGTGTAATCTTTGCCGTGAGAATATGGGACAGTAATCCTATAGGACCTGCAAAGAGACAAAGAATGAGAGAGTGAACAGTCCATACTCCAGTTCGTTGTCCTTCCCAATATATCCAGCGACCCACAAATAAATCCAGCACTAAAAAATGAACCCATCCTGTAGCTGCAATTCTTTCATCAGCAAAAAACTGAGCAATATCTACTAGCTGAGGATTGGACAAAGCTTGAGCAGATTCTGGGGTAATTGTTCCCGAAAAAAGATAGATATACAAACCAGCCAGGGCGACAAATGGTAAAAAAGACTCCATTACTTTTTTGGTTAATCCCCATCGAGGTAAGAAAATCATCAAAACCCAGAAAGGAAGAACAAACAGGTTGGCAAAATCAAATAGCTGACTAATTGTAATGGTCATCACTAATACTTAAAGACAAGGAACTAACAAGTTATCTTCAAGTGATTCTAACAATTGAGAAAGCTATGGTAAGGTGGGCATTGCCCACCCCTGGCAAAAATCCGGACAAAACTAGACAGACGCGGAAGGCGGCTTGTATTCTACAATAATTTGATTTGTTACTTAGGGCTTGCTGAATAAGTCCACAAAGCCAATCTAACCATCACAGAACTTACACAGTGGTAGGTTCACTGCGAAGGTTTGTCTGGTTTTCCAAAAAAGTGCGGTGAAACCCTTATCTGGACTACTTTATAGCATTTATTCAGCAAGCCTACTTACCTCTAGATCTATTTAAGCCCCCTTCGCGGACAAATCGCCCCTGTATTTATACTTATTTTTAGTTCATAAATACTATTGAAGGGGCGATTTGTCCCCCTTAACTAGTAGGCTACAACCCTTACTAGTATAAAGTCTGTCTAGTTTTGTCTAGTTTTATCGGACCCCTACGGTTTATTCCTATTTATTCTGCCCCTTCAATGGGTGCAAAACCTTGACGTTGGATGTTTTCAGTTACCACACGGGGTTCGAGAAATTGGAGTAAATAATCGGGACCTCCTGCTTTTGAACCGACTCCAGAAAACTTGAAACCACCAAAGGGTTGACGAGCTACAATCGCTCCTGTCGTAGTTCTATTAATATAGAGATTTCCTACTTCAAATTCTTGGGAAGCCCTTTCTATATGGGAGGGTGTACGGGAATATAAACCCCCTGTAAGGGCGTAGTCTGTACCATTAGCAATAGTTAAGGCTGCATCGAAATTGCTGGCTTTGATGACAGCTAAAACTGGACCAAAAATTTCCTCTTGGGCAATAGTGGCATCGGGAGCAACGTCGGTAAAGATAGTAGGAGAAACGAAATAACCCCCTTCGGGAACATCCATTTCTAAAGCGAGAGTGCTTTCTGCTTTACCTTTGGCGATATATTCTAAAATGCGATCGCGTGCTGTACTATCTATTACAGGACCTACTTGAGTACCAGGGTGATCAGTTTTCCCAATATTAAGGGATTTGGTAGCTTCAATGAGTCTGGCAACAAAAGTATCGTAGATTGTTTCTAAAACAATAACCCTCGAACAAGCAGAACATTTTTGTCCTGTATAACCAAAAGCTGACTGCACTACTCCTACTACAGCCTGGTCTAAATCGGCACTTTCATCCACAATGATGGCATTTTTACCACCCATCTCGGCAATGACTTTTTTGAGGTGTTTTTGTCCTGGTTGTAGGGTAGCTGCTTCGGCGTAGATGCGACAACCCACTTCTCGCGATCCTGTAAAAGCAATTACATGGGTATCTTTGTGTTTTACCAGATATTCCCCTACAGTAGAGCCTTTACCAGGAACAAATTGAAATACTCCTGGCGGAATACCTGCTGCGACTAAAATTTCTGCTATCTTGGCAGCAATAATAGAAGAAGTTGCTGCTGGTTTGAGTAGAGTGCAGTTTCCTGTAACTAAAGCTGCCACTGTCATGCCAGTTGCGATCGCAATGGGGAAGTTCCAAGGCGAAATAACTACAGCAATGCCTTTGGGTTGATAGAAGTAACGATCTGTTTCCCCTGCGACATCATAGTTATAACCTGTTGCTAATCTTTCCATTTCGTCGGCGTAGTAGCGACAAAAGTCGATGGCTTCAGAAACTTCTGCATCCGCTTGGGGAATAATTTTTCCTACTTCTAAACAAATCCAAGCATTTAACTCATGTCGCCTCTCTTCCATAATATCGGCAGCCTTGCGGAGTATATTGGCTCTTTCCGTTGCAGGGGTATTTTTCCACTTAGGGAAAGCAGCTTTTGCTGACTCAATTACTATTTCCGCTTGTTCTAGGTCAATTTGACCTACTTTACCAATGATTTGAGAGGTATCAGAAGGGTTGAGAGATTCGATATAGTTCGTAGTTTCCTGATATTCCCCATTAATTAGAGGTAAATAGGTTTTCCCTAGTAAAGTTTTAACTTTTGCTAGTGCTTCTTGACCTTGGTTTCTTAATTCTGCATCGGCATAGTCTGTATTGGGAGCATTGTTAAATTGATTGTTAAATTGCTCAGTGGAGGAGGAAGAAGGTAAGTTTTGTGGCTCGACAACAGGTGGTGCAATTAATTCTTCTATAGGCTTTTCTGCTAAATTTTGCCTTAAAAAAGAACTATTAGCCGTATTTTCTAAAAGACGACGAATTAAATACGCCATGCCAGGCAATAGCTTCCCGTAGGGCGCATACACTCTAACTCGATGTCCCCGTTTTACTAGAGCTTTTGCTAGTTTATCTCCCATGCCATATAAAACCTGCATCTCAAAATTACGGGAAGGGATATTTAAAGTTTCTGCTACTGCACAAGCTACAGCTTGCGATCGCACATTATGACTCCCAATCGCACCATACAAATATTGATGATTTTCTAGTAATAAACGGGTCATCTGTTCAAAATTAAGATCTGTCTCCGCTTTATTGTTATATACGGGCTGTTGCCAATGATTTTGTTGGGCTTTGATCGTTTCACTATCCCAATAAGCCCCTTTAACTAAGCGCAATGTCACAGGTTTACCCCGTTGTTTTGCCCAGGCGATCAAATCTTGTAAGTCTTGATAGGAGTCTCTCAGATAGGCTTGCAGGGTAATGCCAATGTCTGTGCGATCTCTAAATTCTGGTTCTAATAATAATTCTTTGAGGATTGATAGAGTCAAGTCCTTATATTGATACTGTTCCATATCAAAATGAACTTGCGCTCCTAATTCTTGTGCTTGATCTAATAACAGACGAATGCGATCGCAAACTTTATCTCTGCTTCCTTGAGGATCGAGGGGATCAAACTGGGAATAAAACGCGGTAAGCTTGACTGATACTTGAACTTGGGCTAACTCTTCTGAGTCAACTAAGTCTAATCCCTCTTGGCGCTTCCAAGTTTTAGCTTTTTCCCTTAATTGCTGGATTAATTCAACATATCTTTCCAAGTAAGATTGGGCTTCTGTTTCTGTAATTACGGCTTCTCCTAGTAAATCAATGGTAAAACCCATGCCTTCTTTACGAATGCGCTCAATAGCTTTAATTACTTCCCCAATACTTTCCCCTGAAATATACTTATAAGCTAGGGTTTCTACTGCCTTAGTAATAGTTGCTGCTGCGGTTTGAGCAGGTAAAGAGTTAGCATCAGTAAAGTTCAGAATTGCTTTTAAGGCAGAGGGTAACTCTACTGATTCATCACTCATATACTGTTGCAGATGACGAGCAACTTCAGTTTTACTCTGCAAGGCAGGAATGGTATCTATAAAGCGAAACATCTGAACTCGCAAACCAGGGTTGCTCATTGCCCAGTCTAGGAGTTTATCATCCCATCGCATCTGCTCCCGCATCTGAGCAAAAATATTACTTTTTTCTCTAGTAGCTTGGATTAATTCTCGTGCGATGGTTTGGATTTTTTCTTCGTAGATAAGATCTGTATTAGTTTGGACTACCATGGCTAGCAAACTCCTAGTAAAAGTTCAGCTTATTTTGCAAATCCTTTATTATATCCCTATTATAATTTTTTAGTCAACAAAAATTTGAAGGGATAAATGATAGATAGTATAAATATCAGTACCTTGTGGTTACTTACTAGTTGCTACTTGTTCCCTGCTACTTTATTTAACCAAAATTTACAAAATCTCCACCAGAAATCTAAAGCACCTTATGAGTATATTCATGTTGTTTTACATTGTCTTCTGTCCGAACTACTGTGCTATTGTTTAAAACTCTTTTCTTGGTTAAAGAGTAGTTTAAATCTTGTCTTACTGTTCCAACAGGAATATGTTTCTGTGCTTCAGGGCGAGTTTTGTAGGTGCGAGTTGCTGCGATCGCTCTTTCGATAAAGTTATCACACAGTTGAGCTTCAGCAGGAAATTCTGGAGGAATAGTAGGAATCTCTCCTGTCAAAATCTCTCCTAGGGTTGTAGCATAAGCTAGTTCGTAGGAAGTGGAAACCCCTTGAATAATGGCTTCTAAAGCTGCGGAAGGAATTGGCTCAATAATCTTTACTTGGTTAATTTCGCCTTCTTCTCGCAAAAAACAAGTTGCTAGACCAAAAACACAGTAATCTTGCTGTTGAACATCATTTTCTGCCGTAAATACTTGTGTAATGTTCATATTATTTATAATCTCAACTCTATAATTACCGAAATCAATATCAACTGAATGGTATCAATGGTATCGTTTCTAACCGAACTTCCCTCAAGAATTGTTATAAAAACACATGAATTGGCTGAGTAATTTTAAGTATTTTTGCAGTTTGAGATACTATACTTCTTGCATTAGTCTTAATTTTATCGGTTGCTCAAGATAAAGGAGGCAAGGAAGAATCGGAAAAAACTAATACCTAACCTCCTATCTAGCTAGTTGTGATGAAATTAATTTTTGGGAATGTTACTTTCTTTAAAGTTTGGGGCATTATACTGAGTGAAACTGTTAAATTTGCCCTAAATATTGCAAAAAAGTAGCAAATTTAACTAAATCTTTTTCTTAATTGGTAGCAAACCATGAGACAGTTTAATCGGTGACATATTACTTAACAAACAAACGTAACTAAATAGTAAATAGTAAAGCAGCTTTAATAAAGGTTTAATTGCTCCCATGAAAACTGAATTTTATAACCATGCCAACTCTAAGCAGCCAGAAGAAACTTCGTCTTTATATTCTCTGAACTATGAGAACGCTTTGCACTTTGAGCAGTTAGAGCATCAATTGCGCTCTTCCATAGAAGAAAGTGTAGCAGAAGGCAACTATGCTGTAGCGATCGCACTGATTAATCAATTAATCTCTCTCCGCCCTAATCGTGCTATGGACTACAATAACCGGGGTTTAATGTATTTGCGCAACAACCAACTAGCAGAAGCCCTACGAGATTTAACCCATGCTTTAGAAATTGACCCGAAGCTTGACAGTGCGTACAATAATCGTGCTAATTGCTATGTTGCTCAAGGTAATCTAAAGGCTGCCATTTCTGACTATGATACAGCTCTAGACCTCAATCCTGCTAATATTCGTGCTTGGATTAATCAAGGTATTACTTTCCGCGATATGGGTAGTTATGATTTAGCGATCAGTAATTTTGATATTGCTCTGATCATTTCCCATAGTCTTCAAGAGAGAGTTTATGGTGAAAGAGGCAGAGCCTATCACCTCAGAGGAGACTGGAATTGTGCAGTAGCTGACTATAAACAAGCCCTAGAATTACTAGCTGATAAGCCTGAATTACTAAGTTATCAACACAAAGTCGAAACTTGGCTAACTGGATTGCTCCATCCTATCTTCTCTAATTAGTCTTCTTCAGGGTTAGAAACTATTTTAGAATTAGAAATCGCAGTATTGTTTTCATCATGCACAAATATATGAATGCGATTAGGTGCAGTTAAAGAACTATACTCTTCTATTAAACTCTGTGTTTGCTGAGGATCAAAATTACGATTGAATTCTTCTCGTAACTTAAAAACTATAGCTTCCGTTTCTTTAACTTGGGCGCGGAGTTCTTTTAATTTCCCTTGTTGCCTAATGTGGTAGGGTACTAATTTTATTAGGGAAGCAACCCCAGCCAGTCCAATCAAAAAACTAAAAAATAATTTTAAGACTGTTTCAGTAACAATTCCTTGGTTTATCTTGCGACTACGACGAGAGCGTCGCGGACGTGATGGAACTTTAAGGGCTTTATCATCAGATACTTTCATAATTCATCCCAAATGAGCTAAAGAATCAGGAATCAGTACCGTCTTGAACCATGTAGATGGTTATTCGGGTTTTAAGACTAGCAATTTTTTGGTGGAATCGCCAATCTTAAACCCAATATACTTATATCTCTAGAGATAAGGTCTTAACTACCAAGATACTTTATTTATTTGTAAAGCTCGATAGAGAGACGAAAAGCTAAAAAGCCAGGAAGAAGAGCAATTAAAAGAGCTACAAAAATTTGAGTCTCAGATAAAGGCATAGTAAATTGACTCCTGATAATAAAAACATGTTCACCCACTAATGTGCTTTATAATTGACCCTTAGCGAAACATATTGTAACAAGATGCAACATAATTCATCAGGATTGGGGGTAACTGGTAACTGATAACTGATATTAGGGAAGCCCTAACAGTTTAAAATCATTAGTAATACCTATCTTTACCTATATGGATGGTTTATCAGGATCAATACTTTTTTAGAGAAACGCCTTAATGTTGGAAGAATCAGTAGATTATTTAGTAGATTCGGGAGTGCAAACTCCCTTTGTCTTAATTGTTTTAATAGCTTTAGAAGCAGTTTTATCGGCTGATAATGCCATTGCCTTAGCTGCAATCGCCCAAAATCTTCAAGACCCAAAACTACAACGTCAAGCACTCAATATCGGGTTAGTGGGAGCATATATTTTACGGATTGCTCTAATTTTAACGGCTACTTGGGTAGTACAGTTTTGGCAGTTTAAATTTTTGGGAGCAGTGTATCTTTTGTGGTTAGTCTATAATTACTTCAGAGAGAAGGAAATTGAAGACACCGAAGACACTTCTGAGGATAATCATTTAAGCTTTTCCTCACTGTGGCAAATTATTCCCATTGTTGCTGTCACCGATTTGGCTTTTTC
>JASJEK010000151.1 GCA_030064915.1 Xenococcaceae cyanobacterium MO_234.B1
AAGCTTGCACCTCTTGGACGATCAATGCTAATCTGGCGGAGTAAAATCTTGTTTCTACTTAAATAGAATCTAGTATAGTTAAATGCCAGAATCTACTAAACAAGCTAAGATATTGGCCGTAACTTGTCTTTCAGGCGGTTCGGGGAAAACAACTACTAGTCTGAATTTAGCAATAATGTTGTCTTCAAAAGGTAAGACTCTAGCGGTGGACTTTGATCCTCAAGGGAATTTATCTCAATGGATGGGATGGAGGGATTTATCTGAATCAGCCACGATCGCTGAAACAATTTTGCCAGGCTCAGACCGCTTGGATATCAAAGAAATAATTAAAAAGCCTAACAATGAAGAACGAGAGGGGTTAGAGTTAGCTCCTGCGGATTACAGTTTATCGGGTGCAGGAGAGGTAATTGCACCAAACCCTGGAAGAGAGCGTTTTTTAAAACGAGCCTTAAAATCAGTTTTAGGGGATTACGATTATATCGTTATCGATACCCCCCCAGCAAAAGGGATTCTAACTTACAACGCTATTTTGGCAGCAGACTATGTGGTAATTCCCACTGAATGTACGAATAAAGGAGTTATGGGGGTAATCAACACCATAACTTTAATTAGAGAATTAGAAGAAATCGACTTTATCGTTCCTAAGATACTGGGAGTAATTCCTGTAAGAGATCAGTGGTCAGGAGCTAATCAGACCAGAATGTCAAAAGCAGCGATTGAGACTCTATCTGAAGTATTGAAAGAAATTAGCCTTTTTAGTTCAGTGCGTCATAGCACGATTGTACAGCAAGCAAATAATGCCGGGTGGTCCCTTGCAGAAATGGGAAAACAATCTCTAGCTACTGCTTACACAGAAGTCGTAAATACCGTTATCAACATTTAGAATTATGCCTAAAAAAAAATTACCCACTGGGCCTATAAGAATTGACTTACCATCAATGCCTCAAGACAGAAAACAAGATTCTGGCAAACAAGATTCTAGCAGTATAGAAAGCAGTAGTCTAGACTCTAATATCTCAGATTCTTTGACAACAGAAAATAACCAACTTACTTCTACTAAAGAAGAAGAAACAATACAACCTTCGACTCCAGTAAATTTTGAGTTTCAAATAGAAGAAAATAAGAATCTAGAATCTAGTTTACTAGAAAATAGAATTACAGAATCTACTATTATTGAAGGTAGTCAAGTAGAATCTATAAAGTTAGAACAACAGAATCAAGATAATACGGTAGTCCCTTCAGAGCTCAAACCAGAATCAAGTTTCAATGAATCTAAGAAAGTAGCAATGAGATTATCCTCAGAAGCTGCTTCTAAATTAAGACAGTTTCGAGCCGAGACAGGAATCCCCTATGAAATCATGGTGGACGTGATGATCCGCAATTGGAGCAGTTTACCGAATCGGACTAAAACAGCATATTTAAAACAAGCTAAACAAATTAGACAAATGAGATTGATGGCAGGACAAGAAAAAACTCTGAAAACTATGAGACAAAAATATTTAGAGACAAAGTAGGACAGGCTTCCCTACTGTAAGGGCGCGAAGGGGTTACAAAAAAATATAACAAAGTAGGACAGGGGCGTTCGGGGGCTTTTAAGTACCTAAGCAAAATTAATTGTATATTTTGTTCCAAAATCTTTTAAAACCTTTTCCACATACTCAACTAAATTTTTCCAGCTCTCGTATGCCTCTTTTTCAACAAGTCGATTGGTCATGGCGGGGAAACCCCGCCGACCCTCGACTTCAATCCACTCATATTTCATAAATCTCCAGAGAGTTTCAATTAAATTGAGTTGCGGGGAATAAGTGGGTAACCAGAAAATTTCCAATTTTTTCTGTCGCCATTCTGCTATTTTTTTCCCTATAGCTTTGCTTCTATGAATGGGAGCATTATCTATAACTACTACGGTTAATTTATCAATTTTTTGAACATAGTTATCTAAAAATTTAATCACTATCTCACTGGTTATTTTTGTTTCAAAGAGATAAGACTCCAAATCATTATTTCTATTTAATAAACCAATAACATTTAGGCGTTTACTCTTCTTAGTTTTAAACCCTTCTGCTCCTGATTTATCTTGCCAACCATAAGGAACATATGGAGTTAAGCAAAAACCGCTTTCATCCTTTATATCTTAAATCTAAAAATCCCAGATCAGATAATTTTTTCAAAGCGCCAATTATTTGTTTTTTATTCTCATATAATTCTGGGTCTGGTTCTCCTCCCACTCGATTTCTAATTCTTTTCCATTTCATTCCCAGACATTTGACAACTAAGCGCGATTGTATCTTTACTAGCAACGATATCCCATTCTTTTTGGATTTTTTCTTGAACTATTGTCAGTTTTTTTGGGGTTTCTTTCACCCAGGCTTTAATCATTTCTTGTTGGAAGGGGTTAAACAGCTTTTTCCGACCTCGACCCTCGCGATTATATAGTCCAACTAAACCTAACGATTCCCAATTATTTAGCCAATTATAAATTGTGTTACGACTGACTTTAAATATCTTTATTAATTCTGATATTTTATACTTTTGATAACTCAATAAAATACAATGGGCTCTTTGTCTTACTTGATGATATTGACTCTGCTTGTAAATTCTTTTTAACAGTTTTGATGTATCTTTTGTTAAGCCTTTGATATATCTCATTTAAGATTCATTCTCCCGTTTCTGACTTTATGCGATCGCTCATAACAAACAGCGATCGCATAATCTTCTCAAATTTTATCAAAAAAATATACAATTAATTTTGCTTAGGTACTTATTTATGCAAGAGGTCTAAAAATAACAAAACCTTTACTGGACAAGAGTTGTGGAGCCTAGTTTCTAACAGTTTGACAAGCTAGGTTCGGTAGAGCCTAATTAAGTTTCAAGTAAAATCTCTTAAATTTCTAGTTGGTTGAGCTTTTAATCATTGGCTGAACTTTTTTAGTCTGCTTATTTTTAATGATTTGACTTGGTGGCGATCGCCTTTGGTGGCACTGCGCGATCGCGAAAATTCAATTATTCAAAAAAAGTGAGGAATTCTGGCTATCTTATCAAGCAAAATTAGACCCAAAAAAATAGCTTTAAATTATAGCACAAAATATTTTTGCAAGAGGTCTTATGCTTCATTACGCCTCCAAACGAGGTTATAAAATTATCCATAAATCAATCGAAGAGGCTCTTCCTGAACTACCAGACTCCTCTTACGATTTTGTCTTTGCTTTAGGTTCTTTACTATTTATAAAAGAGATTAATCCTAGCTTGAAACACATTAATAGGATTGCCCGTCAGTCAGTCTTGCTGAGTCTTGATAGCTTAACCAAGGAATATATAGATAGTTTTACAGTAGCAGTTTTTGAGCACTCAAAAATCTCTCTACCAGAAGCTAAAGATGATTACCTAATTAGGGGGTGGACTTCTCCTACTACAGGAATCACCATAAAAACGAGAATGATTTATGTCCCCAAAACTAAGTGGTAGATGCTTAACAGGTAAAATCCGTATTTGTATCGAAAAGAAATGAGATTAATGATTGCTCCCTATCTCACAAAATCTATTGATATTTCCGCCTAAATCAAAATGGGCTATAGTTAGCACAGTATCCGTATTAACGAGCAGTATAGAATCTGTTTTATTTGGTCAAAGGATGGTGTGGAGGAAGTGGAAATTGTGGATTATCATTGACAGGAGAAAAGAGTGGTTAATATCCCTACCAATCGACCCCCAACCAGTCCAGGGGAGATGTTGAGTAGGGGGTTGATTCTGTCCCCTGCGATCGCTAGTTAGATTCATAGCATATTTAAACGAATTTAATATTAGTGGAAATCTCGCAAAAAGATAAGACCTTTGACAGACTTGGGTAATTTCATGAATTTTGGAGCTTGTTCGATAGGGTCTTCTAATTGCTCCACAAAGCCAAAAGCATCTCGATGAGGCAGAAAAACCGCTTTGATTTGAACGAAGAAAGGATGTCCTTGGTCTTTACCTCCCTTGGGGTTAAATCGGAATGGTCTTACCGGGGAGTCTTTCCAGAGAACTGGGATATGACTCGCCTTCATAAATTTAGCTTGAGTTGCTGGATCATCGCTCTTCTTCAGAAACTCTAGTCTCTCCTTTTTAAAGTTGAGGAAGATGGAAATACAGGTCCGACGACACACTGGAATAAATTGCCATAGTCCACGGGTGCGCTCAAAAATAGTTGGTAATGCCCAACAGGCGATCGCTAAAAAAATGAGAACTAAAAAAGTAAAATCGGCTCTCTCTCAATGATGGGTGCGCTCAAAAATAGTTGGTAATGCCCAACAGGCGATCGCTAATTGGCGATTGCGCTTTTGAGGAAATAGAAATTTAAAGCAAAAATCAACAGAATTTGAGAAGCCAAAACAAAAAAGGCAGTGTTTAAAGAGATGAATAAATTAAGACACTGCCATGAATCATGCATTATAGTGACCTTATTGAACAAATCAGCACTCTTCTGTTTAAGACTATAGTAGAGCAAGAGCCAAATCTAGCTGAAAAAGTCAATCAACTCGACAGAGACTTATTATCATTGTTACGAGCTATTGGCTTGAGGGTGATGTCAATGTTATTAAGTTGGTTAGTCAATCAGGTCACAAGCAATCACGAAAAAACCGGGTTGGGTTGTCCATCGAAGACCGAAAATTAAATATACAGTAATCTTTGGACAGTTAAAAATAGAGTCTCCCTATTTATGGAATAAAAAAATCAAACAGGGAATTCGTCCTGTTGCTGAAAAATTAAGAATCTCTCGGGGAGATTACTCGCTCGGAGTAAAAAGAGCCTTAACAGAGTTTGGAGCTGAAGAATCCTTTGAAGGGGCAGCCAAAAGGTTTCAAGAACATTATGGCTTTGGGTTTGAAAGAAATGCAGCTTAGTTGAGAAGTCGAAACGATAGCGATTTTAGGACAGCAATATCTTGAGCATCGCTTTTCTAGTCTGAAAAAGCAAGCCGACGACAACAACAATCCAACTCAAGGCTTTCCCAGACTGATAGTTGAATTAGACGGTTGTCAGATTCGCACAGGAGTCTATGAACCTTCTCAACAAGAAAAATTGACCCCTAAACGCCAGCTCACCCAAAAAGAGCGAAAAATCGATTGGCGCGAAGTCAGAGTGGGATTTGCACGCCCAGTTGAGGATAAGAAAAAGCGAACTAATAGGCTCGAATGGACAAATATCCTGCTGTGGTGCAACAACTGGTAAGTGCAGCTATTAACCAAGGGATGGGCAAAGCAACGGAAGTGACCGCAGTGGCAGATGGAGGCAATGGTTTACGTGAGGCTCTTGAACAAGGTTTTCCCAAGCTTAAATTTATTCTCGCTCACCGAAGGTGCGCCTACGGCGACCGCATTCATCTCAAACAACACATTTATCAAACTGCTGATGCTATTGGCTTAACTGGTATACATCGTCAGATTTGGACTAGCCATATTCTGAGCCTGATTGACCGAGGGAAGGCTAACAAAGCGATTAAATTCGTTAATCGTTATTTTCAGAACAGTCCAGCCAAGAACAAATTAGACAATTTATCTAAATACTTACAACGGTTTGCAGACGCTTGCCACTACGAGCTTTATAAAATCCAAGGATTACCAATAGGCTCCGGAGAAGTTGAAAGTGCAAGCGCGCTATATTCCTCAAAAGCGGTTAAAAATTCCAGGAGCGACATGGCATCCTGATACAGTTAATCCTATGTTAGCTTTACGAGTTATCCGAGCCAATGAATGGTGGTCAGACTTTTGGACTGATCTAATCGAGAAAAAATTGGCTTAATTTTACCTCTAAGTTAGCTGACTTAATTGAATCAGAAACAGCCTTTCTTCTGCTCTTTAATTAACCGTAAATTTCAAGGGGATTCACAGAAACGCCCTATTTTTGTGCTGTCTTCAAAATCAATCATTGAGAGAGAGCCGATTTTACTTTTTTAGTTCTCATTTTTTTAGCGATCGCCTGTTGGGCATTACCAACTATTTTTGAGCGCACCCAGTTGACATTGCAGAAATTGAAAAAAAACTAGCAACAGAGCCAAGAAGTTATAGTAGTCGTCAACTTTGTAATTATCTGAAACAGGAAAGGGAACTCAATATAAGCGAACGTCATTTGAAAAGAATTCTTAAAAAAAAAGTAGAGGTGGAAAAGGACGAGAAAATCTCTAAATTTAACAGTGAGAGTTATATTAAGTTCTCGATCGCTGTTTCTAGTTTTTGATCGCAGCTTAATATTTGGCAAAAGATTTCCAGCCCTCGGTAGTTAGGTACACTCTTTCTCGGAAATCACCTAAAACTATTAAAAACCCCCCTTCCACCCCCGCGTCGGCGTAAGACGCTCTGGGTAGCGCTCGTCGTGAGGCTTCAAATGGAGCTTCATTATTATAATCTGATAGTCCTAGAAAATACTGTAAGTAAGGGTTTTCTTTAAGAAAGTTCTACGGTTTCTCTATCTGAAATCCCTAGTTTTTCTTTAATAATTAACGCTCCCAATGCCACCCGAAAAGGTTTGGCGCTTCGCACCAAAGTTTTCTGAGAACTTTTCGGCATATTCTGCTTCAAAATCTGACGCCCGGAATCAATTCCGCCATGATTACCCACCGATTATCTGGTGACAACTTTCCTGAAAAAGGCAATTCAAAGTTTTCTGGAGTAATTGAAGACTGGTTAGATTTGCGATACTTTTGTACTTGCTAATTAAGTGCAAGGGGGTTTCACCAATTTTAGGGCTTTTCCGTCCCTTGAACCTAACTTTTTTTTGAGCTTAATCGTCTGTAACCTTCTTTAGCTAAACGTTTTGACTTTTTCAGCAAACCCTAATTACTACACCAAAAATCAAGGATTAGAGAATAGTCAATGGTATGGTCGAGGAGCATCGATACTAGGACTTGAAGGCAAGGTTTTAACTGAAGATTACAACCGAGCCTATCAAGGAATTGACAGTCAAGGATTACCCTTACGTCAAAGACAATCGGGAAAAAAACCTAATCCAGGGAGAGATATCACTTTATCTGCCCCCAAGTCAGTCTCTCTATTAGGTTTAGTCAAAGAAGATACAGAAGTAATTAACGCTCACCAACAAGCAGTTAAGAAGACTCTGGAATATGTAGAGCAAAACTGCATCTTTACCAGAACAGGCAAAGGAGGAGCAAATCGCCAGCAAACGGATAACGCCCTGATTGCCATTTTTCAACATGATGATAACCGTAATCAAGACCCACAACTCCATAGCCATTGTGTAATTTTCAATCAGACACAAGGAGAAGATGGTAAATGGCGTGCGATGGATAATCGAGAACTATACCAACAGAAGATGACTATTGGGATGGTCTATCATCACGAGTTAGGAAGGGAACTAAAACAGTTAGGATACGAACTAGCTTGGAATCAAGATGGAACTTTTGAAGTTTGGGGTTACACTCCAGAACAACTCAAGGTATTTAGCACTCGAAGGCAAGAGATAGAACGCGCAGTAGGGAAAGATGCCAGTGCAGCAAAAAAAGCTCAAGCCTGTACCAATACCCGCAGAGGCAAAGTAAATAAAGCTGCGGAAGAAAGAGAAGCGTTAAAAGAACAATGGCGACAAAGGGCTAAGTCAGCAGGCATCAATCATCCCCAACCAAACTATCAAAATAAAAAACCAATTCAACAGCTTACTAACTTACACAATCAGAATGAATTGTTGAAAAAAGCTATTGCTGTCACTAGCGAACCTCAAGTAGCTTTCCCCAAGCATCTATTACTCAAAGAACTACTAACCCAGTCTCAAGGAAACTTTAATTTAGAAGAATTACAACAGGGGATAAATAAAAATCAGACTTTAGTGAAAACCAATGATGGACGCTTAACAACTTTAGCCGCCATCAAAAGAGAAAAGCAGATTATCAATCTGGCTCAAAGTGAAAAGAAAGCGAGCTGTTACCTGTCTTAGATGATATTAATTTGGAATTAGAAGTAACTCAAGTTTTTAGTTGGCTAAAAATGACTTAATCTTCTTTAATATTTCAGACCCCTTGCCCAAATATATTCCATTAGGGTTGCTGCCTTCCGAATGACAAGCTGCGCTTCTCATTCTCCAGCCAGCTAGAAAAAAACATTTCATCATATAGGAAATAGTATTAACAATCGCTATCTTAAGAAAGATTTGGTGGTCTAAGATTAGTAAAGTTAGTAGCACCATAATGGTTGTCGATCATTTTGGCAGATGTTCCAGTCCATCTTCCAATTGCCGTGCTATTGATATTTGCTTCTACACACAAACTAATGAAGGTGTGTCTAGTCTGATAGCTTTTGCGATAGGGAATATTACATTTTTCTAAGATTGATTTCCATGCTCTAGAAGAAAAATTGTGATGATCTATTAACTTTCCTCTTGGACTAACAAAAATAAATGATTCGGAATTAACTGTTTCAGGATAAATATCCTTTAAAATTGCCTTGACTTCAGGTGTAAGAGGAAAATCTCGCTTTTTCTGGGTTTTCAATCCTTCTTTAACCACCAAACCATCTTCAGAAATAACAGCAGATTGTCTAAATTGAATAACACTGTTAGTAATATGCTTCCACTTCAAAGCGATCGCTTCTGAAGGTCTGCACCCTGTAAAGAAAAGAAATCGAACATAAGATGTGTAGTGAGAATAGTAACGATCATTAGCAAAGGTTTTAATAATTAAGTCTCTTTCTTCTTTGGTAAATGGATTGATGTCTTGCTCTTCACTCGCTCCTTTTGGCAATTGAATTTTCATAAAACCAAATGGATTAGTCTCAATCAATCCTTCTTCCATTGCCCAATTACAACAGGCTTTAATTTGTGTTAAACAACGTTTTGCAGCATTAGGAGTTAAATTGTTCAACAACCAATCCCGAATAGCTGAGGCTTCATTAAGAGACCGCGTTGGTAGTTTAGCGATGTGATTACGATGTTTCGTAAAATCTTTAGCATAAGTACTTGGACTCACTTGGGGTTTTTTAAATTCGCTATATTTGTACCAAAGTTCATCTAGTTTGGGTTTAAATTTATCGATTGGTGTAATTGGTGTAATCGTACTTAAGCTCTTGCTTGGCTTGTACTTTTGAAGAGTTTCGTCAAACCTTTCGTAAATAATATCTTTCTCAATCTCAGATGCTTTGAACTCAGCTAGTTTACGATTGTTAGGAGTATCAGGTAATCCAATAGAAATGTAATGACGCTTGCCACCATAGCTAAATCGCAATTGTAATCGACCATTAGAATTAAGAATAACTACAGAGCCTTTAGATGCTTTTTTTCCATGAGTTTTAGAATACATAGGCAGGTGTGGTGTGGTGTAAACACTCCTCTACTCTAGATTTTTACACCAATTTTACACCTATTTTTTATCTAAACTTATCTAAAAATACCCAAAAAAAAGTTAGGTAAGCGACCTTACTACCTAATTCCAGTCTCTGAAACCCTTATCGTGCGGTGAAAACCTTGATTTTATTCAGATGCCGGGAGGCGGAATTGAACCGCCGACACGAGGATTTTCAGTCCTCTGCTCTACCAACTGAGCTATCCTGGCGAAAGTTTTATCTACTTTTCCCAATAAGCATAACAGAATTATTAATCTATGGCAAGAGTTAAAATAAAACACAATTGATTTAAAAGAAAAACGAGGAATAAACCGCGTCTAGTTTGAAATCCGTAGTTTTGAGTAGATGACTTAAAAGCTTGCAGGTTTACAGTAATGGATACATAATCTTTATATAGTAATGGCTTCAAGCGTTGTATAATCTCTTCAATTCGACGTGAGGCTATTCTCACCTCACGTCGAATTGAAGCTAGAAAATAAAATAGACATGGGTTGTGAACCAGAATTCTCGAATTCTTCCTTGGGGAGGGGCTGCGTGCTGAATTTATGAGGCTCTCAAGGTGCGGAA
>JASJEK010000152.1 GCA_030064915.1 Xenococcaceae cyanobacterium MO_234.B1
ATTTATGTGCTAAATAAAAAATGGCAAAAAGTGTGTATGTTGTATATCGTGTTGCAAAAGATGTTGAGTTCAAAATTGAACGGACAAAATCAATTTTGAGTGCTATGTGAGAGAGCATTGTGAATCAGTAAAATCGAAAAACTCTATAGAAAGGTTTTTCTCACTTTCTAAAAAAAAAAGCATCCCGCTTTATTCTTAAGGAAAAACTTATGTTACTCCCTGACAAAAAGTTCTCAAAAAACGATAAAGATATCCGTCTCAAAGCTACCTCAAAAATTTGGTCTTTGGCTGTAGCTATGTTGGCAATCTGTATTCCTCTCTCTGCTGCGACCTTGAGTGGACCACTTTTGCCACTTGCGGTGGTTGTAGGAACAACTGTGGGGACAGCCTCAGTTTGGGGAGGCTCTATTGAACAATTGACTAGTGAAGACCAGAAGTCAGAAAGAATTAAACAATTAGAAGGTAGAATTGCTGACCTAGAAACCATTATTCCGTACGAAGAAATTAATTGGCGACATTCTCTTGAACCATCTTCTAAAAGTTCAATTTTAGAAAAGATTGCATCTAGGGTTGAGGAAAGGGAACAGCTGAAATAGTTGTTTAACTTCCAATATTTTTAAGGTTCTTATCTAGCTAAATTCAGATAAGCAGTATTTACCTCAATGAAATGTCAAAATTGTGGTTACGAAAATCCCACTGAAGGAACTAAGGACAATAAATGCGATCAGTGTGGTTATCTTTTGATTCAAAATAATTCTATTTCAGCTCAAGTTGATTCTTCAGAATTAACCAATGGTAACTTAGTCGTAATCGCTACTTTTAATAATTCTTACGAAGCAAGTTTAACTCAAGAAATACTAAAAACTCAGGGAATTGAATCATGGTTTCAAGATGAAGCCACAGTAAACCTGGCTTGGCATCTGACTATCGCAGTTGGGGGTATTAAACTTTTTGTTAGAGAACAAGATGAACAATTAGCCAGAACGATTCTAGATGAGTATCAAGCCAGTTTAAATGAGGAAACTTCCCAAAATAATGACTTGACACCAGAGGTTGTAGAAGAATCGCACTTAGAGTTAACCTCTACAGACAAAATACTTAGACGGTCATTCTGTTGAAGTCCTCGGCGAAGACGGGAAAAACTAAAAACCGAACTCGAAGTTGAAACTTTTGGCATCCACTCTAGTTCCAGTTGTTGTATTTGGAATAAGCGAAATAAAGAATAAGCCACACAAGCTAAATGAACAAATCGCTCAATCGCTATTCCTAAATAACACGCTCTTGTCTCCCAAGCCCAAATGCTGTTTTAAATCTCTAATAGCCAACTCAATAGAGAAACGAGAGGCGTAAATTTCAATAATTTGTGCGGCACTCTTTCCTCAGATCAGTTGATAAGAAAATAATTGGTTCTTTGACTCCGGCTACCACGACTACTTTCACAAGATGCTGAAATCCTCTCAGAAAAACTTCTCGTTCTACGGCTTCAACTTCGGCTTGTTTGCCATAAATATTGACGCTTGAGTTTCTGAGGGTCAAACTCTTTAAGTAGACTAGCTAATTTCCATTTAGATTCTAATTTAACTGATTTTTTCTTCTTGGTTTCTTTTTCTATTATTTTATCCCAAGCAACTGCATCGGGAGCGCATCCGAGTAATTACCTGAATTCCTTCATCAACTAAGGGTTTAAGGAAAGTAACTTTAGAAAAATAGGCATCGACAACAACTCGTAATAATCCCGACCCAAGTTGCTTTTTTAAGTCGAAAACAATCATGAATAACCCCATCCCAGAAAGTATCTCTCCTGGCACCTCCATCGGGAGCAACGATGAATTGAAATGGATTTAATTTTCCAGAAATTAACCTCATTTTTATCGGCCAACACCAAGAACGCTGGCTGATTTTATCCAAACTAATTAATCCGATAATCCCCCTTCGGATGTCCTTTTAGTCTTTCTCCCCTATTTGCATTTCCACTATGGTCTTTCCATGGTTGAACTCCTGTCATTTTCTTCCCGTTTTTAGGAATTAATAAAGTATCCAAAGCTGCTAGATAACCACCATGAACTTGGAGCTGAGGTTTTAACTTCTCAACTAAGAGGGTAACTAAAGTTTTACCGACCCCATTCACCGACCATAAATTATCAGATAAAAACCGTTCCCAACTGGACAAATTACGGTCAACCCAGAAGCAACAGTGAGCAATATTAGTCATAGTTTTTCGCCCCCTGGCTATTAATAGTCCCCATAAATATCCTTGAAAATAGACGAAATTTGGCTTTGAGAAATGTCCCTGAAAGATTAGAAAATAGCTGAGAAATTCGAGGGGGATAAACTGTTCCATTCCGTTACCGTCCTCACTTGTGGGAAATCGGCTCTAATATACCATTGAGCTTCCTTTTAAGAGTCCGATTAATTCCTCTGACTTGTCAGAGGCTCTCGAAAATCAGGTAAAGTTAGCGGACATTGTCCGCTAACTAATTCCGCCCTTGTTCATTCTTCACTCCCGATCGCCTAAGTATGTTTACTCAAGTCACCTATTCCCTATAACGAGGTGTTGGGGGGAAAACTGCAAAAGTATAGCTAGAAAAAAAAATTAGGCAAAACCTGACTGAAGTTGAGACTAATTTATCTTTTAGCGATCGCGACTTATGGTCTTGCTATCAGTTTATTGATTTAAATCACAGAGCAACTTGTATCTCAATTTCCCCAGGACAACAGATCGAACTTAACCACCTACTCGTCGTAGTTTTTTGATGATCGGAATCTCACTATCATAAACTCGTTTGACGCCATCCCCTAAAGCTGTTTCTACAGTACGTATATTTTTGACTAACTGAATAAAGTCTTGGGATTCAAGGGATGCTGATTGATCGCTACCCCACATAGTTCGATCGAGGGTAATATGACGTTCGATCGCACAAGCTCCCAAAGCTACTGCTGCAATAGATGCAGATATACCTGTTTCATGACCAGAGTAGCCAATGGGAACACCATAGCGTTCTTTTAGAGTTGATATGGCTCTAAGATTTAATTCTGCTGGTTGAGAAGGATAGGTACTGGTACAGTGCATGATAATTAGATTATCTGTACCGAGAATTTCCACAGCGCGATCGATCTGCTCTAGGTTACTCATACCAGTAGAAAGAATAATCGGACGCTGATACGATCGATGATGTTTAAGGAGATTGTCGTCAGTCAAAGAAGCCGAAGCAATTTTGTAGCAAGGAGGCTCAAACTGTTCGAGAAAATCCACCGAAGCTTCATCCCAAGCCGAAGCAAACCAGAGGATATTATTTGACTTACAGTAAGCAGCAATTTCTTGATATTCTGCTCTACCAAATTCCAAACCATATTTAAGATCCCCATTAGTATTACCAAAAGGATTTTCTCTCGGACGAGCTAGTTCTTCTGGGGTATAGACTATATCTACTGTGCGTTTTTGAAACTTGACCCCATCGCATCCTGCGACTACCGCAGCAGCAATTAATTTTTTGGCTAATTCCAAGCTGCCATTATGGTTAATGCCAATCTCAGCAATAATAAAAGCCGGTTGATTTTCTCCCACTAGGCGCTCGCCAATTTTAACTGTTTGCTTCATATTCTTCATATTATTGTTCCTAAAACTTATTGTTCCTAAAACGAATATTAAAAACTACCAAACACTCCGTCCGCCATCGATGGCGATATTTTGTCCAGTCATATAGCCCGAAGCATCCGAACAGAGAAACTGAATTGCTCCTCGGTATTCATCACGATCTGCCATTCTTCCCATAGGAATTAAATTAGTCAGACGAGTAACAAATTCTTCTCCCTGATTGTTATAAACTCCTCCAGGAGATAGGGCATTAACCCTGACTCCTCGATCAGCCCAGTAGGTTGCTAAATAGCGGGTCAGTCCCACTAGTGCTGTTTTAATCACCGAGTAGGTGACTGGTTTCACGGGTTGTTGTTCTTCTGGCAAACCTTCGCGGCGATAGAGACGCTGATCTGGGGCAATTACGGATAAATCAGAGGCAATGTTGAGGATTACTCCAGTACCCCTTTGTGCCATAGCAGTGCCAAACACCTGACTACACAAAAAAGCACCAGTAAGTCCTACGTTAAGCTGGAAGTTCCATTGCTCTAAGGGAAAATGCTCAAAGCGAGAAGTTTCTAACAGACTGTTATCTTGCTTAACTTTTGGATCAATTGCAGCGTTGTTAATCAAGATGTTCACGCCCCCATTCGCGCTTAACTGTTCCTGTACTGCTTTAATAGAGTTCAAAGCAGTTACGTCCATCTTGTATGCCAGAATTTGCTTGTCATCAAACTCATTCTGGAGTTTTTCTGCTGCCTTCTGAAGTGCTGCTTGATTAATATCAGTTAGCACCACCTTGGCTCCCACCGCTGCTAGTGCTGCTGCGTGTTCCACACCCAACAGTCCTGCTGCTCCCGTAATTAATGCTGTCTTATCAGTTAGGTCATAATAGTTGCTGCCCATATCTTTATTAGCTCCCAAACTTCATTCCTTACGAACGTACCTGACCACCATCGACTACAAACACTGCACCAGTGGCAAAAGAAGCCTTTGACGAGACTAGAAAAGCTGCAAAATTAGCAATTTCCTCTGGTTTACCCAGACGCTTGAGGGCGACCTCTCGCTCCAACATTGTCTCTACCGCCACTGGATTTTCTTTAAGCTTCCGTTCCCAAGTCCCCCCAACCGCAAGAATATTACCAGGAGCGATCGCATTGATTCTCACCCCATCAGCAGCCAAAGGTCGAGCCATTCCCTTAACATAACTATTCAGGGCTGCCTTGGCTACCGAGTAAGTTAGAGGTGCCCCCAGAGTTTCTAAACCACAAATTGAAGAAATACACAGCACCGAACCCCTACTTTGTTGCAGAAAAACTCGCGCCGCTTCTACCATATTTGTGGTCGCAAAAAGGTTAATATTGATAATTCGCTGCCATTCTCCTGGCGTTTCCTGTCCCGGTGGCACGGATGCCCCACTACCGACGTTACAAACTAAGATATCGAGTTTTTCCCAACGCTCTATAACTTGAGCTACAAGGTTGCGACATTCTTCTGGTTGGGTAACATCAGCCATGTGGTAACTAACCCTTTCAACCCAAGACTTGGCAGTAGCAGCGATCGCTTCTTGGTGGGATGCATTGAGCGCCACATTGCAACCCTCTTGATGCAGTCCCTTGGCAATAGCCAAACCAATACCTCGTCCTGAGCCTGTTACCAGTGCCGTTTTACCAGCAAGTTCAAGCTCCATGTCTTTCCCCCTTATTAATCCAACCAACGGTCAACCATGTCTCGGTAACGACACAAAACCCCCACATGATCCCCATCCACAGCACGGGCTGTTTGTAAGATGTACTGCCCTTGATAACCAGTTTCTTTGAGCATTTGGAAAATACGGGGTAAATCTGCATTGCCTTGACCAAGGGGGACAGTGGTTCCTCCGAGGATCCGGTCTTTAACGTGGACATTTAGGATGCGCGAGCCGTAAGCGGTAATTTCCTCAGATGGGTCATAACCCAAGGCAGCACTATTGCCGATGTCATAATTAATTCCAAACAGTGCCTCGTCTAAACTAGCGATAAACTCTTGCAGTCGCTTCGGCGGAAAGTCTGACTCAAACGCTATCTGTATATCGCCATCCCCCATTAGAGAATGGACTGTCTCAAGCCCGCTGTATAGAGCCTCCACTTGCTGCTCGTTCTCCAAACGACCATTATCGACCAGTGGCACCACTATATAGCGTATGCCTAATTCTGCCGCTGCCTCCAATACTGTAGCCATATCGTCTAAAAGAGCAGTGCGTCTTTCCCCATCCGACTTCCAGAATGGTGCCTGCATGAAACAATCCCCAGTTAGGGAAGGTATCTCAATCCCATGCTGAACGCAAAGACGGCGAATCTCCTGACGACCGCCCTCAGTCATCAACGGGTTTTCAGACAATCCCTCCTGGTCAATAGTCCATTCCATCGAGGGAAAACCATGACGTTGGGCCAGGGTAAATTCGTCTCGCCAGTATTTCCAAGGAAAGGCTTGAATCTTGCCCTCTTCTATCGGAGAGAGCCTCCCTTGCATGAAACCAATTTTAGCCATGTTTGTAACCTCGTGACGCTGCTTCAAGTCATGCCTTTGGCAGTCCACCCCCCATCGACAAAGATATCCTGTCCAGTAACGTAGCCAGAAGCATCTGAAGCCAAAAAGATAGCGGCACCAACCAGATCTTCGGGTTCACCCCAGCGGGGAATAATCATGTGCCGTAAGCGTTGTTGGTGCTTCTGGGGATCGTCATAGCTAGCTTGACTCATGGCTGTTCTAACGTAGCCCGGTGCAATGGCATTGACTCGAATATTGTCTTTGATCAAATCCAGTGCTAATCCTTTGGTCATCATGCGTAAGCCCCCCTTAGCAGCGACATAGCCTGGATTACCCGGAAAGCCGACTACGCTGTTGATGCTGGTAATATTAATGATGGAACCGCCACCAGATTTTGCCATATACTTAGCTGCTGCCATGCTGAGAGCATAAGCAGCTCGCAGATCTACCTCAATGGTTTTATCAAAGTTAGTGAGTCGCTGTTCTAAGGTATCCGTATCCTTCAAGGGTAAGGTGATCCCTGCGGCATTTACCACGATATCAAGTCGTCCATGCTGCTCGTAAACTTCCTGACAAAGCCCTTTAATTACCTCAGTCTGGGAAAGGTTCACTAGGTGGAACGATGCTGTCCCTCCACTATTGCTGATTTGCTCAACAACAGCTTGACCGCCAACTGCATTCAGATCGACCACTGCAACTTTAGCTCCCCCTTGGGCTAATCCTTTAGCGATCGCCGCCCCCATGCCACTGGCTGCCCCAGTAACAATGGCAACGCGACCCTGTAGGGAAAAAAGCTTTTCAATATAACTACTCATGTGGTTTATCCCATTTCAATGATTGAGGCTTAAATTTGATGAGAAAAAAGAAGATAGTGAAGCAAAAAAACTAGAATCTTCCGAACAATATGCCTATTTTTCCTTGTTTGAACCTTTTCGGACTCAAAAGCAACCCACGGGAAAATTATATCACCAAAATTGTAATATCCCTCTTGTAATAGTTATTAAGAAATCTGCTGCTAATTCCGAGATACTGTTAATGCCTTGAGAATTAGATCGGCAAATTCTCTGACTGCACCATAGCCTCCTCGATTTTTAGTAATGATTCGAGCAACATTCTTAATTTCTGGTACGGCATCGGCAACAGCAATGGGAATACCGACATAACTCATACAGGCAAGATCGTTAACATCGTTACCTATATAGGCAACGTTTTCTCGCTCAAGAGAGCGTTCCGCTAATATCTGCTTGAGTGCTGCTAATTTATCATCGCAACCGTGAATACAATCGATCCCCAATTTCTGACAGCGAGCGCGGACTACTTGATTAAGTTCAGTAGAGAGGACTAAAATTTCTATGCCTTTTTCTTTTAGGCGAGCAATTCCCCAGCCATCTCCTCTATTACACCAAACAGATTCTGTACCGTCCTGACTGACTAAAACTCGGTTATCAGTTAGCACTCCGTCAAAATCAAGGATGAGTAACTTTACCTGACTGAGATTGAAGTTTTCTTGATAGGATTCTTCCAGCGAATCTACTAATTTCGGGATATTTTGGCTGAAATCTTGGGTAATTGGCGTAATTTTGGCTGGTTTCTGTTCTAAAGATGCTTCTACAGCTTCACAAAGCACATGACAGATGGTGGTGTGAGCTTCTTGAATTCTAGCGGTTCGAGATGAGGGAACGCATAAGCTTAATGGGCATAAGCTTTCTAACTCTCCACCTGTTGCTCCCGTTAACCCAATAACATTAAGCTCTTTAGCTATAGCTGTTTTTACTCCTTCAAGAATATTGGGAGAATTACCACTGGTACTAATTGCTAAAATCAAGTCTCCTGGTGTTCCTAATCCTTCGATTTGACGAGCAAAGAGTTGATCTACCCCATAGTCATTGGCAATCGCTGTCAAGACAGAAGTATCTGAAGTTAGAGCCATAATTGGTAGAGAACGACGCTCTCTCTCAAAACGACCGACTAACTCAGCAGCAAGATGTTGAGCATCAGCAGCACTACCACCATTACCCATTACTAAGATTTTGTTGCCCCTTCTTAAGGTAGAAATTATTTGTTCGGCAGCATTAGCAATCTTCGTTATCATGTTTCCTAGTAATATCTGTTTTACTTGAATACTTTCTCGTATTGAAGAATCAATAAGGGCTTCTAGCTCAGAAACGATCAGACTGCTTCGACTTGACTTGCTCAAATTCATAGTTAGTGAGGATGTCCTACATTATCATTATTGAATATGTAATCATCACAATACCATGCAGATGATTAGGCATAATAATCCATTCATCCAATCTTAATTCCTGACGAATATCAGCGGATTTTAACCATTCTTGAGCCACTATTTTCCCGATTTGATTCAGAATCATTTTTCCTTGGTGAATTAGAACTTGGGGTTATCACAATCCCCCCTGCCCACAGCCCACAAAAAGAAAAAGAACCCGCAGCACGAGTTAACAGTCACACCCCGAACGAAGTGAGCCGTAAGGGAAGGGTTGTAGCCTACTAGTTAAGGGGGACAAATCGCCCCATCAATAGTATTTATGAACTAAAAATCAGGAGAAATACAGGGGGTCTATTTCCATTACTGGTAGACCAGTATATATTAATACATCATTAACCTACTTGTAATATATGTATTATGTATGGTTAATCTAATCACCAAAGCAGCTAAACGAGCTTTGAATATTGACTCGGTAGAGAGGGCGATCGTATTTGGAGCATTAGCTTTAAGAGCAGCTATTGTCGGTCACACTGAATTTGATAAAGATGAGGATAGAGATGTTTTGATTGATATTGTAACCAATAGAGATAACACCACTAGTTTAGCTATTGATGCCTTATTACCTTTTGACAATTACAATTTTTATACTCAAGGCGGTTCAATTATTGAGAATATTCAAACTCTACCAAACGCATTATTAAACTTACCCGACGAATTTGATTTTACAACTGAACCAAGTATAGAACCATTGCCCGAAATTCCCGACTATGACCGAGTTGTAATTAATACTTTTGAAAGATACTTGTTTCACTATGCATCTATTCTCTGGGCATCTCTAGAAAACAAAAGAAATAAAATAGTAAACTTTCGATTTAATCCTGATGGCACAATTAAACTTGATTTGGCTATACCTATTGATATTAATAGATGGCTATTAGGAGATAATTATATTAACTCAGTACTACGGGTAGTTGATACTTATCTAATGCCTGAAACTAGCAATATTTTAAGTGTATTAACTAATGAACAACTATTAAACAATGACTTATTACTAACTAATTAATTATGGCTGACTATCAAGCTAAAAAAATCCCAATTTTTCCAGACATAAATGATGTCCCTATTGCTCCCACTGCGGATAGTGGAGGAAATATTAGTCACTTTTAGGATTTATATAATAATTTTGCAGATATTCAATGGGAAATTGGGGGAAATACTTTAAATTTTACAAAAATTGCTCATTACCCCACTGGAGCTATTTGGTGGTTTTACGATATCAGTCAATTGTATCCCGATCCTTAATGGGTATACTCCTCCAGAAGTAACCGAAAATGATGCAATTAATTTAATTACAACTAGTACCGAAACAGCTATAAGTTTTCGACTTGAAATGACAGTTTATAGTGTTCCACCTTCATCTATTACTCCACCTGTTATTGAAGAATTTGTGTTTTCTAATGTTACAACTTCTGAAGTCGGAGGGAATCAAAGAGCTACATTAGGAACAATTCCTAAAACTGGCAAGATCACA
>JASJEK010000153.1 GCA_030064915.1 Xenococcaceae cyanobacterium MO_234.B1
ATCAGTAATCAGTTATCACTTATCAGTTAACTCCTAACACCGAACTCAAGGGGCTGTCCGATGAAGAAACCTCATCGGTTTATACGCCCCGTCAAACTCCGAACTCACATTAGTTTAGTGTTTTTAAGTTTAGTGTTTTTAGGTAAAACAATTGTAAAGGTAGAGCCTTTACCTAATTGACTATACAATTCCACGCGACCGTTATGGCTTTGGACGATCGCTGATACAATGGATAAGCCTAAACCTGCTCCTTTGGTATTATTCTGGCTATTACTGGAACGGGCAAATCTCTGAAAGATGCGTTCTTGGTCCTGGGGAGGGATACCAATTCCTGTATCTCTGACCCAAAAATGAATATGTTCCTTTTCAATAGCAGAACCAAGGGCAATTGTATCTGGCTTTGTAGTATATTGTAATGCATTGTGAGCGAGATTCATCATTGCTTGAATGATCCGTTGGCGATCGATAATAACTTTTCCTTTTCCCTGACTGTCTAATTGCCATTGTCGTTCCCCTAAACCTTGCATTTTGAGGTACATTTTTACAGTAAGCTCGCTTAAATCTACTTCTTCTAAAATAAGAAAGTCTCTTCTTTCTGCTTTAGCCAGTAGTAATAATTCTTCCACAAACCGACCCATACGGTCTAATTCATCGAGGACTAAGGGGATGGTTTCTGCTATTTCTTGAGGGTCGTTATATTCTAATAATTCTAAATGACCGCGAACAATGGTAATGGGAGTTCGGAGTTCGTGACTAGCATCGTTGAGAAATTGTTGCTGAGTTTTAAAGGCTGTTTCTAAACGATGCATCATCTTGTTGAAGGTTTTGGCTAATTCTGCCATTTCCCCTTGTCCTCGGACGGGAATTCTCTGACTGAGATCGGTTTCACTAATAGTTTTGGCAGTCTTAGTTAAACTACGGATGGGATTTAAAACCTTTCCTACCATTCTCCAGGCGAAAATTAAAGCTAAGATGAAAGCGACTAGTAATACCTCTATGACAACTAAAATTGCTGCGAGAACTTCTATTCTTTCTCCTTGGGGGATATTGGCGACAATTAAGACTCCCCGAACTTGTCCATCTATTTCTACTGGTTCTGCTTGATAAATAATATCTCCTACTTGGGAATCGGGAATCAGATTTTTTCCTCTAAGGGGTTTTTTCGTTTGAGCTACGTTTTTAATTAGAGGAGAGTCAGGGGAAATTGCTTGAGGGAGACTAAGGGGACTAGAACGATAGAATTGACCGTTAATAGTAGCAATGAGAAAGGTTTTATCCCCAGGAATTTTGTATTGTAAGAAGCGATCAAAAATAATTGCGATGTCTTCTTCTGTATCGTCTCTAAAGGATTCTTCAAAGGCTTCGATTTCTTCAAGTAAGTCTTCTTTTACTCTAAGATCTACTTGAATGATTGTTAGTTCGGTAAAAATGGGAATCGATAAGCCGATAAACATAGTGGTTAAGCCCACATACCAAGCAAAAATCCGAGTTCTCGTTTCCCAGAACCAGTCATGTTTTCTCAGCCATTGCTTAATTAAGAATTTTCTCATCTAAATTTCATCTTGCTTCACCTAAGCTTAATAAAGATTTTATAAGGGTGTTGAATACTTTTAAGTAATACCAACAACAAAAGGATTGTTACCCATGAGGCTGATAGTTTATTCTCACGATGCCTTTGGTTTAGGAAATATTCGACGCATGCTGGCAATTTGTCAGCATTTATTGGATACTATACCCGAAATATCTATTCTGGTTTTGTCTGGTTCGCCAGCAATTCACAAATTTAAGATTCCTGCCAGGTTAGATTATATCAAGTTACCCTGTTTGGGACGCGATCGCCACGGCAAGTTAGCAGCTAAGTATTTAACTTCTGATGTTACAGAAACCGTTAGACTACGCTCCAATCTAATTGAAACTGCGATCGCTAATTTTAAACCAGATTTAGTTTTAGTTGATAAAAAGCCCTATGGATTACTAGGAGAATTAAAACCTACTTTAGATTTGCTGAAAACTCGTTCTCCCAAAACTAAATTAGTGTTACTACTGCGGGATATTTTAGATGCACCTCAAGTAACAATTAAAGAATGGCAACAGCAGGGATACTATGAGGCTATTCAACATTATTACGACCGGGTTTTAGTGGCGGGAATGTCTGAAGTTTTTAATTTGGTGACAGAATATCAATTCCCGCAAATTGCAGCAGAAAAAACTGTTTTTTGTGGCTACATCAAAAAAGATTTTTCTCAGATTCCTGCTGCTTTAGTTCGCCAAAAACTTAGCTTAAAAGAACGGGACAAATTAATTGTAGTAACTCCTGGTGGTGGGGAAGATGGTTATCCTTTGATCGAAAATTATTTAGCTGCACTATCACAAATTAATAGAAATTATGATTGTAAGACTTTCATTATTTTTGGTAGTGAAATGCCATCAGCAGAAAGAGCTAAGTTATCTCAAATCACTAATCTTTATCCCAACATCGTTACTTTTGAGTTTACCACTCACTTATTGAATTATATTCATGCTGCTGATTTAGTAGTTTCTATGGCGGGTTATAACACGATTACTGAAATACTTTCTTTGGGGAAAAAAGCAGTAGTGGTTCCTCGTCATAAACCATCTGAAGAACAGTTGATTCGCGCTACAAGAATGGAAAAATTAGGCTTATTAACTGCGATCGCACCTAATGAACTAACTGGGTCAAGTTTAAGTCAAGCAATTATTAGACAATTCAAAAATGACTCTAGGGTTGCTTCTGGTTTAAATTTTGATGGTTTGTTGAATATTCAACAGGAAATTATTAATTCATTACCGATTCATAACGAGATTGATTTTGTTTTTAACGAGGCTCAGGGGAATTTTTATTCTCTCGCTATTTAATAAATTTTAAAGATAACTAATAAAGTTTTATTTTTTTATTTATTTCTAAAAAATATGCCTAAATTAATGTTTTACTGCCAACATATCTTAGGAATGGGTCATCTCATTCGCAGTATTGAAATAGTACGGGGATTAATTCCCGATTTCCAAGTTTGTTTTATTAATGGCGGACAGGTTATTGAAGAATTTGAGTTCCCTCAAGGAATTGAAGTTATTAATATTCCTGCGGTTAAAACTGATGCCGAGTTTCAAAAACTTAAGCCAGTAGATGATAATCTGACAATGGCAGAAGTAGAAACAATTAGAAAAGAAATCTTATTAAATATCTGCGATCGCTTTAAACCAGATGTTCTAATTATTGAGTTATTTCCCTTTGGTAGAAGACGCTTTTCTTTTGAGTTGATTCCTTTGCTGGAAAAGGCAAAAGCTATGGGAACGAAGATTGTTTCTAGTGTTAGAGATATTGTAGTTACCAAACAGAATCAACAGCGTCATGAAGAGAAAGTTTGTCGGTTGATTAATAAATATTTTGATATGCTGTTAATTCACGGCGATCCTAATTTTGTTAAACTCGATCTTAGCTTTTCTCGTGTTGCTGATTTAAATTGTACTGTTCATTATACGGGTTATGTCGTTCAACCAGTCCCCAAATTGCAGACATTTCAGGAGACTTATTTACCAAGACAACCATTAATTTTAGAACCATTAATTTTAGTTAGTGTTGGTGGTGGGAGATTTGGACATGATCTATTAGAATGCGTTGCTGAGGCTGCACCCATTTTAAAAACCAAAATTCCTCATCAAATTCAAGTATTTACTGGACCATTTTGTCCCGACACAGTATTCCAAAAACTGCAAAACCTAACCAGAGATATAAATAATATTACTGTAGAACGTTACACCCCTAACTTACTTTATTATATGCAACAAGCGGATTTGTCTATTGGAATGTCTGGTTACAACACTACGATGAATATATTAAGTACTGGTGTTAGAGCAATGATGATGGCATTTCAAGGAAATAATGATAAAGAACAAGAAACTCGCGTTAAAAAATTAGACAGTCTTGGTCGGGTAAAAATGATTCATCCCGAAGATCTACAACCAGAAAAGTTTGCTAGAAAAATTATCGATTATCTACAGCAAAATCCTACTGAATTAAATCTTAATTTAGATGGCGTTAACAACAGCGCAAACTGTTTGCGTCAGCTAATTAGTAAGTCAGCAGTGACAGTGTAATCCCTAATCAATTAACAATTAACAATCAACAATCAACAATCAACAAAATATTAGAAGAAAATATCATGCGTGTTTGTGTAATTGGAACAGGATATGTAGGTTTAGTGACAGGAGTTTGTTTAGCTCATATTGGTCATCAGGTTATTTGTGTTGACAACAATCAAGCTAAAGTAGAATTAATGCGCTCAGGAAAATCGCCAATTTATGAGCCTAGTTTGCCTGAGATAATGCAGTTAGCAATGCAAGCAGGAAATCTAGAGTTTAGTACTAATATTAATTCGGCAATTGCTAATAGTCAAATACTGTTCATTGCTGTAGGTACACCTGCTTTACCTACAGGAGAAAGTGATACTAGTTATGTACAAGCCGTAGCTAGAGCGATTGGTTTAGGGATTAATGGAGAATACAAAGTAATTGTTAATAAATCTACGGTTCCTATTGGTTCGGGAGATTGGGTGCGTCAGATTATTAACAGTGAAATTGAGCAAAGAAAATTAGACACAATACCTCAGTTTGATGTAATTAGTAATCCTGAATTTCTCCGAGAAGGTTCGGCAATCTACGACACTTTTAATCCTGACAGAATTGTTCTTGGTGGTAGCAGTGAAAAAGCAATTTTTTTAATGCAAGAACTTTATCGACCTATTATTGAAAGAAAAGTTTCTGGGATAAATTATATTAAGGACTTATCCTTGCCAGATGTTCCCGTAGTAGTTACTGACTTAAACTCGGCAGAAACTATTAAATATGCAGCTAATTCATTCCTAGCTACTAAAATTAGTTTTATCAACGAAGTAGCTAATATTTGTGACAGAGTAGGTGCAGATATTACTCAAGTTGCTCAAGGTATTGGTTTAGATTCTCGAATCGGTAATAAATTTTTGCAAGCTGGTATTGGCTGGGGTGGCTCTTGTTTTCCTAAAGATGTTTCCGCACTAATTCATACTGCAACTGATTATGGTTACGATGCAAAATTGTTGAAAGCAACTGTAAAAGTTAATGTCAATCAACGCTTGCTAGTGATAGAAAAACTGCAACAAGTATTAAAAATACTTAAGGGTAAAACTATTGGTTTGCTGGGACTTACTTTTAAACCCAATACGGACGATCTTCGAGATGCACCTGCAATTAATCTGATTCAAGAATTAAACCGTCTTGGTGCTAAAGTTAAAGCCTATGATCCTTTAATTCAATCTTCGCAACATCATCCTATTCTCTCGACTATTAAGCTAGAAAATACTCCTGAAAGTTTAGCCAACGGTTGTGATGCTTTAGTTCTTGTTACTGATTGGCAAGAATTTAAATATTGGAATTATGTTCAACTTGCAAAACTGATGAATACTCCTGTAATAATTGACGGACGTAATTATCTAGATGCTAATACTATGGCTGCTGCTGGCTTTTATTACATTGGTATTGGTCGTCCCACTAGGGGAAATAGTTTGGTTGCTAAAAGATTACAGCAAGGTAATTCTACAAGTTTAACAACTCAAGTTGCCTAAACTTATAAGCAATAAAAAATAAGAGTAATAAAAAATAAGGAATAAACAACTAACAACTAATCACTAACCAAATATGAAAAATCCTAAAACAATTTGTTTAACCGCTATTGAATTTCCCCCAGATATTGGTGGTGTAGGAGTATCTGTAAAGCGGATATCTTTATTCTTGAAAGATTTAGGCTATGAAGTTCATGTGGCAGTTTTTCGTTCTGTATTCCCTAAGGAAAGAAAATTAGCTGAAGCAGGGGAATTTCGTCGTTCGATTTGTGAAACTAGCGAACAAGATGGCATTATTGTTCATCGTATACATCCTGCTATTCGTTCCACAGTTGCTCGCGTTCAAGATTATTTAATGGATATTTACGGACAGTTAACCACTCTCCATAAGCAATATCAATTTGATGTGGTTCATGCTTTCTTCATTAACGAGACTGGGTTTTTAACTACGATGTTAGCTAAAGAAAATGATCTACCAGTAATTAATAGTGTTCGTGGCGTAGATTTACACAAACATATTTTCGATTGTCGGCAGCAAAAACAAATTGCTTGGACTTTGGAAAATTCTTCTTGGACTACTTTTGTTAGTCAAGATTTAATGCAGCGTGCGAGATTATTTGCTCCTGCAATTAATAATAAGTCTTCTGCTTTTTTTAATTCTATTGTTCCTGTAGATTTTTCTAGTTTACCAACACCATCTTTAGTAAATAAGTTACAAGGTACAGTTATTGGCTCGGTGGGAAATTTCCGGGATAAAAAAGGGATTGAATATTTACTAGATGCTTGTCAGAATTTAGAAACTGAGTTCACTCTCTTATTTGTTGGAGATTTTGTAGCTAAAGAAAGAGAATACTGGGAACAAGAACTAGCTAATAGTGGCTTAGAAGATAAAATTGTAATTACAGGAAAAATTAGCCGAGAAGAAGCCTTAGCTTATTTACCTTACATCGATATCTTTGCGATTCCGTCTCTGAATGATGGTTGTCCTAATGCTTTACTGGAAGCTATGTTAGCAGAAAAAGCAATAGTGGGAACTAATGTGGATGCTATTGGAGAAATTATTGAAGATGGGGTTAATGGTTTATTAGTTAATCCCTATAAGAGCGAAGAATTAGCAATTGCGATCGCAAAATTACTTAATCGCCCTTTACTGAGACAAACTTTGGGCAAATTAGCTAAACAAAAAGTTCTACAAGAATTAAATCTTGCGATCGAACAAGATAACTGGGCAAAAGTTTATCACCACGTTTTATCTACATCTACTCAGCCGCAAATGGCAGTCGTTGCTGTTTAATTATTGGTTATTTATTGGTTAACGTAAAACTTTATTGATTAACTATGAGTCGTCGCCCTCAAAATACTAAAGAAATATTAATGGGAATACAGCGAATTTGGCTGCGATTTTCTCCCCAAATTCGCAAGCAAAGATGGCTTTTAACTGCTGGTTGTTTAGGTCTAGTAACGGAAGTTCTTGCCCGTTTATTAGTGCCAATTCCCCTAAAGTTAATTTTCGACTATATTATTGTTCCCGGTGATAGAAGTTTACCCTTTACTATCCCCTTAATACCAGATACAAATACCCTGGTACTCCTGACTATTTTTACCATCGGGATTGTGGCAGTTACAGGATTGCAAGCTGCTGCTGCTTATGTCAGCTCAGTGAGTATGTCTTTGGCCAGTACTCGTATTATTACAGAGATTCGCGCTCAACTGTACACTCACTTGCAACGGCTTTCTCTTTCCTTCCATAACCAAGCTAGAAGCGGGGATTTAATCACCAGAATCACTAACGATACTGGTCGCTTGAAGGATGTAATGATTACCACCGCTATTCCTTTGGTGGTGAATAATCTAACCCTGGTGGGGATGGTGGGAGTCATGTTTTGGCTTAATTGGGAGTTAACCCTGATTGCACTTACGGTTTTTCCTCTGTTTTTATTAACTACTGTCAGGATAACTAGACGCATACATGGGTTAGCTAAACAGCAACGGAAACGGGAAGGAGCTATGGCAGCTCTGGCAGCGGAAGCTATGGGTGCAATTAAGGTGGTGAAAGCACTATCTCTAGAGGGGATGCTAGAGGATAGCTTCTCGAACCAAAACCAACAGAGCCTCCAAGAAGGAGTCAAAACCCAACAACTTTCGGCGGGGTTACAGCGCACCATTCAGATCTTAGTGGCAGTCGCCAAAGCTCTGGTACTATGGCGGGGAGTACAGTTAGTGCTGCAACAAGCCATTACTCCTGGGGATTTGCTGGTATTTATCACCTACCTGAAAACTGCTTTTAAACCCACCCGCCAGCTAGCCAAGCAGACTACACAGATTGCTAAGGCAATTGCTTCTGGAGAGAGAGTGATGGATCTACTCGATACCGTACCGGCCATCCGCGATAGTAGAGGTGCGATGGAGGCTCCTGCTTTCAGGGGTCAGGTGAGTTTTCATCAGGTGAGTTTTGGCTATAAATCTGACCACAGTATCTTAAATAATCTTAACCTTGAGGCCCAACCAGGACAAAAAGTCGCCCTAGTTGGTCCCTCTGGAGGTGGGAAATCAACCCTAGTTAGTCTACTACTGCGTCTGTACGATCCCGATGAAGGACAGATCCGCATTGATGGACATGACTTGCGGGAGTACAAACTCGAATCCCTGCGTCGTCAGATTACTATTGTGCTGCAAGAGAGTATCCTGTTTGGTGTCAGTGTTCGGGATAACATCGCCTATGGCTTACTCGGTGCTAGCCAAAAAGAAATCGAAGCAGCAGCACGCCTAGCTAATGCCCATGACTTTATCATGGCACTACCCCAAGGCTATGACACCATTTTAGGGGAAAGGGGAGCTACCCTTTCTGGAGGACAAAGACAGCGTATTGCGATCGCCCGTGCAGCTATCCGCAAGGCTCCTATCGTCATTCTTGATGAGCCGACAGTGGGTTTAGATAATGCCAATGAACAGGCTGTCACCGAAGCTTTAGACAGACTGATTCAAGGATGTACCACCTTTTTAATTACCCACGATCTCCGGGGAGCAGTTAACGCCGATCAAATCTGCTACCTCGAAAAAGGAACCATTCTCGAAAGTGGGACCCATGACCAATTAATGCGCCTCAGGGGTCATTATGCCACCCTCTATCAACTACAAACTGCTCTTGGTAATTCTATAAACGAAAATATCTATGCTTGGCAAAGTACATCTCGATAAGTTACACTCTCACCGCACCAAAGTAATTTTAGTGCGTCATGGTCGCAGTACCTATAATGAACAGGGAAGATATCAAGGTAGTTGTGATGCTTCTGTCTTGACGGAAAAAGGTAAGAAGTCAGCTTATCAAACTGGTTTGGCTCTCAATCATCTCACCATCGATGCTATCTATACTAGCCCCTTACAACGCACTCAACAAACGGCGAGAAAAATTCTCCGCGCTCTAGTTACTGGCAATAATCCTAGACCATCCCTGTTTACTAATGCCAAACTCCAAGAACTGGCTATGCACCAGTGGGAAGGTTTAGCTTTTAGGGAAGTTAAACAAAAGTTTCCCCAAGCCTATCACTGCTGGAAACATACTCCCCATCAATTTCAGATGACTACGTCCCCTAGGGAAAATACTATGAGCAAAGGTCATTTAGCCCTAGCTACCTCTACTGCTCAAGTTTGTTTTCCCGTCATCGAGCTATACCAACAAGCACGACAATTCTGGCAAGAAATTTTACCCTATCATCTGGGTCATACCCTCCTAGTGGTCAGTCATGGTGGTACTAATCGCGCTCTCATTAGTACTGCTCTTGGTTTGGCTCCCAGCCACTTTCATACTCTGCAACAGTGCAATTGTGGCATTAGTGTATTGGAGTTCACTTCCTTCCATTCCCTCTCAGCACGGCTAGAAAACCTTAATTTAAGCAATCACTTAGGAAAAACTCTCCCAAAACTTAAGGAAGGTCGCCAGGGTTTGCGTTTGCTACTGTTACCGACCGAACAAGGTCATTTATCAGTAATTAAATCTATGGCTCAGTTCCTACAGGATATCGTAATTGACTTCAGTATTAGTAGCGGTCACAATTCCCAAGCTATCACTGCTCAAATCCTGGAATATCACCCCGCCACTGTGCAATTAGAGATATCTTGGGATGATTTTTCCCAAGTTTGGCAACAGGCGATAGGGGCTCGTTCTCAGTATAACTCTGATTTGACTACTGGCTTAGTGGTAGCTCCTCCAGAGATACTTAAACG
>JASJEK010000014.1 GCA_030064915.1 Xenococcaceae cyanobacterium MO_234.B1
AGGAACGAGATTGGCTGGTGTTAGTTCCTTTGGCATGAGTGGGACAAACGTTCATGCAATTATCGAGCAAGCTCCCGAACAGAATTTTGTACCTCCAGAAGTGGCAGAGCGATCACACCATATCCTCAGTTTATCAGCGAAAAGTGAAGAGGCTCTATATTCTTTAGCTAACCGTTACCAACAGTTTTTGGAATCTCATCCAGAAGTATCTTTGGCAGATATTTGCTTTACCGCTAATACAGGGCGAGACCATTTCGAACATCGTCTTAGTGTTGTAACTAAGTCAAAAGTACAGTTAAAAGAACAACTCAAGGCGTTTTCAATCGGTGAAAAAACTACAGGAGTAGCAAGTGGCAACCTAACTCATAATCAACGTCCTAAAATAGCCTTTTTGTTTACGGGGCAAGGTTCTCAATACGTAGGCATGGGTCGTCAATTATTCGAGACACAACCCGTATTCCGTGCTGCCCTGCTTCGCTGTGATGAAATTCTGCGTTCCTACTTAGACAAGCCTTTGTTAGAAATACTCTACCCTGAACCAAATCAAACTTCTCCTCTTAATGAAACAGCTTACACTCAACCCAGTCTTTTTGCCTTTGAGTACGCTCTGGCAGAACTTTGGCAATCTTGGGGAGTAAAACCAGATGTAGTGATGGGACATAGCTTAGGAGAGTACGTAGCTGCTTGTATAGCTGGAGTCTTTAGCTTGGAAGAGGCTCTAAAACTAATTGTTCATAGAGCAGCCATGATGCAGGCTTTGCCAACTAATGGGGAGATGGTAGCCGTATTTGCTGGTGAGGAGTTAGTTAGAGATTGTCTCAACTCTTTTGGTCAAGAAGTAGGGATTGCTGGCATCAATAGTCCTCAGAATACGGTAATTTCTGGTCGCCATCATGCCGTAACTGAGATTGTAGCTGCTCTAGAAGCCCAAGGAATTGAAAGTAAGAAGCTAAATGTTTCCCATGCTTTTCACTCTCCTTTGATGGAACCAATGCTCAATGATTTTCAGCGAGTGGCTTCTCAAGTAAGCTATTCGAGACCGCAGATAGAGATCATTTCTAATGTCACAGGAGAACTAGCAACCGATGAAATAGCTACGCCAGACTATTGGTGTCGTCACATTCGGTTACCCGTTAAATTTACTGCTAGTTTAGAAACTCTTCATCAAAAGGGTTACGAGCTATTTTTAGAGATTGGTGCTAAACCAACTTTGTTAGGAATGGGTCGTCAGTGTCTTACTGGTAGTGAAAAGGTATGGCTGCCTTCTTTACGTTGGGGGCAGGAGGATTGGCAGCAAATGCTTGAGAGCTTAGGGGAACTCTACGTGGGTGGAGTACCAGTAGATTGGTCTAGCTTCGATCGGGATTATCCCCGTCGTAAAGTGGTACTACCAACTTATCCTTTTCAACATAAGGGTTATTGGGTTGAAGCAGCTAATTCTCATCCAGAACAGTATTTATTCCCAACCAATAGTCAAGTTTTTCACCCCCTCTTAGGACAACAACTGCGGTTACCTTTCTCCAATGAGATTCGTTTTGAATCTCAATTTAGTCCCAATTCGCCATCTTTTATGAAGGATCATAAGCTGTTTGGAATTACAGTAGTTCCTGCTGCTTCTTATGTAGCAACAGCTTTGTCCGCAGCCAAAGAAGCCCTCGGCACAGAATCCTGTGTATTAGAAGATTTATTCTTTCCCCAAGCTTTAGTAATCCCTGAAAATAGTTCCAAAACCGTTCAAGTTTTGCTGACTCAAGAGGAAACTGAAGTCTATTCTTTCCAAATTATTAGTCTTAAAGAAGGGCAAGATGAGAATAAAACCAATTCTTGGAAGTTACATGGTACTGGTAAAATTAGGCTGAGTAATGCTGAGATTCAGACAACCGCAAAAGAGACAATTGATATCAAAGCAGTTCAAGTTCGATGTCAGCAAAGCTTGTCGAAAGAAGAATTCTATCAACCCATCTGGGATTTTGGCTATACTCTGGGTTCTTTGTTTCAGTGGAATCAAAAAGTCTGGCGACAAGAAGGGGAAGCTTGGTGTCAGATAGAACCGCCTTCAGAGCTATTAGAAAAAGAGATTAGTGAGTATCAACTCTATCCTGGTTTGATTGATTCCTGTTTACAACTCTTGGTTAATCTATTACAAGATGATGCTGCCGAAGCATCCCAAAATCAAGAAATTTACTTACCTTTCATTATTGAAAAATTTAAGTTTTATCAATCCCCTAAACTCGATCGCCAACTTTGGTGTCAGGCTAAAAGAAGAGATTCCCAAAATGGCAATCAAGGAAAATTATGGGGAGATATTCGTATACTCGATGAAACGGGAGAAATTATTGCAGAGATAGAGGGCTTTGAGTTAAGAAAAGCTAGTCAACAACTTTTACAGCAAGAACTTAACCAAAATGCAGACAATTTACTTTATGAAATTGCCTGGAAACCTCAAGAGCGAAAACCCGCTAACTTGTCAATAAACTCAGAAAGATCGGGTAATTGGTTAATTTTTGCCGATCGCGGAGGAATGGGTCAGGAGATCGCGAAACTACTTTCCGAGCATGGTGCTAACTGTATTTTAGCCTTTGCCGATCGAGCTAAGGATGGATGCTCATACTCCCATTATGCGATCGATCCCACTAATCCCGAAGACTTCAAGCAGTTATTTCAGCAGCATCAATTTCAGGGTATATTACACCTCTGGAGTTTAGATGATTCCCTTTCGGCAACAACAACTTTTACTGACATCCAAAAGGCACAAGAATTAGGTTGTGCTAGCGTCCTGCATCTGATTCAAGCCCTGTTTGAACAACCTGAAAATACTCAACTCCCGCGTCTATGTCTGGTAACGAAAGGTGCGATGTCGGTAGGGGACACACCACATAACTTAAATGTAGGTCAGACACCCCTGTGGGGACTGGGTAAAGTAATTGGGCTGGAGCATCCTGACCTTGAGCGTCTACTTATAGATATCGATCCAACAGGCGGAACAGAGTCAATACCAGCCTTAGTAGAAGAGGTGTTATCTCCAGAGAAAGAAGACCAGATCGCATTTCGTCAAGAACTCCGCTATGTAGGTCGGTTAATTAATTCAACCGAATTTGCTTCGGTGAATCAGCTTCAATTTGACGAAAACGGTAGCTATCTAATTACTGGGGGTCTGGGAGCTTTAGGCATCAAAGTGGCTAGCTGGTTAGTAGAGCGGGGAGTCCGCAACCTCATCTTAACAGGACGCAGAGATGCTTCAGAAAAGGCTCAGAAAGCGATCGCTAAACTAGAAAGTTTTGGTGCTAAGGTTCTGGTTGTTAAAGCAGATGTATCTAATTTTGAGGAAGTTGCTCAAACTTTTCAAATAATTGAAAGTCAAATGTCACCTTTATGTGGTGTAATTCACGCTGCGGGTGTTTTAGATGATGGACTAATACTAAGGCAAGATTGGTCAAGCTTTAACCGAGTCATGGCTCCGAAAGTAGCAGGCTCTTGGAATTTACACCGATTAACTGAAGAATTACCCCTAGACTTTTTTATCTGTTTCTCTTCTGTCGCTTCCTTAATTGGTTCGCCTGGTCAAGGAAATTATGCTGCTGCTAATGCCTTCATGGATGCTCTTTGTCATCATAGGCGATCTCTTGGTTTACCTGGTTCGAGCATCAACTGGGGACCTTGGGCGGGAGAAGGTATGGCAGCTAATGCACCGAAACAGTGGCAACAACTATTAGCAGGTTGGGGATTTAAATCTTTGGCTGCGGAACAAGGATTGGAAGCACTAGGGCAAATTCTGCATCACCAACCCATTCAGTTAGGAGTAGTACCAATCGACTGGTCGAAGTTTATAGGGCAATTTGCAGCAGGTGCGGAGTCCCTCATGTTCTCTGAAGTGGTTGACCGCATACCCCAACAAGAAAAAACTGTCAAGTCGGAAAAGAAAAAACTCCAACTGCTTCAACAACTGCAAACAACTACTCCTAGTCAGAGACAGAAACTTTTAATTATCTACATTCAAGAGCAACTGGTGGAGGTTCTAAAATTCGAGCCCTCACAAAGACTCAATCCTCAACAAGGCTTTTTCGAGATGGGAATAGATTCTCTAATGACAATTGAGTTAAAAAACAAATTTGAACAAGACCTTGGATGTTCTTTACCTTCAACTTTGTTCTTTAAATACCCAACCTTAGAAAGCCTCGCTGAGTATTTAGTTAGCAAGTTAATAAAATCGGATGTAACTCAAGTATCTGATGTTCAGTCTCAGGCAGAGGAAGAGGCAATAGAGCTAACTAACATAGTCAACGATGTAGAGCAAATATCCGAAGCCGAAGCAGAAGAATTATTACTCGCGAAATTAGCAACTTTTTAGGCCAAATGAACAATAATATTTCCGAGCGCATTTCTCAGCTTTCACCATTGAAAAAAGCTTTAGTGAAGCTAGAAGAAATGCAGTCCAAGCTCAAAGCTATAGAAGAGTCCAAAACCGAACCAATTGCTATTATCGGCATGGGTTGCCGATTTCCTGGAGGTGCTAACGATCCAGAAACATACTGGCAACTATTACGTAATGGAGTAGATGGGATTACCGAAGTGCCGACCAATAGATGGGACATTGAGGCATACTACGATGCTAATCCCGATGCTCCAGGAAAAATGTATGTTCGCTCTGGGGGATTCTTAGATCAAGTAGACGGTTTCGACCCACAATTTTTTGGCATTTCTCCTAGAGAAGCTGCTGGCATCGATCCACAACAGCGATTGCTTTTGGAGGTTAGTTGGGAGGCTCTAGAACAAGGGGGGCAATTACCAGAAAAATTGAGAGGTACCCAAACAGGTGTGTTCGTAGGACTATCCTTAGATGATTATTTAGAACGGAGCGTCTTTTCTGGCGATCCCAGTCTGATTGATGCTTACGCTGCCCTGGGAAATTTCCGCAGTGTGGCAGCAGGTCGCATAGCTTATATTCTGGGTCTTCAGGGTCCTACTATGCAGGTGGATACGGCTTGTTCTAGTTCTCTAGTGTCAGTTCATCTAGCTTGTCAAAGTTTGCGTAACCGAGAATGTAATTTGGCGGTAGCAGGGGGAGTTAATGTTATGCTCTCTCCCGGAACTACTATCGGCTTTTGTAAGCTGAGAGCACTTTCAGCTGATGGTCATTGTAAGACTTTTGATGCGGATGCTGATGGCTATTCACGGGGAGAAGGCTGTGGTGTGGTGGTACTCAAGCGTCTTAGTGATGCTCTTGCCGATGGCGATAAGATCCAGGCTCTGATTCGAGGCACAGCAGTTAACCATGATGGACCTAGCAGTGGTCTTACTGTTCCTAACGAACAGGCTCAAGAAGAACTGATTCGTCAGGCTCTTAGGAATGGAAAGGTAGAGGGGCACCAGATAAGCTATATCGAAGCTCACGGTACGGGGACTTTTCTGGGAGACCCAATTGAAATGGGAGCATTGGCAACAGTACTCTGCCAAGGGCGATCGCCAAACCGACCATTAATAGTTGGTTCGGCAAAGACTAACATCGGACATCTGGAAGCTGCTGCTGGTATAGCTGGTTTAATTAAAGTAGTGCTATCTCTGCAACACCAGGAAATTCCGCCCCACTTAAATTTTCAGCACCCCAATCCCCACATTCCCTGGCAAGAAATACCAGTAGTAGTTCCCACTAAGGTAACTTCTTGGTCACTAGAGGAAGGCACTCGTTTAGCAGGGGTTAGTTCCTTTGGCATGAGTGGCACTAATGCTCATGTAGTACTTGAAGAAGCACCCCTATCTGAGCAACTACTAAGTTCAGTAGAACGTCCCTTACACTTGCTGACTTTATCTGCCAAGACAGAAGAAGCCCTTAAACAGTTAGTAGAAAAGTATGGCGAGTATCTAGCTAACACGGGACATTCTCTAGAAGATATTTGCTTCACTGCTAATACAAGGCGATCGCACTTTAATCATCGATTGAGTGTTGTTGCTGCTTCAGTTAGCGAGCTACAGGAGAAACTTTTGGCTTTAAACACTGGTCAATTGTCAGAAGTTCAAATGGGCAAAGTACCAGACAATTACGAGCCAAAGCTAGCTTTTCTGTTTACAGGACAGGGTTCTCAGTACGTTAATATGGGACGGCAGCTATATGAAACTCAACCTACTTTCCGCGCCACCCTCGACCGCTGTGCTGATATCCTAGAACCTTATCTGGAACAACCTTTACTGTCGGTTTTATATCCTCAAGACGGGATTAGTTCCCCTCTCAATGACACTGCCTACACTCAACCCGCCTTATTTGCCTTAGAATATGCCCTCTTTGAGTTATGGAAATCTTGGGGGATCGAACCTTCTGTAGTCATGGGTCACAGTGTCGGGGAATATGTCGCTGCCTGTGTGGCAGGAGTTTTCAGCCTCGAAGATGGTTTGAAGCTCATAGCAGCACGAGGACGACTCATGCAAGCTCTACCGAGTGATGGAGCGATGGTTGCGGTAATGGCTTCAGCCGAAACAGTAACTTCAGTGATTGAGCCTTATCCTCAGACAGTGGCGATCGCTGGCTTAAATGGACCTCAGAATACTGTTATCTCAGGAAAATCAGAGGATATTCAGGGCATCTTATCTAGTTTTGCAGCAAAAGATATTAAGACGGTTAATTTAAATGTCTCCCATGCTTTTCATTCTCCCTTAATGGAGCCAATGTTAGAACAGTTTGAGCAGGTTGCAGCCCAGATTACTTACTCTAGACCCACTATAGATATAGTTTCAAATGTTACTGGTAAATTAGCTACCCCAGAAATTGCCACTCCTGAATACTGGTGTCGTCATGTACGGCAACCTGTTAAATTTACTAATGGTATCACAACTCTGGGAAAAGCGGGTTACGAGATCTTTGTCGAAATGGGGCCAAAACCTGTTTTAGCAGGAATGGGTTGCCATTCCCTGACTGAGCCAGAAAAAGTATGGCTACCAAGTTGGCATCCCCTCCGAGACAATTGGCAGCAAATGCTTCAGAGCTTAAGTATGCTATACTCAAAAGGAGCAAAAATAAATTGGTCTGGATTTAATCGAGATTATCCCTATTTTCGCCAGGTAATTCTCCCTAATTATCAGTTTCAAAGACAGCGTTGCTGGGTTGAAGAAAGCGATCGCAGAATCGGACTTACACCAGACGAAAATAGTCAAACTTTAAACCTACCTAAAGAACAAAGTAAACCCAAACTTTTACAACAGCTCAAGGAACTCTCTGCTGAAGACCGCTTATCTTTCTTAATCGCTTCTCTTCAAAAAGAAATTGCCTTGGTTATGGGTCTTTCTTCCTCTCAGATAATCGAACCACAACAAGGTTTTTTCCAAATAGGTATGGATTCTCTCATGGCAGTTGAATTAAAAAATAGACTTGAAACTGGCTTAGGAAAATCTATTTCTTCAACTGCGGCTTTTAACTATCCCAACATTGAAGCCTTAGCAAAATATCTTCTCAAAGATGTGGCTTGTCTGGAAACAGAGGTATCTGATACAGACTTATCCCCTGATGAAATAGAGAAAAACTCACAGGATACTGCTTTATCAAACCTCGAACAACTGTCAGACGAAAATATTGAAGCATTGCTACTGGAAAAACTGGAAACCTTATCGAGATAAACTAAGATGAACCAAGACACAAAACGCTTCAGTCAGCTATCTCCGCTAAAAAGAGCTTTTTTGGCATTAGAAGAGATGCAAACCAAGTTGAAACAAGTGGAGGATAGCCAAACAGAACCAATTGCCATTATAGGCATGGGTTGTCGATTTCCAGGGGGGGCTAACGATCCAGAGGCATTCTGGCAATTACTACGGAATGGAGTCAATGCTATTGAGGAAGTGCCAGAGAATCGCTGGGATATTAATGCCTATTACGATGGTAATCCCGAAACTCCAGGTAAAATTTCTACTCGCTCTGCTGGGTTTTTACAGAGCGAAGTGGATAAATTTGATGCTCATTTTTTTGGTATTTCCCCTCGGGAAGCTATTAGCATCGATCCCCAACAGAGAATGTTACTAGAGGTGAGTTGGGAAACTATAGAAAATGCGGGTATTGCTCCAAGCTCACTAATGAAGAGCAAAACAGGGGTTTTTGTCGGAATTAACGCTTCTGATTACGCCCAAATGCAGTTAAGGGATAACGATACTTCTAACCTAAATGCTTATTCCTTTACTGGTACAACTTTTAGTGTAGCTGCTGGTCGCTTATCTTATATGCTGGGCTTACAAGGTCCTAACTTAGCAATAGATACCGCTTGCTCATCATCATTAGTATCGGTTCACTTAGCTTGTCAAAGTCTGCGAAGTAAGGAGTGTAATCTAGCATTAGCAGGCGGAGTAAATTTGATGTTGGCACCACAGACTAGTGTTGTATTGTCTAAGATGCGAGCTTTAGCTCCTGATGGTCGCTGCAAAACTTTTGATGCTGGTGCTGATGGCTACGGAAGAGGAGAAGGGTGCGGAATAGTATTGCTCAAGCGTCTCTCTGATGCAGAAAAAGATGGTGACAACATTCTTGCCTTAATTCGGGGTTCAGCTATCAATCACGACGGTCCTAGTAGTGGACTTACGGTACCTAATGGGCTGGCTCAACAAGAGTTAATTCGCGCTGCACTAGCTAACGCCAAGGTGGAGCCAAATCAAATAAGTTATGTTGAGGTTCATGGTACGGGGACAGCTTTGGGAGACCCCATTGAAGTTGAAGCCTTGGGGGCAGTGTTAGGTGAAAAACGTTCTCAGTCACAGTCGGTGATGCTTGGTTCAGTTAAGCCAGATATTGGACATTTAGAAGCAGCAGCAGGTATTGCGGGACTAATTAAAGTAGTACTGATGCTACAGCACCGAGAAATTTTGCCCCAGCGACACTTAAATACCCTCAATCCCGTTATTTCCTGGGATAGTATTCCAGTTACTATTCCCACTGAACCAATACCTTGGAATATCGGTAAAGAGCAGCAACGTTTGGCTGGCCTTAGTTCCTTTGGTATGAGTGGTACTAATGGGCATATTATTCTTGAAGAAGCATCCCCAGCCAGATCGGTTTCCACAAATCTGAAGCGTCCAGTACATTTACTAACCCTTTCAGCTAAAACTGAAACAGCACTGAAAAAGCTGACAGCTCATTACATACAATATTTTGAGAGTCATCGAGATCTAGCTTTAGAAGATATTTGTTTTACTGCCAATACTGGACGATCGCATTTTCCCCATCGACTCGCTATGGTGGCAGCATCTCTCGATGAAGTTCGAGAAAAACTTATTGCTGTGGCAAATGACCAGACCACCCCAGAAGCGATCGCCAGACCAGAAGAGGTGGGAAAACAGCAAAAAGTAGTCTTTATGTTTACGGGACAGGGTTCTCAGTACGTTAATATGGGACGGCAACTATACGAAACCCAACCTACTTTTCGCGCCACCCTCGATCGCTGCAATGAGATTCTCCGCCCTTATTTAGACAAACCTCTTTTAGAGGTCTTGTATCCCCAAGAAGCAGAGGAGGATTGCTCAGCTTCTGCTCTTCTGAACCAAACTGCCTACACCCAGCCGGCACTATTTGCCCTGGAATACGCCCTGGCTAAGTTATGGCAATCTTGGGGCATTCAACCAGCGATCGTCATGGGTCACAGTGTTGGTGAATATGTAGCTGCCTGTATTGCTGGCGTATTTAGCTTAGAAGATGGATTAAAACTAATTGCTGAGCGGGGAAGACTGATGCAAGCCCTACCTGCGGAGGGTGAGATGGTAGCAGTGTTCGCCAATGAGGCACAGATTGCTGCTGTCATTGAACCTTACAGTAAAGAAGTCGCCATCGCAGCAATTAATGGTCCCCAAAATATTGTAATTTCGGGAACAAAACAAGCTGTTAAGAAAGTTGTTACAGCTCTGGAAAAAGAGGGAGTTGAATATCGCCAATTAAAAGTTTCCCACGCCTTCCACTCCCCTTTAATGGAGCCTATGTTAGCAGCTTTCGACCGAGTTGCTGCACAAATTAGCTATGGGAAACCTCGAATTCCTATCCTTTCTAATCTAACGGGGGAAGTAGCAACCGAAGAGATTACAACTCCAGGCTATTGGTGTCGTCATGTTCGTCAACCAGTTAAATTTGCAGCTAGCATGACTAATTTGCATCTTAAGGGTTATGAACTCTTTCTAGAGATTGGGGCCAAGCCGACGTTGTTAGGAATGGGTCGTTACTGTCTACCTGCTGGAGAAGGAGTCTGGCTTCCTAGTCTGCGTCCCGAGCGAACTGATTGGCAGCAACTGCTTCAAAGCTTAAGGGATTTGTATCTGCGGGGAGTACCAGTAGATTGGTCTGGATTCGACCGAGATTATGCCCGGCGTAAAGTAATTCTACCAACTTATCCTTTTGAGCGCCAGCGTTATTGGTTTGACGAAGTTGACCAGGAAAAAAACGCGATCGCTTCTTCTCTAACTTGTTCTCTAACAGAGTCAGTTCAAACTCCAATTGTCAATTTACTACAGCAGGAAGATATCCAGCATTTAGTACAGCAACTAGAAACAGCAGGGAACTTCTCAGACTCGGAAATAAAATTATTACCCAAGGTATCAAAAGTTCTAGTCGAGCAACATCAGCAGCAGGTGAGAGCAGCTACGGTTAAAAATTGGTTTTATCAACTAGAGTGGCAAGCAAAACCTAGACTGTCAGAACCTGGGCGAGACAAAACCCAACTCCGTGAGGGGGGCAGTTGGCTGATCTTCGCCGATCGCGGTGGTGTAGGGAAAGATTTAGCAAAGCTCTTACAACAGCAAAAACAACATTTTCTGCTTGTCTACCCTGGAGAAACATATAAAACTCTAGAATCGGGAATTTGGCAACTTAATCCGTCGAAGCTAGAGGAATTCGAGGGTTTATTTCAGGAAGTTTTAACCAAAAATGACCTATCTTTGAAGGGAATAATTTATCTCTGGAGTTTAGATGTCTTCCCACCAGAGAAATTAAGTTCCTCTAATTTGGAGTCAGCCCAAAGATTGGTATGCGGTAGTGTTCTACATTTGGTACAAGCTCTTGCCAAGTATCAAAAGTCGGTCTTACCTCAGTTATGGCTATTAACCAGAGGAGCAATGTCAGTCAAGCAGCACGATCCCGTCGCTGTTGCTCAAGCTTCTCTCTGGGGATTAGGTAAAGTTATTGCAGAAGAACATCCCGAATTCTGGGGTGGAATAGTGGATCTAGACCCTCTAGCTCCTTCAGATGAAGTAACGACGCTGTTGAATGAGCTTAGGGATTCTCAAGGAGAAAATAATCTCGCTTTCCGAGAAGGACAACGTTATGCACGTCGCCTAGTGCGAAGCCCTCAAATAGAGGAATCGTCCAGCCTACCCCTACAATCTGACGGAACTTACCTCATTACTGGAGGATTGGGAGCTTTAGGTCTCAAGTTTGCTCAACGATTGGCAGAGCTAGGGGCGGGACATCTAGTTTTAATCAGCCGTCGTGTAGCTTCACCTGAAACAGAAAAAACTCTGGCGCAAATTAAGGAGGCGGGAGTCCAAGTTACAGTGGCTCAAGCTGATGTGTCACAACAAGAAGATGTACTTAGGGTACTACAGAAGATTAAAACTGACCTGCCACCACTACGGGGTATTATACATACTGCTGGCGTTCTTCGAGATGGAGTATTAGTAGGGCAAAACTGGGAAAATTTTGTCCAGGTAATGAAACCAAAGGTACAGGGAGCTTGGAACTTACATTCTTTAACTCAAGATGTATCCCTAGATTTCTTTATTTTATGTTCCTCGGCCACTTCGTTTTTCGGCTCCCCAGGACAGGGAAATTATGCAGCTGCTAATGCTTTTCTCGATGCTTTGGCACATTACCGTCAAGCAAAAGGACTATCTGGTTTAAGCATCAACTGGGGACCCTGGGCTGAGGTGGGGATGACTGCGAGAATGGATAGCCGCGATCGCGATCGTCTGTCTGCTAGAGGACTAGAATTGATGAAACCAGATTACGGAGTCCAAGCACTGGAGCAGTTAATCTCTCAAAGTCCTGCCCAAGTTGGAGTATTTTCCATCCATTGGTCTGATTGGCTTCGGCAATATCCTTCTCATGCTTTACCGTCATACTATGAGTCAATAGCCCGCGAGGTCAAACAAGCTTCGGCAACAGATGAAACAACTCAGCAAGAGAACTCGATCTTTGAACAATTGCTAGAGAAGTCCTCAGCTCAACGGGAAGCTATGTTAACTTCCTACTTGCAGCAGCAAGTTGCTCAAGTTTTACAACTTGATGGGGAACTACCCTCAATTGAGGAAAATCTGGTCGAGCGTGGCATGGACTCTCTGATGGTCATGGAGGGGATGAATCAAATCCAGCAGGATCTCCAGCTAATGTTGTATCCTCGTGAATTCTATGAACGTCCGAGACTTAAGGATTTGGCTCAATATTTACTAGCAGAATTTGAGCAGGTTCATGGTAGTTTACTATCTGAGCCCGAACCAGATCTGGTCTCTCCCGAACAAGCGATCGCTGATTTTAGGGCGGTGGTTGATAATCTCCCTCTCCAACCAGATAGTAAACCTCCAGTGTTTCTCCTCTCTGGACCTCGTTCTGGTTCAACCTTACTTAGGGTCATGTTAGCTGGTCATTCTGAGCTATTTTCTCCTCCAGAACTACACCTATTGCCATTCAAACATATGGCAGAGCGTCAAGAGGAACTTGCTCTTTCCTATTTTGGGGAAGGATTGCAACGAGCCTTGATGGAAATTATGGAGATAGATTCCTCAGCTAGTCAAGCTATTCTTGATGAAATGGTATCCGAGAATTATTCGATCCAGCAGGTTTACAGCATTCTCCAGCAATTGGCAGGTAGTCGTCAATTAGTGGACAAATCCCCTACTTATGCTATGAGTCGAGAGACTTTAGCCAGGGCAGAACAATTATTTAAGGGGGCAAAATATATCTATTTAGCTCGCCATCCCTATGCTGCGATCGAATCTTTTGCCCGTATGCGGATGGATAAATTAATTGATGCTCACAATTCCACTCCTTATCAGGTAGCAGAAGAGATTTGGTCAACCACTAATCAAAATATTCTCGATTTCCTCCAGCACTCAGTAGAGCCAACCCGCTATCATCAAGTGCGTTACGAAGAATTGGTAAAACAACCACAAGCAGTTATGGAGGGTTTATGTGAGTTTCTCCAAATTCCTTTTGAAGAAAACTTGATGCAGCCTTATGAAGGTAAACGGATGACTAATGGTATCCATGCCAAATCTATGCCCATCGGCGATCCTAATTTTGCTAAACACGATGGAGTCGATCATAAACTAGCAGAAACTTGGAAGACAATTAAGTTACCCCATCCTTTGAAAGAATCTACCCTCGAGATAGCAAAGCAACTTCAGTATGAATTACCAGCAGTAGATAAGACTCAAGTAGAATCAAAGCTCAAGGTAGTATCAGGAGAGAACAAGACTTCTTTCAATACAACTTCCTCTCAACTTCTAGCAATGGGGGAGTCGTTTGTAGATATTCGCGGTCATCGTCTTTGCCTCTGTGAATGGGGTGACAAAGATAAACCATTAGTACTCTGTCTTCATGGTATTCTCGAACAGGGTGCAGCCTGGTCAGAGGTAGCTCTTCCTCTGGTAAAAATGGGTTATTGGGTAGTTGCTCCCGATCTCAGGGGACACGGACGCTCTACCCATTTAGATCGAGGAAACGTTTCTTTAATCGACTTATTAGCAGATATCGATGTCCTAGCTAAAAAACTTACAGACCAACCATTTACCCTAGTTGGTCATTCGATGGGTTCGATTATCGCAGTTATGTTAGCTAGTACGCGATCGCCGAAGGTAAAATCTTTAGTTTTAGTGGAAACGGTGCTACCTTCCAGTCATCAAGATACAGAGATCACCTCCCAACTAACCACTCACTTAGACTATCTGGTTTCTCCTCCCCAACATCCAATTTTCCCCGATATTGCTACTGCTGCTACTAGGTTACGAGAAGCTACTCCTACTATGTCCGCAGAATTGTCTCTACAACTGGCTCAACGTATTACTGAGCCTTGTAGTGATGGAGTGCGTTGGCGGTGGGATCCTTTATTACGGACTCGCACTCTCATGAATTCTTGTGGATTTGCGATCACCAAAGCCCAATATCTTGAGCTACTACGGCAAATTCAAGCACCTATTACCCTAGTTTATGGGGAGCTCAGTAACTTTAACCGTCAAAATGATTTATCTGAACAAAAAGCAGCAATGCCAAAAGCTCAACGGATAGTTTTGTCGGGAGGACACAACCTTCAGATTGATACCCCTGAGGCTCTAGCAAAAACTATCGTTGAAGCAACTCACCTACAAGATAAGTGATCGATCTGGTGGAGTTCTCAAAACAATAAGACATAGCTAATTGATTTCTCTACTTCTTCCCGATTTTCTCTTTGAATGGTGATTAATAAGCTAATCCATATTTAACTTGCATCTTTACTAATTAGAAAACAAACCATAAAACCCTCTCCCCTGCTCCTGTTTCCTCCTCAGTATGCAATGCTAATGACGACCAGCTTACTTGGGAATTTATTTAGTGGGCTTTACCTGTTCAGTTAAAGGCAAAAAAATTAAAGAAATATCTCCAAAAATTTTAGCAAAATTTCAGCTATGACTAATCTGACTAAACCTAAACAAATTTTTACGACAGCAGAATTATTTAAGGAAATTCCTCTAGCCTTTTTCTCTTTTTTATTCTTTAAATCAATGAAATTTGCCTTGGGAAATCTATACAATTTTCATTTGCATAGAAACAATCAACAATTTGAATGGCAACCACTATCAACAGAAACGTTAGAGTCCCCATTTACTCTTCCCTTCTGGATGACATTTGGTCCCCGTTTAAATACTCATGCCATTATTGCCCCAGTCGGACCGCTTCCAGTCAATGATTCGGTTGATATAGATATAGAATCAGCGGAGAATTCAGCGAAATCATGGACTATAGCTGTTTATAAATTTCCTGGTTACAAAACTATTACTAGAATTAGCTCTAGCGACTCTTCTTTAGATTTAGAAGAAAAATGGAAAACACTAAAACTTCCATCGGGGAATTATATGCTCGGCTTACGATACTATGATTGGGTAAAAAATGTTGAGTTCCCAACTGTTAAAGTAGATGGAGTTGAGATTGTTAAATCAAAAACTATTTCTGGAGATACTAATAAGTTTTATTCTGAGTTAAGAACCAGAAAAAATTGGTTTTATTTTTGCCTTAATTATTATGTTTTTACTGTTTTGGCTATGAAATCCTGGTTGCCTAAATCCTTTGTTAGAAAGCAGTTTTTGCCAGTAGGAGATTCTTCCCTGATTTATTATTATGGGATAATTAAACATAGAGAGTCCATAAAATTTTCATTGGATTCAAGACTTTTGACAAGTTACAATTTGTATCTAACATTGTATGATCGTTCTAGTTTTGTGCTAGAGTTTTATCAGATTGATGAACAAGAACATACAACTATTCCTAGGGAAAGTAATGGCTTTTACTTAATTAGAATTCGTCAAAAGCCAGGTATAAAAGAAAATTTTCTTAAGGAATGGATCCATATTGAGGTTCTATGAAACCAAGAATTATTTATTGCTCAAATATGTAATTAATTAGTATAAAGTTAACATTTTTTAAAGACTTTAAAGCTGTTGAAATTACTGGTAACTGGTTTAATTTTCAAACAAATTTTACTGAAAATTGTTGTTTGCATACTGTTTAAATTTCGGGTTTGCTATTGGCAATTAAGCAATAAATAACTAACTTATCAAGATAACTACAAAAAGCGAAGGACGATAAAGCAATGCTTTCACTCGATCATGTCTTTAACGAAAGCTATTATTTAGAAACTAATTCGGAGGCAGCGCAAGCTGTTGCCCGTGGAGATTTTGCCAGTGGACAAGAACACTTTGAGGCAGTTGGGCTGGATGAAGGACTGCGATTTTCCCCCTTTATTAACCTCGATTACTATAAACAGGTAGCTAATCCCGATCTATCTGACTTGACAAATCGTCAGGCTTTGGACCATCTGCTTGAGGTCGGAATCGAAGAAGGTCGTATATTTTCCCAGTTTGTTGACCTCGAATTTTACAAAGAAGCCAACCCAGACATATCTGACCTTAGTAATGCTGAAGCTTTACTCCATCTCCAAGATATTGGTCTCGAAGAAGGACGGCAATTTTCTTCCTTTGTCGATCTAGAGGAGTATCGGTCTTTTAATCCAGAACTTTCGACCCAAAGCCTGTCCGACGCCTTTACCAATCTTGCCACCTATTTTGCTCCAGATGACGAAGGACGCATCCACATCCCCTTGGCTGCTGCTGGCAATTCCCTTCCCGATGAAGTGGATATTGTTACGCCAGAGATGTTGGCAGGTTCAGCCGAAGCGACAATCACTTACTCTAAGTCAGCCAATGAGGTGGTTATGGAGTTTGACTTCGAGGGACTGCCTTACCAACTTGATGTTACACGCCCCGACGATGTTTCAACTCCTTTCAATCAGCAACCTGTTTCTGTTGAAGACGGAAAATGGCAAATCTGGATCATGAGTAACTGGTTCAATCGTGAAACCAATTTCTGGTATGACGGCGCAACAGGAGAGTTGATCGGCAACGAATTTGAACTGCCCAATGGTCCTCCAGAACCAGGCAGTGCCATTGATGTCAATGGAGATGGAGTCAATGACACGTCGCTCGCTGTACCAACAACTCGCATGATTGGTACGCCAATCTTTGAAGGCAACCCAGACGGTACGGCTCATGTAGAATTTACCTTTGATTACGATCAAATGCTCGATGATCGGGGAACTGGAGGAGCCTATGTCGCTGGTCTGCCATTCAACTTGAATCATCCCGAGGAAATAGGTATCTACTATACCGAGGGGGGTCTTCCTCTCTCCGAAGCAATGTCATTTGATGACATTTTAACGAGTATGCGTGATGGTGGTCCTGGTCTGGTTTTTGCTACTAGCCTGGAACCAGATCCCAAACCTGAGTACCTCAATTCTCGTGACAATACGATGATCGCCTGGAGTTCTTTCTACCCAGCACTAACTCCAGATGGTGTTCTGATGGATCTCTCTATAACTCCTTTAAATCCTTTCGACGGCTATCGGTTTCAAACTCCTGAAGATCTTCAGACTCACGTTAATGATCCAACACCTTTTACTGCGGCGAAAATAGCAGCAGAGACCGAACTAGTCTTTGGGGGTCTAGAAGCCGATGAATTTGATGCTGCCGATCCTAATGATGATTTTGATGGTAATCGAGATACCCTTTTAACTGGTGCCGGTGAAGATTTCGTGGATGCTACTTCTGTTGACTTTGCCTCTGGGCGCAATCGTATTTTTGGCGGTACGGGACTTGATGAAATCTTGGCAGGGCGACGCGATCGCGTTTCTGGTGGGACAGGGGATGATATCCTCGATGCTTCTGCTGGACTGGGCAATAATCGTCTTTATGGCAGTGATGGTAATGATGAACTTTTTGCTGGAGAGAGCGATCGCCTCTTCGCTGGTGCTGGTGATGACATTTTGGATGCTACTACTGGTAGCGGTGATAATCGTCTTTACGGTCAAGATGGTAACGACACCTTCTTCCTTGGTAGTGGCGATCGCATACTCGGTGGGGATGGAGACGATGCCTTCTTTGTTACCGATGGTGGTGACAATCTGATTACAGGTGGTGCAGGAGCCGATGCTTTCTGGATTGCTACTGGTGAGTTGATAACTACAGCTAATACCATTACAGATTTTGAACTGGATGGGGATGTGATTGGAGTTGCTGGTTTAGGAGCAACCTCTGTTGATGATCTTGAGTTGAGTCAAGTTGGCAATGATGCTGTCATTTCTTTCTCTGGTTTCGATCTAGCTACGCTGCTAAATACTCAAGCAAGTGACTTAGCAGCAGACGGCACTTTTGTCTTCGCTTAAACGAACCCATCCTAATTAAAACACGATTGATTTTGTTAAAAAGGAGTTGAAACAATGTTATCAGTTAATGAAGTCTTTAACGAAAGCTATTATCTGGAGACTAATCCAGAAGCAGCAGAAGCAGTTGAAAGAGGTGATTTTGCCAGTGGGCTAGAACATTTTGAGGCAGTAGGACTTGATGAAGGACTGAGGTTCACACCGTTAATCGATCTAGACTACTATAAGCGGGTAGCGAACCCCGATCTAGTTGAACTGAGCAATCGTGAGGCTTTAGACAATCTGCTGGAAACCGGAATCGAAGAAGGTCGTATATTTTCTCAGTTTATTGACCTAGAATTTTACAAAGAAGCTAATCCAGATATATCCGATCTCAGTAATTCCGAAGCCTTAATTCATCTCAGAGACATTGGTTTGGACGCGGGTCTTGAATTTTCCTCCTTTGTGGATTTAGAGGAATATCGCTCCTTTAATCCAGACCTAGCCGACAGCAGTTTGTCCGAAAACTTCACCGAGCTGGCTACCTTTTTCGCACCGGAAGACGAGGGACGCATTCGCTTCCCGTTGAACTCTGGACTTAGCATTCCCGATGAACTGCAAGTTATTCCTCCAGAGGTAAGTTCCGGGTCAGCGGAAGCAACAATTACTTACTCTAAATCTGCTAATGAAGTTACTTTGGATTTAGATATAGATGGTTTGCCTTATCGGGAAACTTTTACCCGTCCCGAAGATGTCTCGACTCCTTTCAATCGACAACCAGTAACCGTTGAAGATGCTAAGTGGCAGGTTTGGGTTGTCGGGGAGTGGTTCACTGAAGAAACCAACTTCTGGTACGATGGTCAAACAGGGGAACTTTTAGGCAGTGAATTTGATCTTTTCGATGAACCCTCTGGAGATGCCACACCTATTGATGTCAATGGTGATGGGGTACTAGATACTTCACTTCTACTCCCCACCGCCCAAGCAATTGGTTCCCCCATCTTTGAAGGCAATCCAGACGGTACAGCCCAAGTAAGCTTTGACTTTACTTACGATCAACTTCTAGATGAGCGGGGAACTGCAGGAGTCTACGTTGGCGCTTTGCCCTATAATCTCAATAGTCCCCAAGAAGTGGGAATCTACTACACAGAGGGGGGTCTGCCTCTATCTGAAGCGATGACCTGGGACGATATTTTGGGCAATATCCGTAATGGTAATCTCCTTAATATCACCGTCAGTGTAGAACCCGATCCCAAGCCTCAGTTTCTAGATTCTCGCCCCAATACCATGGAAGCGTGGAATGGTTTATATCCAACCCTCAATCCCGATGGGATTGTGCTAGACGCACTGACAAATACTCATCGCTTTGCCGAACCTGAAGACACAGTTTCTCACGTCAATGAACCGTGGCCAGTAGCAGCAGCAGCCCAAGCAGCAGAGACCGAACAGGTTTTTGGTAGTTTAGAGAATGATGAATTCGATGCTGCTAACCCCAATGACGACTTCGACGGCAATAGAGATACAATTTTTACTGGTGCAGGAGATGATTTTGTTGATGCCAGCCAAGCTAGTGCGCCTCTATTTCCTGGTACTGTGGGACATAATCGCATCTTTGGTGGCACAGGTTTAGATGAGCTATTAGCTAGTCGGCGCGATCTCGTTTCTGGCGGTACAGGTGATGATATTCTCGATGCTTCTGCTGGAGCTGGTAATAACCGCCTTTATGGTGAAGAGGGCAATGATGAACTCTTTGCAGGAGAGAGCGATCGCCTCTTTGCTGGAGCTGGTGATGATATCCTCGATGCTACTACTGGTAGCGGTAATAATCGTCTCTATGGTCAAGATGATAACGACACCTTCTTCCTTGGTAGTGGCGATCGCTTACTCGGTGGGGATGGTGATGATGCCTTCTTTGTTACCGATGGTGGTGACAACCTGATTACTGGTGGTGCAGGAGCAGACGCTTTCTGGATTGCTACTGGCGAGTTAATAACCACAGCTAATACGATTACAGATTTTGAACTGGATGGGGATGTGATTGGGGTTGCTGGTATAGGTGCGACTTCTATTGATGATCTTGAGTTTAATCAAGTCGGCAATGATGCTGTTATTTCTTTCTCTAATTTTGATTTGGCAACGCTGATCAATACTCAAGCGAGTGACTTAGCAGCAGACGGCACTTTTGTCTTCGCTTAGACAAATAGGTAGTTTAGTAACAGGAAAGCTTAGTAAGAAAATCAGTTAGCACTTTTGTAACTAGATTTGTTTTTAGACCAATTAATTTTGCGATCGAGGAGTCAAAATAATGCTATCTAATAATGAAGTAATGATGCTATCACTCGAGCAAATATTCAACGAAAGCTATTACTTAGAAAATAATCCAGAAGCAGCAGAAGCAGTTGCTTCTGGAGATTTTGCCAGTGGTTTGGAACACTTCGAGGCTGTAGGCCTTGATGAAGGACTGAGGTTCTCACCGTTGATTGACCTGGACTACTATAAAGTTGTTGCTAATCCAGATTTAACAGACCTCTCCAACCGCGAGGCTCTGGAGCATCTTCTGGAAGTGGGTATCGAAGAGGGGCGTTTGTTTTCACCCTTTGTTGACTTAGAATTTTACCAGGAAGCTAACTCGGACTTGGCTGATCTCAGTAATTCCGAAGCCTTGCTTCATCTAAGAGATATTGGCTTGGATGCGGGGCTGCAATTTTCCTCTTTTGTTGATTTGGAAGAATATCGCTCTTTCGGTCCAGAACTAGCTGACCTTAGTCTGTCCGAAACCTTTAGCCATCTTGCTACCTTTTACGCTCCTGAAGATGAAGGACGGATTCGGGTACCCCTCGAAATCGGCTTAAATATTCCTGATGAACTGTCAGTTTTTACACCAGAAGTTGTGGCGGGTTCCGGTGAAGTGGCAATCACTTACTCTAAAGCCGCCAATGAAGTCATCATTGAGTTAGACATCGAAGGATTACCCTATCGAGAAACCTTTACTCGGCCTGAAGATGTTTCAACTCCATACAACCAGCAACTGGTTTCGGTCGAAGATGCCAAGTGGCAACTTTGGTTGAATGGCAACTGGTTTAACATTGAATCCAATTTCTGGTACGACGGTCAAACGGGTCAGCTGATTGGTAATGAGTACAACCTGCCGACGGGACCCGTTCCGACAGATAGTCCCCTTGATGTAAATGATGATGGTGTAGCGGATACACCCTTCTCATTCCCTGTCGTGCAAGCGATTGGTTCGCCAATTTTTGAAGGGAATCCTGATGGAACAGCGCAGGTTCGGTTGGAATATACCTACGACCAACTACTGGATGAGCGGGGTACGGCAGGCGTGTTCGCTACGGTCATCCCTTACAACCTGAACAGTCCCTCTGAGGTAGGTATCTACTATACCGAAGGTGGCTTGCCTGTCTCAATTGCCATGACTTGGGACGAAATTCTGGACAATATGCAGAATAACGAACGTGTTCAATTTGCATTAAGCGTTGAACCCGACCCCAAACCATCATTTCTGGATTCTCGGCCCAATACGATGGATGCGTGGGCTGGGTTTTACCCCCTCATTACTCCCGATGACCTGGTTTATAGTCCAACCACGGATAGCTATCGTTTGATAGAACCTGCCGACTTAGTTGTTCATGCTAATGAACCATTTCCAGCCAGACTGGCTGAGACAATAAGGGAGTCTGAGTTAGTTTTCGGTAACTCAGAAGCAGACGAGTTCGATGCAGCCAACCCCAGTGACAACTTCGACGGCAATCGGGACACTGTTTTTACTGGTGCAGGGGACGATTTTGTCGATGCCAGCCAAGCTACTGGATCCATATTTCCTAGTACTGCCGGGCGCAATCGCATTTTCAGTGGTACTGGTTTAGATGAACTGTTGGCAGGTAAGCGCGATCGCCTTTCTGGCGGTGTAGGTGATGATATTCTTGATGCTTCTATTGGTTCTGGGAGTAATCGTCTTTATGGTGAAGAGGGCAATGATGAACTCTTTGCCGGAAGAGGCGATCGCCTCTTTGCTGGAGCTGGTGATGATATCCTCGATGCTACTACTGGTAATGGTAATAATCGTCTTTATGGTCAAGATGATAACGACACCTTCTTCCTAGGCAGTGGCGATCGCCTGCTAGGTGGTGATGGGGACGATGCCTTCTTTGTTACCGATGGTGGTGATAACCTGATTACTGGTGGTGCAGGAGCAGACGCCTTCTGGATTGCTACAGGTGAATTGATCACTGCTGCTAACACAATCACAGATTTTGAACTGGATGCTGATGTAATTGGAGTTGCAGGTATCGGTGCGACTTCTATTGAGGACCTTGAGTTTAATCAAGTTGGCAACGATGCTGTTATTTCTTTCTCTGGTTTCGATCTAGCTACGCTGCTAAATACTCAGGCAAGTGCCTTGCAGAGCAGCGATGTCTTTGTCTTCGCCTAAATCAGTGTACTGCCCCTTAACTTTCCTGTCCCATCACTTTATCATTTGGTGTTGCTGAATGTGTAATGATTTTGTTCTAACTGTCTATGGAAAAATAATAGTTATAGATTTCACGAGTGCTGTGTATTGTTGATTAACATAATGTGTTACAAATTGTGCAAGCTAAACAGGAGTAGGAAACCATGAATAATAATAATGTTGAGCCACTTTTGAATTCTGAGAACACCGATCTCCAAACAGTAGTGGAGATGATCGAGGCTTTAGAAACTGGTGATAAACAAGGTTTTCTGGAGCAGCAAACAGAAGATGTTGTTTGGCAAGTGGATGGTGAACTAGTACCAGTAAGTCCGACTGAATTTCAGACTGTAGATCTCATCCCATTTGCTGGAACCTGGATTAGAACTCAGGCAAATTTTCCAAAAACGGTTAGTGACTTTTTTGATAGCACCCAAGAATCACTGGAAATTTCCGATTTGGAAACTCTGGATTTGTTCCAGGATGATGACCTAGTAGTTGCCCGTGTTAATATGGAAGCGACGGTTGAAGAAACCGGATTGCCCTTAGAAGTTGACCTAAACCTGATCGTAGAGCTGGAGGACTCTGATCAGGGACAGGATCAGATCAAGTCAGTAGAAGTTATTTATAATACCTTTGCTGTAGCAGAGGCATTTGCTGGTGTAAGTCCGTCGCCAGAAGCTATTGATTTGAATGCCAAAGATCCTCTAAAAGGCGAGAATCTCAGCGTTAATCCAGATGCAGATCCAGAAGAAACACGACAAATTGTTCAGGAAGCCTATGAAGGTCTGGCTCAATTTGATCTTCCAGGAATTCAACAGTTCTCGCAAGCTTTTGCAGAGGATGCACCTACAGTCTATACAGGCGATCCATCTGTGCTGCCGATCGCTGGCATAGTAGAAGGTCCCCAAGGAGCCCAGGAATTTCTGTTCTTTTCTGCTGAGGTTTTTATACCAAGTCGCATCAATCCCAGGGAAATTCTTGTTGACGGTGACCGAGCTGCGGTGATTTTAGATATAGGTAGCTTTGCCTCAACAACGAACATTCCTACAGATTACACCAGTGTTCAGTATGTGACAGTAGAGGATGGTTTAATCAGTAATCTGCAATTGAGTAGTGATGCTTATAGCCTTACCAGTGGATTAGCTGGTGAGTTGTTCTTCTTGGAAGACCAGCCACCCGAGCCAAATCCAACACCTGAGGAAACACCTGTTCTACTGGTTAGTAGCTCTAACAGTGACGAGATCCTTAGTTTCGACAGCAGCACTGGAGACTTTATTGATACCTTTGTCTCTGGGGGAAATTTAGATTTTCCCACTCACCTTGCCTTCGGAACAGACGACAACCTCTATGTCAGTAGCCGAGACACCGACCAGGTGCTGCGCTATGACGGGGACACAGGAGATTTTATCGATGTCTTTGCTTCTGGAGGAAATCTCGATGCTCCTAATGGCTTGCTCTTTGGACCTGATGGCAATCTCTATGTCAGTAGTACCTTCACAGATGAAGTACTACGGTACGACGGTAGTACAGGAGATTTTATTGATGTCTTCGCCTCTGGGAACGGTTTAGATGATCCTTCTGGCATAACCTTTGGACCGGACGGCAACTTCTATGTCGCCAGTACCCGTTTTCTGAGTGAGGAAATTGGCACTGATGTACTACGCTACGACGGTGACACAGGAGAGTTTATCGATGTCTTCGCCTCTGGGGGTGGTCTCAATACTCCTAGTGATGTGCTCTTTGGAGCAGATGGTAACCTTTATGTCAGCAGTAATGGAAGCGATGAGATTTTGCGGTATGATGGCAGCACAGGAGAGTTTATCGATATCTTCGCCTCTGGGGGTGGTCTAGATGGTCCTACAATCCTGGAATTTGGTCCAGATAATAATCTCTATGTCAATAGCAGTTTCACAAACCAAGTCCTACGTTATGACGGCAGCACAGGAGAGTTTATCGATGTTTTTGCCTCCGGGAACGGCATAGATCTTCCTCTTGGTTTAGCTTTTACATCTACAGAAATATCCGAACCTACGCCAGTACCGGACCCCTCGGATGGAGAAACAATGCTATCGCTCAGTGATGTCTTCGATGAAAGCTATTATCTGGAAAATAACCCAGAAGCAGCAGCAGCAGTTGCTAATGGAGATTTTGCCAGTGGTTTGGAACACTTCCAGGCAATAGGCATTGATCAAGGACTGCGATTTTCACCACTAATTGACCTGAACTACTATAAGGTTGTTGCTAATCCAGATTTAACAGACCTCTCCAACCGCCAGGCTCTGGATCATCTTCTGGAAGTCGGTATCGAAGAGGGGCGTATATTTTCACCCTTTGTTGACCTAGAATTTTATCAGGAAGCCAATCCAGATTTAGCCGATCTTAGTAATTCCGAAGCCTTGCTCCATCTTAGAGATATTGGCTTGGATGCAGGTCTTCAATTTTCATCCTTTGTTGACTTGGAAGAGTATCGCTCTTTCGGTCCAGAACTAGCCGACCTCAGCCTGTCCGAAACCTTTACTCATCTTGCTACCTTTTATGCTCCCGAAGACGAAGGACGTATTCGGTTTCCCATGGAACTTGGTTTTAATATTCCTGATGAACTATCAGTATTTACACCAGAGATGGTTACAGGTTCAGCAGAAGCGACAGTCACTTACTCTAAAGCTGCTAATGAGGTAATTGTTGAGCTAGATTTAGAGGGATTACCTTATCGAGAAACCTTTACCCGCCCCGAAGATGTTTCGACTCCATACAACCAACAACTTGTTTCTGTTGAAGATGCCAAGTGGCAACTTTGGTTAAATGGTAAATGGTTTAACTTTGAATCTAACTACTGGTATGACGGTCAAACCGGTCAGCTTATTGGCAACGAATACGATTTGCCTGGTGGACCACCTTCTGCAGATAGCCCTATCGACGTTAATAGTGATGGGGTGGCAGATACACCAATTGCATTACCTACAGTTCAATCAATTGGATCGCCGATATTTGAAGGAAACCCTGACGGGACAGCCCAAATTCGCTTGGAGTATACGTATGATCAACTCCTTGATGAACTGGGAACAGCAGGAGTCTTTTCTACTGTCTTACCCTATAACCTTAACAGACCTGATGAGGTAGGAGTTTACTACACAGAAGGAGGGCTGCCAACATCTCTAGCCATGAACTGGGATGAGGTTTTATCCAGCATTCGGAATAATGAGCGCGTCCAATTTGCCATCAGTGTTGAACCAGATCCTAAGCCTGATTTTCTAGATGCTCGTCCTAATACAATGGACGCTTGGGCAGCTTTTTATCCTCTCCGTACTCCAGATGGACTCGTTTACGAACCAATTACTGATAGTTATCGATTTGCAGAACCTTCAGATTTAGCAGTTCACGCTAATGAGCCATTTCCAGCCAGACTTGCTG
>JASJEK010000146.1 GCA_030064915.1 Xenococcaceae cyanobacterium MO_234.B1
GAATCTGACTATTATTCATGTTTTGAACGATTCTCAGATCATTAAACTCTAAACCTCCACCTAAAACAAATCGATCTATTTCATCAACATAGTCGGAAATTACATCATTGCCTTCTCCTGGTCTGAGAACAAATAAATCTGCCCCAGCACCGCCATTGAGGGCATCATTTCCTACACCACCATCTAAGCGATCGCTGCCCTGATCTCCTTTCAATTGGTCATTACCATAACCACCGAGTAAAGTATCGTCCCCATTATTGCCAAAGAGAACATCGAAGCCAGAGTCACCTTGTAACAAGTCTTGGTCTGCGCCACCTCTTAAGGTATCGCCACCTAAACCACCCATAAGAGTATCATTACCGCGATCACCCCAAAGCAAATCGAAACCCCGTTCTCCTTTGAGTAAATCGTCACCCAGATTACCTCTTAGGGTATCTTTACCATCGCCTCCTAGAATAGTGTCGTCTCCTGCTAGTCCGACAAGACTGTCATTGCCTCCTAAACCAGAAATAGTATCGTCGCCAGTACTACCAATAAGAGAATTGTTACCATTGTTGCCAGTTAGATTTTGACCATCGCCAGAAGTTCCAGTTAAATTTCCAGTTAGGGAAATGTTATCAAAAGCAAATCCATCTGAAGAAATAGGAAAATTATCAAACTGTTGGAACTTGATACGTACATCTGAACCCAGGGTAATACCATTAGCAAAAGCAAAATTGCTGAGATTAAATATATTCGTCTGGTAAGTATTAGTTGAGTTGCTTCCAGTCAAGCTAATTAACCTAAACCAGTTTGTACCATCTACACTTAAAGCTACACCATCTGCATTCACCGAACCCGTGAATCTCTCAGGCATGAGATCGTCTTCATCGTTAAATTCCTTTTGGTCGAAGCTGAGAACTACATTACTAGCGCCAGTAGTATCTACGTGCAGAATTACTTCATTGAGAGAAGGGTCCGTCAGACCGACTGAACTGTCTAGAGTAAGATGTCTTGTCCCAATTGGTCCGCCCTCGCTAGTAACCTGAATCCTGCCTGCACCATTAGTATTGGTTTCATAAGCGCGGGAGAGATCGCCATCTTCAAAGTTATCTGTAAAATTCAGAGGTGCCGGTACTACAGAACCAAAAATAGCATCATAGGCATTGATCAGACCAAATCCCGTTAAATTGTCAAATCCTGGCGCGCCAATATCCTTAGCAGTTGACTCTAGGCGGTTGTAAATTTGTGCTGGGGTGAAACTGGGGTTGGCTTGCTTGACTAAAGCAGCAACTGCTGCTGCATGGGGCGCTGCTGCTGAAGTTCCGAACAAGTTGGGAAACCCATTGCCGTCAACATCACTGCCAAAAAAGGTAGTGTCAGTGCCATCAATCGCTGCAATTCTTGGTGTTTGTCGTATTTCTGGGCTAGGTTTACGAGTGCCGTCAGAGTTAAACAGAATTGTGGTCGGACCCAAGGAGGTAAAAAATTCTGGATTATTTTGGTCGAAATAAGGAACTGCAGCTACAGCAGAAGCATTAATTGCTGCTGCGTGACCGAAGATGGTTGAGCTATTGGTAGCATATTCTTGATAAAAGGCATCCGGATCGGAGCCAACATCGAAGGGAATATATTTGATCCGCCCTGGTTGAGGACCAGAGAATAACCTAATCATTACATCAAAGTCAGTCTGAGACGTAGAATTGGTAAAGACTAAAAACTCTGATGGTGTTTGATTAACAAGATTATTATCTTGAGAAACTGCGACTACATTTCCAGCAGAATCGACTAAAACAATATCTAGATCTGTGTCTACGCCGTCAGTAGTGAAGAAGGGGTCATCCCATTGAAATGAGAGTCTAATTCTTGCACCAGCAGGAATTGTAACTCGCTGACGAGTATCGATCCCAAAACTAGGATCGAAGTCGTAAAACTGACCTGTGACTCCACCAACAGTATCTATAGCAAAATTAATTCTTGTTGATTCATAGGCGATGTTGCCGTTATTTCCAGCAGAAGAAAAATAAGCTACACCATCGTTAGTGACAACATCGTCAACAGCTAAACTAACTACACCATCCTGAAAAAATGGTTCTGTCAGATAAACTACATCATCAACAATAATGTCGGCACCAGCTTGGGCAAGAGCGCGAATGTTGTTAGCAAAGTTGAGTGAACCCCCAAAAGCAGTAGCAAAAGAAAGATCGGCACCAGGAGCAATATCGTGAATCAGTTGCAGTAAAGCTCGACCTTCATCGCTACCACCACTACTTAGGTCTTGCACAACAGTTACACCACCTGCTGGTAAATCCCCAGAAGCAATATCTGTAGCAGCTCCATTTAAGTTGTTATAACTATCACTCAGTACACCAACTTCTACTCCTGTGCCATCAAAGCCTGTGGGGAGAGAATTTCTTACTCGATCGCTTTCGAGAACAAAATCCGCTTGACTAGTAACTGAACCTGTGCTGGCTATCGGGGTAGGAATAGGCGATATGGCTATTAGTCCTTCTGCTACCAAGGATTCTAGGCTAGTAATAGAATCGATAGCAATCATTCCTTCGACAAAGTGAAGTTCCGATGCTGTACCGATAACTTCAAAGCCTAAGCTTTCTAGAGATGGTATTAATTTCTCAACATCAACAGCGTTGATTCTGACAGCAACTTTTGCCTCAGACTCATTCATTAACATGGAATCATGACTACTCATGAAAGTTTCTAGTTCTGTAGAGTTAGTAACTTTCTCAAAATCCTGATGCAGTTGCAGGAGAGCATCGGAAATGGGGGAATTATTTTTTTCCAAGAGCAGTGAATTTTCCTGGCTATTTAGTTTCATAGTTATTAGTATTTTTATCTAAATTGACGTTACCACCGATGAATCGGAGGATTAATGCTATTATCTTGGAAATTAAACATAATCTCGATAAATTTTTTATCAAGATTATATATCGGAAATGTTAATTTAAGTTCAATTATTAAATTAACAATATAAATCTCAATTATGGGCGCAAGCCTTGCGCCATTGTTTTATTTAATCTTGTGATTTTTTAATAGTAATTTAAGATTATGTCTAATTTAAAAATTTACATTTTCGATAAATAAAAATTGCATAATCTTTATTTTAGAGCTTATAAGTAGGTAAGCAAAATTATTTGTATATTTACTCTTGAGTTATATTTTTCGCTCCCTGCTCCCCCTGGAAGGGTAGTAGAGCGTCAACTTTGTATTGAGGAATAAATTCCTCCTTATACCATTCTTTTAGTCTCTGACGTACTGTGTTTTCTGGTTCGCTGTTGATTTTAGCTATCAACTGGGAGACTCTGGTTAAACTACTTGAACTTGTCATCACCATGCCACAACTCCAAGTCCCTAATCCCGAAACTTGAGGCAGGCGATAGTGGGGAAATTTTTGACTGACAAGCAAGTTTCCAATCTTTGAGATGTTGATTTAATTTCATCTCATGATAGCTGCTATTTACTTCTCTTCATACTTTTACCTTATTTCTGAGCTTTTACTCCTCCCTTTGTAAAAAACCTACCCTTGTGAGCCCCTGCTCCCTGCTAAAAACAGAGTGAATTATGAGATACAGAATCAACACCTTTTTGAACGGTAAAAATTGTCAAAGTCCCGTTAAAAGCGATCGCTTTTGAATTAAAGTCAGGAATTTATATCTGATCGCAATTAAAATCGCAATTAAATTAGCTTCAATTCGATATGGGCAAACTCTAATTTATTTCAGTAATCGTGAAGCTATTTTTTACTAGATTATATATCTGCAAAGGATCTGAGTTGTATGTTTCATTTAGAAGCTTAAAGGTTGTATGTTTAAGCATTTCTTTATCGATCAAATCTATTAGCTCATCTAAATCTATACCATCAAAAATTTCTTGAGAGGCTTTGATTAAAGCTCTCGGCAAAGCTTCTTGAAAACTATCCGTCCAATTGTTTTGCTTGATATAGTGAGATTTTTTACCTAAATGATTGCGTTTTTGGATTTCTAAAAGACTATTAATAATAGAGTTACGCCAACTTTTGGTAACTCTTTTTTCTACTTGAACTTTGATTAGATGAACCAGAAGAATGACGAGAAAACTTTGTAAGTTGTTAATTTTGTCTTGTCTTCCCATTTCTTCTAATTCTTCAATTATTGCTAAGGATTTTTCCCAGTCATGGCTAATAATTGATTGCTTGAGTTGGATTATTTCTTCCATTGGACTTATTTAAGTAGTCTAGAAATGCTCGTACAATTTTGAGATTGCCAATAATGATGGTGTGATTGTGCTCAAGTAGACAGTCTGGATAGCTTAGTTCTATTTTACTGCGATCGCTCTCTCTTAGATTAGATTTTTTTCAATTGGTATTATTCTACAGGACGAACGATCGCATTATTGGTACTTTTTTGAGGAGTAAAAATCGCATCAATGGCTTTTTGTAGAGTTTCTGCCATAACTATTTTATTTTCATAAACTAAAATGACTCTTGCTAGGATAGGCAGACCATTTTGTTCTGCTACGAGATAAAGTGGTTCTACATAAATTAAAGATTCTTCAATGGGAATTACTAATAGTCTTCCTTGGAGCGCTCTTGAGCCTTCTCGATTCCAAAGTGATATTTGTTGCGAAATAATGGGGTCTTGATTAATTAAAGCTTCAATTTGATCGGGTCCATAAACTAACTTTTGTTTGGGAAACTTGTAGAGTAATAGTTTGCCATATTCAGAACCATCAGAACGTGCAGCTAACCAAGCAATAAGATTACGACGACCTACAGGAGTATAAGGGTGAAGTAAAATAAATTCTTCTTGTTGCTCCGTAGGCAGTTTCATTATTAGATAATAAGGTTCTACGGCTTTAGATTCTGCTGCATATATTTCTTGAGGAATTTGCCATTGGTCTTCTCGGTTATAAAAAACCCGGGGCTCTTTCATGTGGTAGGTTAAGAGTCGTTCTGACTGGATGGTAAATAGGTCTTCCGGATAACGAATATGACTACGCAGAGCAGCAGGCATTTGGGACAAGGGATGGAATAATTGAGGAAAAATCTTGTTCCAAGTTGCAATAATAGGGTCTTGAGGATCTAAGATATAAAAGTTTACGTTACCGTTGTAGGCATCAATAACTACTTTGACCGAGTTGCGGATGTAGTTAAAACTATTTTTTCCAGGATCGGAGTAGGGATAAAAATTGCTAGTGGTATAGGCATCAAGTATCCAATAGAGATGATTATCGGTTTCTGATTCTATATCTGCTACTACTAGATAGGGATCGCGGTCATAACGCAAAAAGGGTGCAATAGTAGCAACTCGTTGCCTAATATTTCTTCTTAGTAAGAGTTTGGTTTTAGCAGTAAAGTTTTGGGTGAAGATTATTTGCCAGTCTTGAAGATAGTTAGCAAATAAAAGTCGCAATCCATAGTTTCCTAATTTGATTCCGCCATTTCCATTATAGGTAGTATAAATATTAGTTTCGCCACTGGGAAAGTCTAGTTCTTTGACTTTGGTAGAAGTCATAACATAAGTATCAGTTAGTTCCCCATAATAAATACGAGGTTTCCCAATAGGAATACTGTCACGAAGCAAGGGACTAGATACAGTAAGATTTCCTGATTCTTCCCTACCTGTACCAATGTCTTTAACATAGTAATAGGGTAATCCTCCTTCATCTACTCTGTTAACTGGTGAAAGAGTAAAACCATAACCATGAGTATATACTAAGTGTTCGTTAACCCAAGTTTTAGCTCTTTCGGGAACTTCGCTATAATCTAATTCTCTTGCTGCAATAATTACTTGTTTTTTGTTTTGAGTGATAGCAGTTTCTCCTAAGACATAGCGGTCAATATCAGCATCGGGAAATTTATAATAAAGACGAATTTGTTGCAGTTGACGATTAGTTTCTAAAATAGGACGAGTATCCCACAAACGAATATTTTTTATTGTTAGATTATTGTTCTGAATATCATCAAGAGTTAGTTGATTTTGAGGATTAAAAGTTTTGGCTTCAATTTCTTCTAAACCAAAAGCTTTTTGGGTCATTTTGATACTGCGTTGAATAAAAGGAGTTTCTTTGGCTAATTCATTGGGTTGAACGATAAAACGCTGAACAGTTAAACTGCTAAACTGACCCAAAACTAGTAATGAAATATAAAGTTTTAAAGGAATCAAAAAGAAGATAGTATTACGACGACTGTTAACTTTTTGGCGAAGAATTTTATAACCAGTAAAACTTTTAAACAGTAGTAAAACTCCGGCTATACCAGCAATAACAGTTAAGCCAAATTCTATAGGGAGTTGAATTGTGACATCTGTATATCCTGCACCATAAACAACACCCCTAGGAGAATAGAGTATGTTAAAGCGATTTAACCAGTGATATAAACTAATACTCAGCATCACCATACCACCGAGGAAGAATAGGTGACGAATTTGAGTAATGGAAAAGCCTGGAAATCTACCTTCAGATAAACTGTTACCTGAAAGTAAATATCTTAAGAGTATTAGAATAAAACCACTAACAAATAGTCCATTTAACCAGAGAAAAGTAAGTTTTAATACTGGAAAAATAAAAATGTAAAATCCAATATCTCTGCCAAATTGAGGGTCGGCATAATTAAAAGCTGTGGGTTGATAATATTGTAGGATAGAACTCCAATTTTTTGCGACTAATAAGCTAAATAAAACACTGATGGGAATAGCAGTTATAGTTAATTTTAATCTTTTAGTAAAAAATAGGATTGCACTTAACAAAAAAATAAAAACAATTGCTTTAAAATAGTTTTCAAAATATCCAACTATACCTAGAGGATAAACTTCTTTAAAGTTAGATAATAATTTGGGAAAAGAGCCAAATAAAGTCATATCTATTTGTCCACTTTGTCCACTCTCGAAAGTGAGATAAATATAATAGAGCAACAGCAAAGCAAGACAAAGAAAAGATACGATAACTAAAAAAAATAGCCCCGATAATTGGATTGTATGACGACTAGATTTATTATTAGTTTCTTCCTTAACTCTAGAGTTGATAATAGAAGTTGTACCTAAAGCTCTATTTGATAAATTACTATTTAATTGTCTGTCACTTTTCTTAATGTATGGTACGCTATTTTTGAGCCATGTTTGAGGCTGTAGAAAACTCCATTTCCAGCGATAAGCAAGATGAAGATTAATCCATAAATATAAGCTAGAGGTAATAAAAACTAGCCCCCATACTATAGCTTGGGTTTGCCATTTTTTAATTAGGATAGGTAAATAATTTACTTCTTGAAACCAGAGAATTTCTACTACAATATTTGCCACTATTGTAGAAACAAACCAAAAGATAAGTAAGATGACAATCAGACGCAATAACTTAATTATTAGGGTTTTCATCGTCCTGGGCTAGAATAAACAAATAGAATTTAGGAGCAAGTGAAGATGTCTGCTTACACTATCAACTTTAATTCTATTACAAAAATTAGCTGCAAAACGTTCTCCTACCGATGATAGATTTCGCGACTCAAAGGAACGCGCGAGGATAATGTCTCCTACGGATAATCTCAAAGATATTCAGGATAAAATGCAAGAGTATATGAATAACGGGGTTAAATTAGGTTGGTTGATTAATCCCGAACAAAAGCAAGTAGAAATTTATCGTCAAGGAAAAGATAAACAAGTATTAGATAATCCGAGTAGTTTACAAGGAGAAGATATTTTGCCTGGATTAGTTATAGATTTACAAGAGATTATTTAAAATTACCTTTATTTGTAGTTATCCTACCATCTTCTAATTCAACAATGCGATCGGCTACATCGAGGATGCGGTTATCGTGAGTCACAATTAGAATTGTACAGCCTTGTTCTCTAGCTAATTTTTGCATTAAATCCACCACATCTCTACCTGATTTACTATCTAAAGCTGCGGTAGGTTCATCGGCTAAAACTATTTTAGGATGAGATGCTAAAGCCCGAGCGATCGCAACCCTTTGTTTTTGTCCTCCAGAAAGATTTTGTGGGTAGTAATCTATTCTATCTCCTAATCCTACTGCTTCTAACATGGCAATAGACTTTTGCTTCATTTCTTTAGCTGAAAAATGATTATGTAATTCCAAAGACATCTGCACATTTTGTTTAGCAGTTAGAGATTTTAAGAGATTATGTGCCTGAAAAATATAGCCGATATTTCTTCTAATTTCTACTAGTTTACTAGACTTGGCACCTACTAATTCTTGTCCTAAAACCTTCAGATTTCCCGAGTGAGGCGATCGCAATCCTCCCATTAAAGTTAATAAGGTGGTTTTACCCGAACCTGAAGGTCCTTTTAAGATTACTACTTCTCCTGTATTTAAAGTTAAATTAATATCAAATAATATTTGTTTTCTGAGTTGTCCTTTACCAAAGAAGTGAGCTAAGTTTTTGATATCAACGACGTTGTCAGATAGTTGATTATTGATGGTTAATTGTTGATGGTTAATTGTTAATGGTTGATTGTTCATCGTTAATTGTTGACCATTAAGGAAAATAAATAGTAACTGATTAGTAATTACTGATAACTGATGACTGATGACTGCTTACTGATAACTGCTTACTGATAACTGTTAAAATATATCTGCTGGATCTGCTGCGCTAAGTTTTCTAACAGCAATACTTCCCGATGCACAACACATAATAATAGTTAGAATCAAAACCATCAGAGTTCTTTGGGTAGTCATATATAAAGGTAAAGCTGTAGCACTAGCAGCCAGAAAATATAAACCTTTAGCAACAGCAAATCCTGGAATAAACCCAATTAAAGCTAAGATAATTGCTTCTTGGAAAACTAGTATGATAAAATAACGATCTTTATAACCCATCGCTTTAAGAGTAGCGTATTCCGATAAATGATCGGCAACATCAGTATAAAGAATTTGATAGACAATTACTGTTCCCACGACAAAACCGATCGCTGTACCAAGGGTAAAGATAAAACCAATCGCTGTACTATTTTGCCAATACTGAATTTCCTTTTGAATAAACTCTTCTTTAGAAAAAACATCAACATCTTGAGGTAGTTTAGTTCGCAGTTGTGCCAAAATAGTTTCTAAATCTGCATCTGGTTTAATGTTGATAATTCCAATATCAATTAATCCTTTTTGTCGTTCAGGAAATATTCTTAAAAAGTTAATATCACTGGTCATAACATTTCCATCAGCAGCAAAAGATGCACCAAGAGAAAACAAGCCCTTGACAGTAACTTTGCGAGAAGATAATTCGGTCGTAACAGAGTTATTTACAGCTAACAAACCTGCGACATCACCAAATTCTTCGCGAGACTTATCATCAAATAAAACTACATCTTCAAGCTTGATTTGATCGAGATTTTCTGACGCTCCAGGGAGATCTAAAATATTAGAGACAGGATTAAAACCTATTACTAATAAAGTGCGAGTATTACGATTTACCGGATTTTTCCACAAGCCAAAATTAAGATAGACAGGAACAACAGATTCTACCCCATCTATAGCTAAAGACTCATATAATCTTCGAGCAGAAAAGGTTTCTGTAAAACCCAAAGCATCAGATTGAGGACTCATTAAAAATACATCTCCATCAAAAGCTTTATGAAGGGTGACACTGCTATCAAACAAAGCATTCTGAAATCCTAGCTGGACAAACATTAACATATCCGCAAAACCAATACCTGCTAATGCAATCAAGAGGCGGATTTTTTCATGAGATAATTGTAACCAAGCTAAAGGTGTTTTCATCAGTAATTAGTCCCGTCAAGCGGGATCGAGATAATCAGTAATTAGTAATCAGTAATTATTTAGCTTTCTATTCTGACAATTGCTTTAGAATTAGTCAGGGGGGATACGCGATCGCTACTTTCTGGATCGAGACGGATTTTGACCTCTACTACTCTACTATCCACATCCGCAGCAGGATCGGTATCGAGAACGTCTTGTTTGCCAATTTTTAAGCCAATATGACTAACTTTACCCGTTATTTTCCCTTCAAATGCGCCAGTTTCGCTGGT
>JASJEK010000147.1 GCA_030064915.1 Xenococcaceae cyanobacterium MO_234.B1
GTCATTAATGACAGTAATTTAAACATACTCTCTCACCGTGATATTGACAGAAAAAAAAGTTACCCTTGCCAAAAGTAACTAAGTAGGTCGGGGTAATTAAACTCAGCTATATTTACTTTTGTAAAGTAGATTCAATTATTTGATTAATATCAAGTTGAGGTAAGTTTACATCTAGATACATAGTTGAGGTTATTTATGTCTACCTAATATCTCTCGCAAAGCTTTATCGAGGATAAAGTCAGCAAGAATGTAATTTTGTCCCCATTCTTGACTCTCATGAAATAATCGATTAATTGCGCTTATCCTTTTTATCTCAGCTTCCGATCTAGTTGTCATGTTATTACAAGGTAGTTGCTGTAATTTAAGGAATTCACGAGTAATATAGGGTAAGAAGTTGCATTTTAAGAAAAAAGTTTAAGAGGAACTTTACATATTTAAGTGGAAGATTCCACCGCGTAACTACCGACAGAACTTTCTATAAATTTGAAGTTTTATTTAATGAAGAGGTTATTTTTACTCGTACTGAATTAGAACAGCCAGAAGTTAACCTTGTAGGGCTATGCCCCCCTGACACTTGCCCTGTTGATTGTGGCGATCTCAGCGAAGCTGAGGCGCTGCGCGGTCAGGCGAAGCCTGGCACTGCGTGATCACATTTGTTGTTATGGCAGTGATGGCATAGCTACTTATAGTTACTTGAAGTAAGGAGAATGATTCAATGAGTGAACTAGCATGTGAAGCACTGGCAACCAAAGCTGAATTACAGGAACTACGCGATCAGATTAACCAACTACTAGGACAGCCAGAAACAGAAGGGGAACCACAAATTAATGTTTTAGAACTTGGCTCCTTAGCAGGGACTACCTTGGCAGGGACTGTAGTTTTAGCCAAGGAATCAATCAAGGAAATCTCCTTAGCTGGCATAGTAGCGGATGATATAGGGAAAGCTCTCGCATCAGGTAAAGCTCAATGGGTACAGGTTAAGGGTAGTGGAGCAGTAAAAAAATTACCAGATCTAACTAAATTAGGTAAGCAAACTGCGGGTAGGGCAGCAACAGCAACTAAAGCAGTAGCAGCATCAGGAGCAACTTTAGTAGGGATATTTTCAGTACTTAGCACCCTTCTATCTATTTTTGTCACCACCAAACAAAATGAATTGAATGGACTAATTTTAAACAATATGGAACGGGAAGCTGCTGCTAGAGATTTAGACTATGAAAGACTTATCAAAATCGCAGGTAAACAGCAAGAAAATATTGAAGTAGCTAATAGTCGAATTACGGAAATGAATCAGGAGATTGCCGAGGCTAAAATTACTAATGAACAGTTAGGCAATGACTTGGAACGAGCCAGTGAATATATCGAACAGTTAAGAGAAGGACTAAGCGAACAAACAGAATGGATTAATGATGCTTTGGACTACATTGATGATTTAAAGCTTGATTTTAAAGAATTTGAAGCTGATACTACAGAAGATATAACAAACCTCCAAACTACGGTAGATGATTTGGAAGTTAAGTTAGAGGAATCTTTTGATTATCAAGATACCCTAACTGAAACAATTGAGAAAATATCAGCACAGACTACCAGCTATCAAGCGCAAATTACCGAACTACAAGATAGGTTTACTAAACAAGAAATAACTAGCAGTGTTCAGTTAGCCGAATTGCTAAATTTACGCATAGCCTATGATAACGAATTTGAGGATATTGACTATCAGTTTCAATCTCTAGATGCAGAATTAGCAACCATAGCTAGACGGGCGGCTAGAGGTGGTGCTGGTACATCCTCTAGTGTTAGAGAAGGTATTACTAATCAACAGAATAAAACCTTAGAATTGATGAATACCCTAGCAGGTAATCCCATCACTGACTTACCAGATATTCAACCGTGGGAGTTTGATAATAGTGATAATCCTTTCAATGATTTGTTTAATCAATTATTGCCCCAAATAACTCCACCAGGAACAGGAACAGGAGGTGATGTAAACGTGGATGTAGATGAATTATCAAACCAATTATCAACCAGATTAAATGATGAGTTTTCCAATACTTTGACTAACACTTTGACTACTTTGGGCATAGTGGGAATAACCACAACTGTTAATGATATTTACAATCAAACTTCACCAGCAAATATCGCTAGTACTGTCAGTAATGCAGTTGAAAATACTGTCTGTGATATCAGTAGTCCTGGTAAGTGTTTAAGTAACAATGTTACAAACCCGCTCAAGCAAGGTCAAGACCTAATTAAACAGGGACAAGACACTTTAAGGAACTTACTAAATACTGTTTTACAAGGTGCTGATTTAATACAAGGTCAAGCAATATTAAATACGGTAACTAATACCAATAATTTTATTAAAGCTGCTTGGAACTCCACCGTAATCGATAAGACTTTAAACGCGGCTAACTTTGCCCTAAGTCTGCACAATGCCATGATGTTATCGAATAACATTGCCGAAACAGTACTCGATACTGTCTCAGCAGTATTAGAGACTGTGGGAATTAGTGACGCTGAAGGAAATCCCATTGATGTAACAGAATGGTTAACCAACAAGATTACTGGCATTGTTAAAGGAATCATCGGAGCGCAAACATTTGCTGAACTATCTCTGAAGCTAACCGCCGCTAACCGTATCTACCAAGCAGGGATGAACATCCTTGATAACGTTACAGACTTGATGGATACAGCAATAGACTTAGATGAGTACACAGGGGAAAATATAGCCAAGATAGGAAATGCTTTAAGACAATCTGGAGTACTGTCCTATAATGCCTATGAACAGATGATCGAATAATTAGACGTTAGAGGACGTAGTAAATGGTTATTTAAATTGGAACAAGCTGAAGATGTTGTGGATAACCTTTACTCCATTGCCGATAATATCAGGGACATTAAAGAAATAGGACAGGAACTAAAAGAAAGTAGAACCGAATTTAAGGAAGCCTTAGAGACGGAAAAAACTACATTATCTGAATCTGAAACAGAACTAGAAGCTGAGATAGAAAGTAGTCCCGAACCGACAGAACAAGATGAGGTTAGGGGATAATGGTAACAGTTAGAGACTGGCGGACTTCCCAAAGGTATATCAGGATAGGTCACAACAAAGCAGTTAAAAACTATTTTCAAACTGTTAAGCGTGGCACTACTAGGGAATCTTTGAGGAATAGCTTACTAATTACTAGCTTTGATAGCGCGGATCAGATGTTGATTAAGATGCAATATTTTAATCAGTATCTCTCAGGAGTAAAAAGCGAGACTGTTCCCCTAATTCCTGAATTTTGGAATATGAGAGTAGGAAGCGATCGCCCTCAATTAGTGGTAGCATTTAGACCAAAAAATAGGAGTAATGAGCCAAAAAATAAAGCTAGTAAATGGGCTTTAACTATTCCTCACTTTGATGCCACTGGCACTCAAACGAATATTCAAAAAAAACTGAAACTTATCCCTGAATATGAAAAGGGTAACTATCAAGGAACATTGACTCTTAAGGATAATTCTAAATTAATTATATATGCCAAAAATATTATTGAGGCTGAAAGATTTATCAAGAAAATAGTCACTAGTAACTTGATTAACAAAAAGTACTTAGATAAAACAAATTACGATATCAAAGTAGGTAAAATTAAAGGGAATTATCAAGAAATAAGAGTTACTCCCACTTATGCTAAATATTTCTCTACTGGTCAGAAAAACTTGCAACCTGATTGGGTATCTTTTATTGAGTAATTTGGCTAAAAAAATGACTCAAATAACTATCTTAGAAAATAAAAAATACATCTCAACATCTGAAGCTGCGGATAAATACAACTACTGTTTGAGAAGTATTAGACGTTGGGTTAAACGAAGAAAAGTCAAAGGGTTTAAACACGCAGGTAAATGGTATGTCTATGAACCTAGCTTAAAGCTATGGATAGATGGTCTGTGAGTCGTGAAAGAGTCTTACAAGACTCACTATGTTGAGGTATAGGTCGACCAGACAGAAAAACTCTACTCCCACGAATCACAGAGTAAATTAAAAGTGAACAAATATATCACTTAAAGAGGCTTTTTGTATGTCTAGTCCTATCACACTTTCAGCTACTACCGCAGTAGGTCAACTATATGAGTTATGTAATGTTTTATCGGAAGCAGAAAGAGTTAATGTAGATGCAGACGGAACACCCTTGACTGATAACATCGCTATTTCTGTTGACCCTGAAACAGCTACCGCTACAGTAGCTCTAACCTTTCCTTTAACAATAGCTACCGCAGCCGATGGCGTTACTTATACCGCTACTGATTATCTTCCATAATTAATCTTCAACTGGCAACTAATAATTAATGAAATTATGGAGTATAAATCATGGCACGAGAAATTAAGTCATCTCGATATTATGTCGAGATGAAAACCTTAAAATATGGTTGGACTGCACCAAAAGACAGTTATAAGGGTTTAGAGAATGAATTAGGAGTTAAAGAGGTTAAGGATGGGGATAAAGGGATTACTTACGGTGGTAATGTTAAACCACCTAGAGTCAGAATTAACTTAGCCGATGGCAAAACTCTAGTAAGATTTTGTGACCCTGACAAAGTAGAAGATTTGGTAGTAAATGACACTTTAACGGGTAAAAAATACAACAATATAGTTATTTGCTCAGTACGTAATGTAGGTGCTAGAGGCTAAATAATGCCCATGCTTAGTAATGACTTTCGAGACTGGTCTTTAGTTGCCACGATAATTAAAGACTTGTCTCGCTCCAAAATTGTTAACTTGGGAAGACGTTTTGATAGTCCATATTTAATAGTTAGGGTAGCGAGTAAAGAACAAAAAGATACTTGGAATTATGGCGGTAAACTTTGGACTACTTCTTTAGTATTAGGTAAGGAAGCCAAAATACATCAGATAGACTTAGATTTATTTGAACAAGAACTGATCCAAGTTCCTAAATTATTTGATGGCAAATATTCCCTACTCTATCAAGCTCCTAATTATTTCCCTGATGTAATCCTTAAAATTTGGGAATATAGGGGAGAAATAATTACTGAAAGTGAACAAATTAACCTAACAAGCATTGAAAACAAATTAGATGGTTTAGCTAACCTAGTTAATTTTGTCCTCAATAATCTAGATGATAGTTATCTTAATTTAGCTGGTGAGTTGGGAAATACATTAAATCAAATTACCACTATTCAAAATTCCCTATCTACTATTGACCTTAATGTGGCAACTCAACTTTCACAATTAGAAGCTGGAATCTTTACCTTATTTCAGTCTGTTAGAAGCTTAATACCTGAATCAGAGTTTAACCAATTAGAGACAGATTTACGATTAAGATTAGAACTCAATGAGGAATTTATATGAGCGGTGAGCCAATAAACTTAAAACCTTTTCAAAGTGGGCAGTATACTTTTGCAGGCATAGAACAAGCTGGATTAGTTTACAGGTTCGCTCCAGTTGAACGCAGAGATTTAATTACCATTGGTTCTCTACAAAAGAATAAAGCTAAAGAAATTGACTTATCAACTCAATTACAACATGATATTCTCGTTACGGGAATATCGGCGGATATTGTGGGGGATGATAGCCATGAGATACAAGATGGCAAAACGAATAACTATCGTTATCATTATGTCCAAACAATTCTACAGTTGCTAGATAGAAATAATCAAAATGTTCTTAGGACACTAGCCTTATTTCTTTCTGGTTATAGTCCCTATATTGGAGAATTGATTTTGTCTCCCAAACCAATTTACAAAGTCAAAACTAACCTAGATGTTCGGTCTATTTCTATTACTGGCAGACCAGTATATATTAATACATCATTAACCTACTTGTAATAGATGTATTATGTATGGTTAATCTAATCACCAAAGCAGCTAAACAAACTTTGAATATTGATTCGGTAGAGAGAGCTATTGTGTTTGGAGCATTGGCACTAAGAGCAGCTATTGTCGGGAATACCGAATTTGATGCCAATGAGGATAGGGATGTTTTGATTGATATTGTAACCAATAGGGATAATACTACTAGTTTAGCTATTGATGCTTTATTACCTTTCGACAATTACAATTTCTATGCTCAAGGCGGTTCAATTATTGAGAATATTCAAACTCTACCTAACGCTTTATTAAACTTACCCGACGAATTTGATTTTACAACTGAACCAAGTACAGAATCTAACCCAAAAATTCCCGACTATGACCGAGTTATAATTAATACTTTTGAAAGATACTTGTTTTACTATGCATCTATTCTTTGGGCATCTCTAGAGAACAAAAGAAATAAGATAGTAAATTTTAGATTTAATCCCGAGGGAACAATTAAGCTTGATTTAGCTATACCCTTTAATATCAATAAATGGTTGCTAGGGGATAATTATATTAACTCAGTATTACGGGTAGTTGATAGTTATCAATTACTCGATGAGACTACACAAGAAACAGACAATAATATTATCGGCTTACTAACTTACGCAGATTTACTTACTAACGAGATTTTACTAGTTAATGAACAAGTAGAAAATGAAGCCGAAACAAGTAACACAGTAAGCACATTAACTAATGACCAATTATTAGACAATAACTTATTACTAGTTAATTAATTATGGTTGATTACAGTAACAAAAAAGTACCTATTTTTTCTGGCATCAATGACCAACCAATTGCACCTACTGCGGATAGTGGGGGGAATATTAGCCATCTATATGATTTGTACAATCAAGTACTTGACATACTTACAACAGACATAACTAATATAGAAGCACAATTAGCAGCTATCAATAATCAATTAAATCCCTCTGAACCTACTTTAGAAGTTTTTGAATTTTCAGGAATTAATGCTGTTGATCCAGAAGGCATCGGAAACACTTTCATTGCAACAGTAGGAACTATTCCCAAGACTGGCAAACTGCAAAAAATAGCTATTGACAGTATTTTTGAAGGTTACGACACATTTTTTAGTCTAGATGGGGGAAATAACGTTTTAACCCTTGATACTTTTGAGATAGCAACAGAAGGTTATCAGTGGGTTATTTCTGATGATGGTTCTCAAGATGTTACTCAAGGGCAAGAATTAACTTTTACTACTATTTCAGAAGAGTCAAATAGGACTGTTTACCTATACATTTATGGCTAGGAATGTTTATGGATGTTCTTTTGCAAGTATTACCGTTTCTTGGGGGAACTATATCAGTTGTCAATGTTTTCTTTTTTATGTATCTCCGTAACCTGGAAAAAGATCTAGAGAGAGAAAGGGAAGAATACAAATTGTTTAAAAAAGAAACAGAGCAACGATTACGACGGATGGAATTTTTTCTAGATAAACGATTTAGCTTTAGCTCCTTACCTGATGGTTATAAATAAACATTGGACTTGTAGACAATTGATTGTATTAATGTTATCCCTCGGTGCTTTGATATTGGCTTACCTCGATCCAGAATTTCGACCTACTTTTGGCAATTTAGTAAGTACTGGTTTAGGTGGGTACTTTGGGCAAATGTTTCCTCAAAACAAGGATTAAAAATTATGGCTAGTTATTTTTTACTTTTTACCCAACATTTTGACCGCGAACGCGGATTAGATTACGGTCGCTTATCTCTTAACAGTCTTTCTGAAGGTACTAAATGTATCTGGGTAGCTACAAGTTCTGTTGCGGGTAAACAGTATCCCGAAAGTTTTCATGTTCGTGGAGGATTAATCCCACCACAATATCGCTGTCCTGACCTACCCAATTACACAGTGATGACTAATCCTATACCCTTGCCCCATATCAAGGGTGTAGAGGGCAATTTCTACAAGATAGAACCCCATTTCGTTACTACCGATCGCGGAACTATTCGCGGTGACTTTGGAATACATCTCGATGGTAATGCTCCAGGTTCGCTTGGATGTATCGTACTGGATCGCGATCGCTTTTTAGACTTTGAGCAAAAAATCTCCGACTTAAAACGAGATTCTCTTACTTCACTTCCCTTGTTTGTTCAGTACAGCTAGGCATAATCTAAATTACTGTCATTAATGACAAATGTAACTTGTGATACAAAATGATAGCTGACTTATTAATAACTGGCTCAAAAATAGGCTTATTACTCATCGAAATCTTAAAAATGATTAATGTTACCTAAAAGCATTTTACGCGTCTATTAGGGCTATTAGAAACGAGCTAAGAGCATTTTGGAGTTATTTACTCTATCCCCATAGTTGCTTAAAGTAATTTTGGTTTTTTTCTTTTTTTTTATTTATTAATTACTTATGTATTATTTAATATATTACTTACTTTAATAATTAGCTTATATTAAAAACCTGTCATTAATGACAGGTTTGTAGTTTGTAAGTTAATTAATTATTTATTTATTTAAAATTTAATTTATTAAGTATTAATTTAAAGCCACCCTCCCCCGCCGCCACCCACAGTATCATCACCCCCACAGCAGAGCGGCGCAGCCTGTATTTATATGGTTTCCTGTTTTTACTAGTTTGTCAAGGGTATTTTAATAATAATTAATATTTGAGTAACACTGAAGACAAATGTATATCTGTTTACCAATTATATGTAAACTTAATTACACTATAATTTATAGTACTAATATAGTACTAAAGTAATTGTGTATTGCTAGTACAAATAGTAGTAATTTACGTAGATATACGGATGTACTGCTTCTGTGATTGGGATAAAGTTAAAGAGTATTTGTATTTGAAGACCTGGTAATCGCTAACTTACGAAGTAGTAAGCTCTAGGGTTATTTGTTGAGAGTACAAACACAAAATTTAATCGATAAATATGGAGCCATATCCAGTAGTATCTAGGCAGGAAATACAAGGCAACAAGTATAATCGTTCGCCAGCATCCTGCAATGCTAAGTGATAATGGATACCCAGTAACAGCAAGTATTAAAGCCATCGGGAAAGAAAAACATAACACCCAATTTGTCACAATTCATTATGCTCGTGGTTATGTCCTTAAATGGTTAGAGGTTAAGGGAATTAAACCTTTAGCAAATTGGGGCATTAAAGGTGTAGTTAACTTGCTTATGGAATCTTGGAAACAATCTCGTATCAGTTACAAACCTTTAGCAATAAATATCGACAATAAAATCGAAAACTATCAAGACTAAACACCTAGCTGTGTCTGTTCATTTTTTGATTGTTTATGATAAGCAGCAGCTAATTGTTAGCGAGGAGAATCACAAGTTTTATGAGTACTATTACTTGGCTCGACAAAAGTAATCCCCAACCAGAAAAAACAGATAATGATGCTGATTACACTATCTGTTTGTTACTCGGATGCATAGATGCCTTAGCCAGAGAATTAGCGGTTAGAGATCAGATTGTACCTGAGTATATTGTGACTCGTTATTTGTTAGAACAAGCCTTAAATATACGTGATCAGAGTACAGCTAAAATCTCTGCCATCTTAGAGCTTGATTATGGTTGGTTAACTGACTATTTAGAAAGTTTGATAATTCAATAAAATGGGAGATAAACACAATGTTATTTTACTCCGATCCTTGGAAAGATGACCCCTATGGGAAGTTACAAGGTGAGATGACCGATACTTGGTGCAAGTTGGTATTTGATGAAGCCAAGGTTTATCAAGATGAGAAAACTTATGTCTTAGCTGGCAACTTTACTGAACATCATGGAATTATGCGAAAGTATAATCCTACTGAAGCTATACTGCCAGGGCTGGCAACTTTGGTTATTCACAGCGAAGATTATCAGGTAAGGAAGAAAGATGATAACGGTAAGTGGGAGACTGTTACCGACAAAGCAAGTATCCATGAGAAATTACTTTATCAGCATATTACCGATAATCCTGCTCAATGGTTAGATGGTAAAAACCTTAAGGGTAGTATTACTTTCTTTCCCGATGATACTTACAAGGCACAAGATAATCCCCAATTACAACCTGGAAGTATTGAAGTAACTCAGATAGAACC
>JASJEK010000148.1 GCA_030064915.1 Xenococcaceae cyanobacterium MO_234.B1
TTACTGCTCTATTTCGCCTCTGATAAGTTTAGAAGTTTTGCTGCAACAAGATTTTCTCGATCTAGTAGAAGGTTTAGAAGCAGAGTTTCAAAGGGAATATGTTGCTCAACAGGTAGATAAAGACCGCGATCGCGTTATCATTGTAGGTCTTAAAACTGATAGCTGTAACCAACAGCAATTTACTGACAGCTTAGTAGAACTAGAAAGGTTGATCGATACTGCTGGGGGAGAGGTAGTACAAACTATTATCCAAAACCGCCCGCGCCCTCATCCCCAAACTGTAATAGGTACTGGTAAGGTGCAAGAAGTTGCCCTAAAAGTACAAACTCTCGGAGCAAATTTGGTAGTTTTTGATCGAGAACTTTCCCCTGCTCAAGTGAGGAATCTAGAAACTCAGTTTGGGGTTAGAGTGGTAGATCGTACAGAAGTGATTTTAGATATTTTTGCCCAACGCGCCCAATCCCGTGCCGGAAAGCTGCAAGTAGAATTAGCCCAGTTAGAATATATGCTACCCCGTCTGGTAGGTCGAGGCGAAGCTATGTCCCGTCTTGGTGGTGGTATTGGCACAAGAGGACCTGGAGAAACTAAACTAGAAACGGAACGCCGAAGTATCCAGAAAAGACTTTCCCGTCTGCAGCAAGAAGTTGACCAATTACAAGCCCATCGCTCTCGTTTACGTCAACAAAGACAAAAAAGAGATATTCCAACAGTGGCGATCGTTGGTTATACTAATGCAGGTAAATCCACACTGATTAATGCTTTAACTAATGCAGAGGTTTATGCTGCGGATAAATTGTTTGCGACTCTCGATCCTACAACCCGTCGTCTATCTATAGTAGACGAAGTAACCCAAAAGCCTCGTAATATCTTAATAACCGATACAGTGGGTTTTATTCAAGAATTACCCCCCTCCTTAGTAGATGCTTTTCGAGCCACCTTAGAAGAAGTCACAGAAGCAGATGCCCTACTTCATGTAGTCGATCTGGCTCATCCTGCTTGGGAGTCTCAGATTCGCTCAGTGATGAAAATCTTAGGACAAATGCCCATCAGTCCAGGTCCAATTTTGCTAGCTTTTAATAAGTTAGACCAAGCAGACAGTGAGACTCTAGCTAAAGCTAAAGAAGAATATCCCTTAGCTGTGTTTATTTCCGCCCGTAAGCGTTTGGGTTTAGAAACCTTGAGACAAAAGTTAGGAGAATTAGTATCTTATGCGGAAACAGGAGTTATCAAGTGAGAGGTAACATAACTTAATATAGAGTTACATGAGTCTGAGAGAAATTGAGTTAAATTATAGCAGGTATATTTTGGGACTCGCTTGCCGAGCAGTCTTATACATTTAGGACTTACGCAGTGAAACGAAAAATCAAGGTTTTGAAGCGGGAGTTGGGAAGCGGGAATCGGGAGTCAGTAAGAGACTAAAAAGCTTATTACTACCTACTCCCTACTTACTACTCCCTGTCTGAACAGACAACTTCAGTGCGTAAGTCCTGACATTCTGGGTATTGATCACAGTATAGCCAAGAACTTGTTATGTTTTCCGACCCCACTCTAATTCAAGCAGCAAGAAGAATTTATCGTACTTACTGCCATATTAATTCCAAGATAATAAAACAGCCTTTAGGAGTCGCCATTAATAAAGATAGTCTTCGGGGACATTTAATATTTAGAGAAAGACCTATTCTGTTACCAGGAGAATGTTTTATCCGTCTCAACGAACTTGAAGCAGAGGGGTATTAGATATTTTGCATAAGTTCAATCAACCTTGGTAGGGACGTAGCATGCTAGTCGGTACAGTAGCAAGTAGCAAGTAAATATTTACTGCCTATTGCCGAAGAAACTCATAGCTAATACCTAAGATGAAAAGTTCGCTTTGGCAAGAAGTATATTAGGAGAATTTATGGTGTGATTGGCAATTTTTACTGAAGAAAGGGGAATTTTAAACTTAGTTCTCAGTAAGAATTCAATTTGTAACTAATTATGGAAACGCTGGTTTCAGCGACTGCAAATCTGCTAGTTTTCACCTTCGGTGCTTGCATTGGTAGCTTTTTAAATGTTGTTGTCTATCGTATCCCTGCTGGTTTATCTTTAGTTCATCCTCCGTCCCGTTGTCCTCAATGTTTTCACAAATTAGGGAAAACGGAAAATGTACCTATTTTAGGTTGGTTGTGGTTGGGTGGTCGTTGTCGCTGGTGTAAAACCCCTATTTCCAGTCGTTATCCTCTAGTAGAAACTGCGACGGGAATTTATTTTTTATTCGTATTTTGGAAGTTTGGTTACAGCCTTGAAACTATCGGTTATTGGGCGTTTGTCAGTTGGTTATTTGCCCTATCTTTGATTGATTTTGATACTATGACCTTACCTGGTTCTTTAACTAAATCTGGTTTAGTCTTAGGTTTAGTATTTCAAGGAATAATTGGCTGGCAAATAGCACAAACTCAGGGCATAGCACAAAAACTAATGTTTGGTATTAGTGGTGCAGTTTTGGGAATTTGGTTATTAGAAATTATTGCAGTTGTTGGCTCAATAATTTTGCAACAGCAAGCAATGGGAGACGCAGACGGGAAGTTAATGGCTACTATTGGTATGTGGTTAGGATGGAAGTATGTCTTATTATCTAGTCTTTTAGCTTGCGCTTTGGGTTCGATAGTAGGTGGCGGTGCAATGTTATTAGGATTATTAAATAAAAAGCAACCAATGCCTTTTGGCCCTTTTTTAGCTTTGGGTGGCGTGATAGCTTTATTTTGGGGTCAAGAAATTATTTCTACTTATGTTAATCTCTTTTTTCGTTTTTAGTTAATTGTTAGTAAAAAATTGATTTATTTAGTTGAACTTAAAATCAACTGAGTTAAAGGAGTGGCATCACCTCTCTTATAAAATGATTATCATTCTTGGGCAAAAAACTTGATTTTATCGGCAGCTAAACTGCTCTCAAACCAGATGAGAAAATAGGTTTGAGGTGCTTGTCACCCTGTGAGTTATCATTACTTCAATTTGCTTTTGATAAGTTTAGTTAAGAATCGGTTTTTTTGAGCTAATATTTTATAAGTTTATAGTGTAGACATATTTTTTTTAAGTTAAAAATTACTTCGCTTTCCTTCGCTGTCAAGGGCAAAAATCTGCAAAATTCAAGTTTGCTGAGAGGGCATCTTAAAAGTAATTTTTGTTACTCAAAAGTAAATTTTCAGACGTATACAGCAAGTTGGGAACTCTGATTATTTCTTTGAGTTCTACTCGCTAAAATGTGGTCACTGAGACTTTTCAGACATCCTCTGAGGAAAAGCCAACTATCGGTCAACGTATTTATTCCTTGAAATCGTAAAGCTTTGGGATAATTATTGTCTCTAGCTCATAGCTTATTTGCGAGTATATCAATCTTGTCAACAAATTTTGTCAGGTACTTATGCCTGCTTAATTTATTAATTGATTGGTTTAATTTTCAACTTTGCCAAGTCCTGTCCATAAACTAACTGTATTCGTTGCCGCTTTTCAGGGTCGGGTATAACTCTGAGGCAGGCTGAATAGCTTAAACCCCTTTCCCAATAATGCTTTCGCTCGAAATAATTCCCCTCGGCAGGAGCACATTGAAAGGGCTGATTATAGACACCAATACAATTTAGCATTTTGCACTATCATGGACGAAAACAATTCAAGTGTAATTTTCTTTGACATCGGCAACACCCTTGGATCTCCCAAACTCTCACCTAGAGGTCTTCTTGTCGCTCTAACTGTTTATCCATATGTGCCAGACGTGCTTCAGCAGTTGCATGAAGATGGCAAGCGGCTTGGAATTATATCAAATATTGGTAACGACAGAGCCGAGAACGTAGAAAGAGTCCTCGAAGAATCTGAAATTTTGAATTTTTTCGAGTCCGATCTGCGCCTCTACGGTCCCAAAGATTCTCCAGCAATATTTAGGCGTGCTGCAACTCAAGCCGACTTGTCTGCAACACCCCAGCAGTGTTTGTTCGTTGGGGAGGACAGTATAGAGCGATTTTATGCCATGGAAGCGGGTTGGCGAGTAGTTCCCCATCCACTTCTGGCTTCAGAGGTGCTGAAGGGACGACATTTAAGATATATTACTTTGGGTGTTTCTGCCGAGCAGGCTAACAGTGATTGGCAAAGCGCCTTAAGAGATTTACCCATTGTGCCGATACATGTTACTAGGGATAACAGAGGCATTAAAGTATATGCGATCGCTTCAACAGTTACTATTCTGAGTCTGGATGATTTGGGATTTGAGGTGGAGCGACTAGGGGAAGTAGATTCTCCCCTAACAACGGATCTGTATCTGCTGCGAGATGATCGCCAGGTTCGTACTGGCTTTCTCGTCCCAGAAGGGCAATCTGCTGGTTTCTTTAGTAACGAAGAAGAATCTACCTGGGTTATATCTTCTTCTAATGAGGGTCTTTATGTTGCCTTGCCAGCCATGGCTTCAATTGACAATTATCACTTTGAGGAAGCCTATCATGGACATAATCTTAAACTCATCCCTAATTTGAGCTTACTTGATGCCTTGGGTGTCCAAGGGAGAGAGGAACCTGCCAGTTTACTGGCTGAGCCAGAAGTCGATATTTCTCTAAAACCTCAAGAGGTGGCAAAACTGTCCTGCATTAACTCGGAGATGATTAGTAGCTACCTGGCTAAGTATAGTGGCAAAGAGCCGATTGATCCTTGGGGAAATAGCAAAATTATCAGCCGTCATATTGACAGTGACGATAATGGAAGGGCAACAGATGCCCTCGTTCGTGACTTAGAAGCCATTGGGAAAGACAATTTTGCCCTTTATTTACATCCATTCGATCATCCCAATCCTGGGAATCGTTCCAAACTATACAATGTCATAGCGGAATTTCCAGGGGAAGGAAATAACCAGGATGGAATCGTAATCGTCAGCGCTCACTTTGACTCCACAGCTAACTTTGAACCCAACTTTAATCCAGAAGTAGATCCAGCACCTGGTACTGACGATGATGGAAGTGGAGTAGCTGGGGTTCTTGCTGTAGCCAAGACGATCAAAGAACTGAGCCAATTTAAGAAACATAAGAAAACAATTCGTTTTGTGCTCTTCAATGCAGAAGAACAGGGTCTAGTTGGAAGCCAAGAATATGCTAGAGATCAAGCCCAAGCTAAGGCTCCCATCGTTGCTGTGTATCAGTTAGACATGATTGGATACCGAGAAGAGCAAAATAATATTCCTCTGCCCTTCGAGGTTCATGTTGGACATAGAAATTGTCCAGCAGTAGAACAAAGATCCCTAAAACTAGCACAGCAAATTGAAAAATTAGTCCCCAAAGTTTCTCCTAATCTCAAGTCACCACAGATTTATACAACTCCTGATGCTGGAGATCCGCGCAGTGACCATTCCAGCTTTCAACAAGTGGGATATACAGCCTGTCTTGTTTCCGAAGACCTGTTCATGGGACCGCCAGAAGTTCCCAGACCAGGGGTAAACAATCCTAATTACCACACGGCTCGCGATCTCCAGGTTGATTTTGAATATGCAGCCGACATTGTTCGTCTGGTAGCAGCAGCAGCATGGATAACAGCTAAATAGCTAAATAGTAGATAACTTACCAAGATTCCCGATTGAGGTTAATTTTGGCTGAATCTTAACTTATTTTGTAAATTAAGGAAATCAAATTATGCATACTCATTCTTCTTTCTATCACCCATGTCACTCGATGCTTTGCATTATGCCTCCCCATATGATTGATGCGATCAAGCGTGCGGGAAGTGAAGAGCAAAGTGCAAAAGCAGAGGCGATTGAACAACAAGATATAGCATTCAGAATGGCCAGAGAAGTTGCAACCCCTCAAGGCTTTATCGTAGCACCTACCATAACAGCAGTAGCAGCAGAAAAACCAAAACCGAAGCGAAAAGTTTATGACTCTGAAAATAAGACAGTTTTACAACACAAATTAGTGAGAAAGGAAGGTGAACCCAAACATGAAGATCCGCGAGTTAATGAAGCTTACGACGGTGCGGGTGCTACATACAAACTCTACTTAGATGTCTATAGTCGCGATTCGTTAGACGGTCGTGGGTTCGAGTTGATCTCAAATGTCCATTATGGTACTGACTACGATAATGCTTTTTGGGATGGTCGGCAGATGGCTTATGGAGATGGGGGAATGATTTTTAAACCCTTAACTGGAGATCTTGCAGTGATTGGTCATGAATTCTCTCATGGTGTTGTGGAATTTTCTGGTGGGCTAATATATCGAGATCAAAGTGGTGCGCTCAACGAGCATTTTGCCGATGTCTTTGGTAGTTTAACCAAGCAATATTCTCTTAAGCAAGAGGCGTGTAGTGCAGATTGGCTTATAGGTTCAGGTTTACTACTCCCGAGTGTATCTGGAGTCGCCCTTAGATCGATGAAAGCTCCTGGAACTGCTTATAACGATCCCTTAATAGGTAAAGATCCTCAGCCTTACCATATGGATGATTTTGTAGTCACCAGTAGTGATAATGGTGGTGTGCATATCAACTCAGGGATTCCAAATCATGCTTTTTATCTTCTCTCAGTAATGCTTGGAGGATATGCTTGGGAAAAAGCAGGTCAAATCTGGTATAAAACTCTGCAAGACATTAATAATCCGTTAGCTAAGTTTACAGACTGGGCTGATTTGACAGTTGAGGTAGCAATTGATCTATACGGAAGGGGTAGCATGGAAGCAATCCTAACCCGACGGGCATGGAGATTAGTTGGAATTTATGTTTAGATTTGGATAGTGAAAATCTTTTTGCGTAGAGAGGGTGGTCAACTACCGACCTATTGTCCTCAAGGAATGATCGAGATAAATGAGCTTCCGCCTGAAGAAGCTCGTCTAGTCACTGAGGCTCTTCAACCAGAAAAGCTTAGGGGGATTTCAGAACCGAGAACCCAAATACCAGAAGGTTTCAAATACTATATTCGTCTTCAGAGAGATGATGGATCGTTTGAAGAATTTCAAGTTCAAGAGCAACAGCTTGAACCCAAGTCACAAGAAGCATTGCATCTATTGATGAAAAGGATTCAGCAGTCTCTTAGAGATTCCTGAGTAACGGTAGAACTGGGGGCATTTTCTCTTTTCAATACTCAAACTGGAGGATTACAAATGAACAAGATCGACTTACGAGTTGCGGAGGATGTACTTGAAACATTAAACCAAGCACAAAGTTTGGCTGCGGGAGTGCCGGATGCTGCACGATGCGTTGCGGAGCTAAAAGGACCACTGCACTTTGCTGAGAATGACGATCTCACACTGCAACAAGAGAGGGAAGGTGCAAACGGCATGAAATCCTTTCGTTACCGACAAACCTACAACGGCATACCAGTCTGGGGAGAAAGTATCATAGTTACTGTTGATGCTAATGGCAATTATCGCCCACTTCAGGGAAATGCATTGCAAAACCTCGCTGCTGACATCGAAACTACAACGCCTACCCTGAATAGTGAAACAGCAATTCAAAAGGCAAAGGACGCTTTGATAAACGAGAAAGGAATTGAGGAGGATTCCGTCGAGGTGGAACGGGCAGAAATGGTGATTTATCCGCGACACGACGGACGCGCCTGCCTGTGTTATGATGTATCCTTATTCGCAGAACCCGTTGACGGCGAACCGACCAGACCGACGTTTCTGATCGATGCGAACACGGGAAAGACTGTTTTTCATTTTGACCGCATAACGTCCTTCTTACCCGCAACATACTCGTCGGTAGTAGTAGCGGAAACTGCCGAAACCGAGGAACCAAGTTTCGATTTGACAGGACTAGCAACCGCGCTAGGTACTGGACCTGGCGGCAATGAAAAAACGGGTCGATACGAATACCAATTGCAGCCAGGACCTGGTAATTTTCCTGGATTTCCTGTGACAGAGTCCAACGGTACCTACGTGATGGACAGTGAAAATGTCAAGACGGTTAATCTGAACCACAGAAGTTTCGGTTCGACTCCTTATTCCTACAATCCAGGGCCGGAAAACACATTCAAGGCAATCAATGGTGCTTTTTGCCCCCTCAACGATGCCCAGTTCTTCGGTAACGTTATTTTCAATATGTACCAACAATGGTTTAACACTAGACCACTCACCTTTAAGCTGACGATGCGTGTTCACTACAGAAGGAACTTTGAAAACGCCAATTGGAACGGCCGTGCCATGTCTTTTGGCGACGGAAGAAACCGCTTCTATCCATTGGTTAGTCTAGATGTGTCGGCACACGAAGTGAGCCACGGATTCACCGAACAAAACTCAGGTTTGATTTATAACAGAGAATCTGGAGGGATCAACGAAGCCTTTTCGGATATGGCTGGTGAGGCGGCTGAGTTTTTCATGACCGGTCAAAACGATTTCAAGGTTGGGGAATCGATCTTTAAGCAGCCTGGTGGCGCTTTGAGGTATATGGACGATCCTCCCCGTGATGGGCTATCTATTGACAGCATCAACGATTACTACACCGGACTTGATGTCCACTACAGCAGCGGCTTGTACAACAAGGCATTTACGGTGTTGGCACGTCGGCCTGGTTGGGATACCAAAAAAGCATTCGAGGTTTTTGTGTATGCCAACATGCACAAGTGGACTGAGAGTACTGGATTTGTAAGTGGAGCGATGGGCGTGAAGGATGCAGCAGATGACTTGGGGTACGATACCGATGACATCGTTGCCGCCTTCGCCGCCGTAGACATCGATATTTAGAACTGATCTTTAGAACTGAAGACAATAACCGCAGAGTGCTACCTGGCTAGACTTACATGAATGAATTATTCTTCAGAAATCACCAAGGTAGCACTATAATCTTCAATTTCAATTGTTTGATTCTTCTGTGGATAAGGGGTAACTTCTATCAGTTTGATTAAATAACCATCAAAGGTTTGATTTGCTGAATCAGCATCTCCTTCTTGATCAATCAAAATCAACTCAGCATCGCGCTCATGTCTTGTCATGTGGATAACAATTTCAACCAAACCAGGCCAAACACATTGCACCCCAGAGGGACATCTAGAATCATTCTTTACTGCCAATAGTTTTAATTCAAGGTTTTCAGACTCTATCGCTGCTATTTGATTCACTCTCAGTGGAAAGGGACTTGCAAGTTGTACAGGTATGAAATTTTCCAATTGATTTTGATTATTCAAAGAAACATTGGGAGCTAGTTGATAACATCCCATTGTTATTACAGCAATTAGCATTGCACAGAGCATTCTCTTAGTTACTAGCATCATTAAAATTCCTTATTTATTCGGAGGTTTATTATGAATAACGATAGCAAGACGAAAACCACCGTAGCTCGCTACCTGGTTCAACGCTTACAGGAACTTGGCTTAGATCACTTTTTCTGCGTACCAGGCAATTTTCTAGGAGGACTTCTGGATGTCTTAGGTGAGGTAAAAGATGAAATTACCTATGTCGGCAACACTAATGAAACTAACGCTGGCTACGCGGTAGATGGGTACGCGCGAATCCGGGGTATTGGTGCAGTGGGAGTCACCTATGGGGTGGGCGCATTAAGCTTGCTAAATCCCATTGCAGGAGCTTTTGTTGAGCGTGTCCCCATCGTGGTGATCAACGGCTCTCCTAGCCGCGTAGAACGTCTGAAATATGAGGCTCTCGGTGTTCTTGCTATACACATGATCTCAAACAAGCAGAGCAATCTCAACGCTTTTCGAGAAGTAACAGTGGCTTCTCAAGTGATTGACAACGGCTATCTAGCACCAGGTCAGATTGATGCAGCTCTTACGGCTTGTCTAACTGACATGGCTCCCGTCTACCTGGAGTTTGAACAGCAGGTATGGGAGCAGGAGTGCGATGCACCAGTGGGCAAAATTATGCCTCGACCCACCGCGAGTTCCCCAGAATTGGAGAATGCTGTTGAAGCAGTTGTCGAACTAATTCGCTCTGAAGGAACACCAGTCTTCTGGGGTG
>JASJEK010000020.1 GCA_030064915.1 Xenococcaceae cyanobacterium MO_234.B1
AAATTGATCCCGATCGGCAAAACAATCAATCTCAAATATCAACCAATACAAATTCGGCCCCAACTACCCTTAATAATACTGATATTAAAATTGATCCCGATCGGCAAAACAATCAATCTCAAATATCAACCAATACAAATTCGGCCCCAACTACCCTTAATAATACTGATATTAAAATTAATCCCGCTCAGCAAAACAATCAATCTCAAATATCAACCAATACAAATTCGGCCCCAACTGCCCTTAATAATACTGAAAGTAAGATTCCGCAAAACAATCAACTGCAAGAAGTTAAAGCATATTTCCAACAAAATTGGCAACCCCCCAAAGAATTAAAGCAAACTATAGAATATCGTATAATAATTAATGCTAATGGTTCAATTCAAAGAATAATTCCTATTGGTAAAGCTTCCGAAATATTTCTTGATCGCACTAACATTCCTTTGATGGGAGAAAAATTTGTTTCTCCTCTAAAAAATAAATCTCAAGCTACTATTCGATTATTACTTGGCCCCGATGGAGAAGTCACAGCTTTTTTGGAATAAAATTTGGAATAAAATATGATGATTAATTCACTAAAAAATCTTGTACTAGCTGATTCAGTTCTTGCCAAACCTGTTGATATCTAATCCCAAATAAAACTTGAATGAGTAATAAAATTACTGCAATAGTTAAAGCAGTAGTTACACTAGTTTTTAGTATCTTGATTATGCCAGTAAACAATAACCAAGTGATAATAATTCCAGCAGCGATCGCTATTAATTCTAGAGACATAAACATTTTCGTCATATCGGCTCGATTATAACCAATTATTCTATCTATATAACTTGAGTACGGAGTGCCCTTCGGTAGTCAATACTGTTCGGTTAACTTCCGTACCTATCGAACTCACGTCAATAAGACAAGATTTAGAATAAGACAAGATTTAGTGTTATTAGTTCAATATTTGCTAATATGCAAAATTATTATGGCTCTAAAGGGAAGAAATATGACCTCTTCAACCGATAAACTTGGTATCGCTGTAGTAGGAACAGGTTTTGGTCAAAAAATCCATATTCCAGGTTTTCAGCATCATCATCGTACAGAAGTTGTAGCAGTATATAATCGCGATCTTGGCACAGCAAAAGCGATCGCAGATTCCCATAATATTCCCTATGCTTATAGTCAATTAGATAAAATTCTCTCTCTTTCTGAAGTTGACGCTGTTAGTATTTCCACTCCTCCCTTCTTACACTACGAAATGGGCAAAGCGGTTTTAGAAGCAGGGAAACACCTGTTACTAGAAAAGCCGATGGCGATGAATGTGGAGGAAGTAAAAGAGTTATATAATCTTGCAGAAAGGCAAGGTTTAGTGGCGATCGCAGATTTTGAGTTTCGCTTTATTCCTGCTTGGCAACTTTTGGCAGAATATTTACAACGAGGCTATGTGGGTAAGACTAGACTGATTAAAATAGATTGGTTAGTAACTAGTCGCGCTAACCCAGAAAGACCTTGGAACTGGTATTCTCGTAAAGATATGGGTGGTGGTGCATTAGGGGCGGTAGCATCCCATGCTTTTGACTATATCAGTTGGTTATTTGGTTCAGTTAAAAGGTTATCCGCCCATTTAAGTTGTGCTATTCCCCAACGCCCTGACCCCAATGATAACAATACTTTAAAGCCTGTAGATGCTGATGATACCTGTCTCATTATGCTGGAATTAGCAGACGGTACACCCTGTCAATTATCTATTAGTTCTGTTACTTATGCCGGGAGGGGACACTGGGTTGAGATTTATGGCGACAAAGGTACTTTAGTATTGGGTAGTGATAATCTCAAAGACTATGTTCATGGTTTTAAACTCTTCGCAGCACCATCAGGAGAAACCCTGAAAGAAGTAGAAATTCCCCAACGTTTAGATTTTCCTCAAGTCTTTACTGATGGAAGATTAGCACCTTTTATTCGAGTAGTAGATCGTTTTGTGGAAGCTATTGATAGAGGTAAAAGTCTGACTCCTTCCCTGAAAGAAGGTATCTATTCTCAGTTATTAATGGATTTAACTCATCAATCCCATGAAATGAGAACTTGGGTTGATGTTCCCCATCTAAAATAGTTATTCTGTTGTACCTAGTAGCTAAAAATTGTTATGAAACTAAACTACTCAGAGTTAAGCCGTGTTATATCCCATGCTTTACGGCATAAACCTGAAATATGACAAATTATGTCCAAATTATGTACCTCATGAGTATGAGAAACCCTATAGAATGTCGGATTACTGACTGAGCCAGGGCAAAGCGACAGGGCAAGCCCTAAATCGTATTTCACTCTGGAGAACGCAAGTTCATCAAAAGCATTTCTCGGTGCCGAATTGTGTTTAGTGCTACCTTCCAGGTAAAAGTAAAAGATTGAAAAGATTCTGGCGAAATTCTATCTTCATCTAGATCCATAACTACTTTCTCTAAAATTTCAAATAATTGACGACGGACAATTTTCAATCGCTCTAGATCTTTAAGGGAATGTATTTGGTTAATTAACTTCAGAATTTCCAGGTTATAGAAATCGGCGCGGTTTTTCTGCTTTCCCTGTAGCCACAGTTTTAGTTGCCAGATGCCAGAGAGACAAAGTATCGTAATCGAGAGCAATAAACCCATAACTTCAGCATACTCCACAAAAAAGCTTAAAATCAAACTAGGTTCATCTAATTTGTAGTATTTCTTGGCTCCTGGATGGAATGGCAAGCCCAGCTCTTGGATAGAATCTCGCTTGGGAATCATTGCTGCTTGGCGATCTTGCTTAACTAACTCATTGCGCGCTTCAAACAAAATGCGAGTAATTTCATAGATGACACTTGGATCTATATCTTGATGAGTAACAAGTAATGCTTGTACTGAGACGACGGGTAAATCTTCTGCTGGAATAGGAATTGCTCCACCATAAGTACCTTTGGGAATTTTGCTGGGTTCTAAAGCAGGCTGGAAAAGCTGTATTGCTGCGCCTTGATCGATAGGGACTAGCTGATTGTCACTCCTTTGCAACAATTCAGTAATCGCAGGATTGCCCAGGGAGATGACCTGAAACAAAGCATCCACTCTTCCTTGGCGCAGAGCAAGATGGGCTTGTTCTGATGGCAGAATAACAGGCTCAAAGTCTGTTGAGCGCAAGCCATAATGTTTACTTAAGGGCCAGAATAGTTGATAAGAGCCACTTCCTTTGGGTAATAGGGCAACCCGCTTTCCTTTAAGATCGCTGACGCTATTAATATTAGACTTAGTTGTAGCAATCAGATGAAACATTTCGGGAAATAAAACTGCGATCGCCTGTGTGGAAGAATCAAGAGGAGTATCGCTTTGGAGCAAAGCCAGTTGCACTTTTTTTGCCCTCAGAAATTCCTGGTTTTGTAGGGAACCTTCTGTTTCCATAACTTCGATCTGGATTTGGGGTTGATGTCTAGCAATAACTTGGGCAAAAGCCCTCGCAAAGGCATAGTATTCGCCGTCCTTTCCCCCCGTAGCTATAGTCAAGTAATGGACACGGTTTTCCTCGCGAAACCATTGCCAAGCAAAGGCAAAAACCATGAAGATACTGATTAGGGTAATTGGAAGAGCTAATTTATTCTGCATTGACAAAAAGTACCTGTGCAAAATTAATTTAACTCACATCTTGCACCAAATTTTTGATTTTGTAGGGGTTTGGCATTGCCAAACCTCCACCCAGATTCAATCTGTAGCCAACATTTAGCCAATTGGTATTAGGGAAAAGTATTCAATACCGCTTTTTGAGCGGCTAAAGTATTAGTTGCTCGGAATAGTTGATTTAAAGATTGATTGTACTCAATAATGGCTGTGAGGAGATTGCCTCTAGCAGTAGTTAACTCAGTTTGAGATTCAATTACGTCAGTTTGTGTCCCCACCCCAGCTTGAAAGCGAAGTCGTGCTAGTCGCAAGCTTTCCTCTGCTAAATCAACAGCTACTTCTGCGGTTGTGATGTTTTCCCTATTGGCTTGTAGATCAAAGAAAGCCTGTTCTATTTCTACCCGTACGTCATTCCGTTGACTAGCAAAGCCAACTTCATTATTCTCAATCTCTTTGTCAAATTGTCTGGCTCCGGCTCTGGCTCTACCACCGTCAAAGACCTTCCATCGTACCCTTGCACCTACAGTATAACCATCTTGTATATCTATACCATCATCCGTTATTTTCACAAAGTCGTAGATTGCAAAAATACTTAGTTGAGGTCGAATTTCAGATAGCCTAATCTGTCTATTTTCCGCGTTAATTTCTCGACGCACTAAAAATTGCTCTAGTTCAACTCTATTGTCGTAACCTAAAATAATACTCTCTTCCAGAGATGGCTGCCAAACTCCTGCTGTTTCAATTATATCTGCAGCTCTTAAATCTACTTGTTCTCCCAAGCTCAAAGTCCTTACCAATTGTCTGCGAGCGGTCTTTTGATTTGCCAGAGCTCTCGTTAGCTGTTGTTCAGCGTTAGCTAGTTCTACTTCTGCCCGCAAAACATCAAACCTGGTTCCTAAACCTGCTTGTTCTAGAAGTCGAGCATCTTTCAGGGTTTGAGCAGCATCTTCTACTGCTGCTTCTCGGATTCTTACTTGAGCATCCGAGTCTTGTAAATTGTAGTAGTCTCTGAAAGTTTCAAATAGGATTTCCTCAGTAACTCGTTCTACTTCTAACCTATCTAAATCTACTTGTTGCTCAGCACGACGTATATTTGAACCTCTACGTCCTCCAGTGTAGATATTATAGTTAAAAGTTAAGTCGCCCTCAAAGGCATTGATAGTGTTGTCTGCTCCCGTGGTAAATCGCTGACGATTTCGTTGCTGCCTTGCAGTATCACTATTAGTAAATTGGGATTGAAAATCGAGCTCAGGAAAGAGCTCACCAATCGCTTCTCGTAATTCTTGTTTGGAACGATCTAAGTTCAGGTTTGCTGATTGTAAATCTTTATTATTTCTTAGAGACAGTTCAATTGCTTGTTCTACACTGATGGGTTCAGTAAGATCTATCGTAACTTCTTCAGGTGTACTCGGTCGCTCTAAACGATTAGGACTTGGTTCGAAGTCTTCAATTTTAAGACTTTCCGCACTTGTTTGGACATCATCAGTTGTTTGGGTATCATCAGTTGTTTGGGTATCGTTAGTTGTTTGGGCATCATTAGTTGTTTGGGCTACAGTAGGAGTTATACAACTAGATAAAATGATTGTACTAATCCCAAGTACTTTTAAAATTAAATTGATCTTGCTCACACCTCACTCCTTATACATTAATTGCAAGAGACTTGTAACTAATATATACTCAGATTTGGAATTATATTCCTATGTCTTTTAAAATATTTTCAAGTTTTTGGTTAAGTAATTTGTAACCTTTTTGGTTAATATGTAATAAATCTTGATAGTATTTTACTTGATTTGGGTGTTTTCTCAAGATCATTCTTCCCATAATCGACGACGAGGAGAGCCATTAAGACGGTGATGAGCATCTTGTAGTAGCTTGGGGATGTCAAGTTTTTCGGGACAGCGAGGTAAACAGTCCCCACATTCGGTACAGCGATCGCCTTTGTTCCCTGGAAACCAATGTCCTGCATTTTCCAACATTCGATAGCGATATTGACCATAATCTGCCATGTCATAAGCTACGGCTAAATTACGTAACCGCAATATTTCAGGGATGTTAATTGTTTCAGGACAAGGCAAACACTGATAACATTGGAGACAGCAATCCCTGTTTAAACTGACAGTTAAATGATTTTCTAGTCTGTTAAATATAGCTGTTTCTTCAGGAGTAAAAGGAGCATCCCAGTTTTTTTGTCTAATATCTTTGAGAAATTCTAACTCATCAGGATTAGCAGCACCCACGCTGAGAGTAGTTATAGCAGGATTACTTAGTAAAAAACGGTAATTAAGCTCTAGAGGAGAAATAGGGGCGCATAAATTCTTTAGTGTTTCAGAAGGGGTGTAAAGTCTTCCTCCTTTATCAGCAGGAGAAATAATAAATATCCCCATATCCTTCGCTGCTGCTAGGGCGATCGCTGGTTGATTTCTTTGCCAAAAATAGTAGTAGTGGAGGTTAACAAAATCAAATAAATCCGTATTAATTGCCGCAGTAATTAAATCGAGAGAGCCATGAGTCGAAAATCCTAAATGTCTGATTTTGCCTTGCTGTTTTGCTTGAGCAATAGCAGCCATACAGCCGTGAGGAGCGGTGATCCAACTCAAATGTTGCCAAGTATTAACCCCATGAAGTGCTAAACAATCTAGATAGTCTATCTGTAATCTGGTTAAAGATTGATCGATCCAACTTTCCATTTGCTTAGGAGCGGGAGATGGTGGCAACTTAGTAGTAAGATAAAGCTGTTCTCTGGGTAAAGATAAATTAGATTTGAGAGTTAATCCGAGATAGGTTTCGCTTTGACCATAACCCCTAGCAGTTTCTAAATGGTTAATCCCTAGGGCGATCGCTTTACTGATAGTTTCTTGGGCTAATTGGGGAGAAGCCAAGCAACGCATAGTCCCCAAAGAAAACACCGATAGCTCGAGATTGGTTTTACCAAATCTTCTGTATTCCATTAATTATTAAATTATTGCTCATACCTCCCTAAAGCGACTGCGTTTGATTAATTCAGTAGGGCTAATATCAGCAACAAAGTCTCGAAAAGCCTGTCTTTCTGCTTCATCAGCATCTCGATCTACAGGAATAGAAGCATCCGCTACTACTTCTTCTACTACCCAAATAGGGCTATCTGCACGTAGTGCTATAGCGATCGCATCACTAGGACGACAATCAACTTCTTTCTTTACTCCCCCCTGATTTAAACAAAGAACGGCATAAAAAGTATTATCCCGTAGAGTATGAATAATTACTTTTTCTAAGTCCATCTCCCAGACATCGAAAATATTGGTAATTAAATCATGAGTTAGAGGGCGAGGGGGTTGTTGTCCTTCCAGTACACTAATAATTGCCCTAGCTTGATCCTGACCAATAAAAATCGGCAAGGCTCGACGTTCCGAACTATCTTTGAGTACGACAATGGGACTCCGTGTAGGAGCATCTAAAGCAATACCAGCAACTCTCATTTCAATCATTGGTTTAGCCTCTCAAGTAACTTTGGTAAAAGTACGATCCAAGAAATAGATACAAAAGTCTTTATATCCATTTAACAATTAAGATATTCTTAGCACACTCCCTTATTCTATTACCTAGAATTACTTAGGATAAGTAGGTAGTAAGTAGCAAGGTTTACTCACAGTATGCCTTAATTTTTCCCTCTTGCCCCTACTATTCAGAAAAAAATAACAGTTCTTCTAGGAACAAATGGTAAAGTTACTCGATTAACCGCCTCGAAAATATTTATTTTTAGTTATTTACTTTAATATTTTGGAACATTAATCTCAAAATCAAATGTTTACAGGTCTAATTGAATCTCTAGGTACAATTACTAGTCAAGAAAAAAACTGTTTAGAAATCTTAGTCAAAAACAGCGATCGCTCTGTAATTTTATCGGAGCTGGCGATCGGAGATAGCGTAGCAGTAGATGGAGTCTGTTTAACGGTAGAAACTATACTAGATCGAGGTTTTGTGGCAACTGTGTCCCCTGAAACTTTAGAGCGAACTAACCTAGGGAAAAAGGAACGGGCTGCTAAGTATGTCAATTTAGAAACTTCTCTGCGAGTTGGAGGTAAAATTGGGGGGCATTTTGTTACAGGTCATATAGACGGTATTGGTTGCTTAATCGAGTCATCAGCCTCTGCAACATCCTGGGAAATGCGTTTTGGTCAACCCCCTGGAAAAGAACAACAATGGCAACAATACATAGCACCCTATCTAGTAACAAAAGGTAGTATTGCGGTTAATGGCATTAGCCTCACTGTGGCAGAATGTGCTGTTGATGGTAGTTGGTTTAAAGCTGCGGTGATTCCCCATACCTATCAAGCAACTAACTTGTCCCATCTGCAACCAGGGGATTTAGTGAATTTAGAAAGCGATATTTTGGGTAAGTATGTAGAGCGCTTACTTGGGGAACGGACAAAAAGCCATTACCCTCAAGAAAATATTAGCTTAAGTTTCTTAGCGGAAAATGGCTACGTATGAATTAGTTATCATGCCACCAAGATAAGCTGAAAACTCTTTAAGAGCAGAGGTGGAAAGGGGGCTTCATATATTTGGGATTTGAACCCAGAGCCATCGACTTTGCTTGCCCTGCAGGAGGTGGGGGGACTTTAAGTTATCTGTCGAACTCAAATGTTTATTGATTGGAATATTTCCCCCCTTCGGTGCCCCTGCTTCCTTTACCAATTAAGGCTTTCGGCCTTAGCTTAGTGGCATTCCTCTATGAATCTTTCATTATTTAGAAAGACTATCTAGACTATCTACACTTAAAGGTACTAAATCACCGTAGATCGTAAAAGCTAGTAGCAATGGTTCTCCCTCTTGGATTAGTTTCCCAGTTAAAGCACAACTTTCATCTTTTCTAGCAGTTGCCTCCATAGTGGCGCGGATATCAGAAGGAGCAAATTGAGGTCGATAATCACCAGACTTTTGATGAACGTAATTCCAGAGAATATCCCTAATTAAAGCTTGATAGCCCTGATTGCCCGAAAGTTCTTTTAGTTTGTCTTTCAGACTTTTTTCGAGACGAATACTGGTTACTTCCATTTCCGTTGTGGATGTGCGAGTTAAAGTGCGCATAATTTTTTTCCTCTAAATACTAGACATCTCGGTAATATAAGTGTAGTATCAAAATGAAGATTTGAGAACTACTGCAAAATTCAATGTTACTTCTGAGCTTTTCCCATCCAAATTTTGTTGAACTCCGAGATAAAGACTCGGTGACAGCAATACATGGTGGATATTTATCTATGGCAAAGAGTACAGATTTTCAAGATTTACCAAGATTTGAACTTGAACAAGATCAGAATATACAATGTAGCTCCAATTGTAATGTAAGCCGACACAATATTAAATCAAAACTAAAAATTAATGGCGAGGAATGGTACACAATTCTACTAAATGTACCAAGATAATTAACAAACTTAACTTCTAAACCTCGTCTAGTTCGAGAAGTGGAGTTTTGACGGTGGTGGAAGGGGCTTAAAAACAGAGTTGACTAATGATGATTCACCTACCTTATCTAATGAAGCCCCTTTCCACGGATGCGCTTTGTAACCTGTGCATATCCAACCACGCTGTTGGATATGGTTCACTAAATTCAGCATCCCTCGCCCTCAAACTGGACGCGGTTTAGTTAACTTTCTTCTGTTATAGTTTCGATATATTTTCTTGTTCAAAGCTTTATTGTATAAGGGTTTTAGGTTTTGTACTATGTTCTTAGTTCGTTGATGTAGAACTCGTTTGGATGAGATAGAACATACGGGTCAGTAGCAGCGTCGGAAACTGCCAAGCAGAAAGAATGTGGAAAATTCCTCCTGTTTCCCGAAAAAATTTACTGCGACGTGACGCACATCAATGCCAATACTGTGGAAATGGGAAACATTTAACTATAGACCACATTATCCCTCGCTCTAAAGGAGGAAAACACAGTTGGAACAATGTTGTAATTGCCTGTGCTGTTTATAACAGTCGTAAAGGTAATAAGACACCCCAAGAAGCAGGTATGACTCTAGAGAGTAAACCGAAAGCACCAATACAACCTACTGTTGCTTTTGCCGAACAATTTTGGCAACAACAAAACCTAAATATCAATCAAGAGTAATAAGACAAATTTTAATTTTTGAGGTAAGTAACCAAAACTAATGTTAAAAATCACCTATACTGAAAATGGCTTTTACTTAGAACATTTAAAAGAAACTCCAGAAGCTTGGATCGCTAAAAGAGTATTACTCTGTTTGCGTGCTGCTACCAGCATTTATGCAGAACCCAGTACAGCTTCTTTTTTGTTACCCGAAGACTTACCTTATTTCGACCAACTTAAAACCTTACAAAGTGGTCATGGGGAAAGTATAAAGTTAATTCCTAATGAGGATAACTTTTTGGAAGTATGTCTTCAAGGTACTTGGGTTGCAGCAGAAGAAGATAGTCAAGAAGGTGTGTTTATTTGCGCTTTATGCGATCGCACTGAGTTTTTTCTCTATCAACTCTGGCAAGAGGCCAACATCGGAACTACAGTAGTAAGTGAATGAGATAATACCTGATAATGATATGGAGGTATTTCCTGAAAATGCCTCTATTCATCATTCATTTAAGGGGAATCCCGCGTCGGACTTGGTGTATATACTGAAGAGGAAACCTCCTCATGATGCGCCATTCCGTAAGACGCAAACGGGGCGTATAAACTGATGAGGAGACCTCATCGGACAACCCCTCGGGAATGTCCATCAAGAGACGCGCGAGTTGGCTTAGCTCGTTGGCTCTCATCCCCGCGCTCTATCCGTAGGATGAGCGTCGAGTAGTTCACTTGAACTCACGTAACTCTTTACTTATTCAAGTTATGCCACTTAGTAATAAATACAAGCAATTCTTCGAGGGGAATATTTAGCTTAGTGGGTACTAATTTTATAAGCCTTTCAATATTTTTATGGTTCAAATTTTTAAATAATCGTTCTCTAAAAATATTTTTAATTTCTGGGTTAAAACTATCTATTTCTTGGTCAAATCTAGCCTTTCTTTCTTTGGCAAAATTTACCATGAAACCAGTGGTTGTTAGTATTCTGGATTTAAGGTTTTTAGGAATTTTTTGGCTGTTTTTGTCATTGTTAAAAAACTCAGCAATATCAAGATTGTCTTCTAAAAAGATTAAAATTCCTTCCTGAATATAAGCTTCAATGCCATCCATTCCTAGGGTACCCAAATCAGCTAGGGCAATTATTTTAGCAACAAGAGATAGATCTTGTTTATTGTATAAATCTGATTGGTAAAGAGAATATTCAAATAATCCACTGTGGCAAATAGTAGCTTCAATAGCTTCTTTAAGCGTCGCCAGTTCTTCATTACTGATCCCAATTAAAGTGGGATAGTTAGCTTGTGAGAGTTGTTGATTGAGGTTTTGAATATAGTGAGTTAACTTAACAATAGTTGCGCCTTCACTAACTCCTCTTTGACGTTTACGAGGACTAGCACCCTTTGCAGAAGGAACAAACTCCTGTACCATATCATGGGCGATAGCAGCAATATTAATTAACCCTTGAGTACGTTGCAGTGTTAAAGGATTAAGCTTAGGTTCTAATTTGGGATATATACTATTAAAAATAGTATTAGCTCTACGTTTTACAGCTAGAGCATGATTAACTGTATGGTAGTAAAGCTGTTTATTTTGGGTTTCTATTTCAATTTCTTGAATAACATATCTTTCAATGAGTTGAACTGTCTGGTTAAAAGATATGGGTAAACTTTTCTCTCCTTTGTTCAAGGATGTTCGGCGTTGCATAATTCAGGTATGAATTACTAGATATCAAAAAACAAATTTTCTCTCAGTCTCCCCGTTAGCTAAAAATATATCTTGTTTCAGTAACGCCGAATTTTTTTTCTTCCTTGGGCGAAATACTTTCGCCCCTAATTCTCTTACTTAAATACGCCACAACTGTTCTAAAACAGTAGCAGGTTCGATATCCCCTATTTTATCAGTGGGGGATTCTACGACAATATAGTTATCATGGGCAGGAGGAAGTATCTGTTTCCCGACTGAGGATGGACATAAAGCGATAGTATAAGTCTCTACTGCTAAAGCTATAGCTAGAGAACTACTTTCTGTAGATAGGATTAAATTAGCTCCTGCAATAATTGCTGCTAGTTTACCAATATCTGATGGGGCAGTCACCTTTAAGTTAGAGTTATGGGACATTATTTGTCCAATCCATTCGTCTTCTGTTTCAGAATTTTGAATTAGGACAACGGGTAATTCTGGTTGTTTTTCTTGAATATCTGTGATTATTTTGCCCCAACTCTCTTCAGGATAAGCATCTATCCCACCATGAATCAACATATAACCTTCTTTCAGGCTGAGGCTTTGTTGTTCTGCTTCTGCCCAGTCTATATCTTTTTGTGGGACATTAATTTTGACTTTCGGAGTAGGCGCATCAATATTTAATCCTTTAAGGTAATGATGATATTTTGGGGGTAAATACTTTTCTGACGTAGGAGAGATGGGATGGGAAATAAGCCAAGATTTTTCCTGACTCTCACCAATTCTGATGGGAATCCCGTTTAACCACAACACAAGTTGTACAGTCCAAGGAACTCCATAACTAATAGCAGCTTCATACTCGCCGTCGCGAATTATTCCTAAGATATTGAGATAATCAGCTAAACTATTGCGGTCTTGATAATCGAAGGCTATGACATTATCAACATTTTTACAAACTCGATAAGCACCTTTAGATTGAGGTTCTACCATAACATCAATCATCGCATTAGGATATTTGTCCTTAAGGGTTTCAAGGGTAGGGAAAAAGTAAATTTGATTACTAATTCCACCAGGAATGAGGGCTAGTATTCTCATCGCAGGGAAAAGATATGGGGCTTACATCTATAACATCTGTGGTCAATTTTAAAGGATGATAGAGAGAAAAGGACTTGATTGTGAGGAAATATTATCGAATGTATCTTTTGATTCCTGCTGCGGGAATGGGTAAGCGCATGGGTAGCGATCGCAATAAACTATTATTGGAATTGTTAGGAAAGCCTTTACTGGCTTGGACTCTCTTGGCTGCGGAGCATTCCCAAAGGATCAGTTGGATTGGTATTATGGGACAACCTACAGATTTTCCTAATTTCCAAGATATTCTTAACAATTTGCAACTCACGAAACCTGTACAATTAATCCAAGGTGGGGATACTCGTCAAGAATCGGTGTATAACGGCTTACAGGCATTACCTACCAGTGCGAAACGAGTTTTGATCCACGATGGAGCAAGATGTCTGGCTACTCCAGAATTATTGGATCGCTGTGCTGATACTTTAGAACATTGTCAAGGATTAATTGCTGCTATTCCAGTCAAAGATACAATCAAAATTGTTAACCAAAAGAAAATTGTCCAAGATACCCCAGATCGTAGCAATCTCTGGGCTGCTCAAACTCCCCAAGGCTTTGATGTTAAGTTATTAAAACATTGCCATCATCAAGGACGGGAGTTAGGCTGGGTGGTAACTGATGATGCTGCTTTATTTGAAAAATGTCAACTTCCTGTAAATATAGTGGAAGGAGAAGAAACTAACCTGAAAGTTACTACTCCTGTAGATTTGGCGATCGCAGAATTTATTTTACGTCAAAGATTAGAAAAATAATTTTAGTTACTTACAGAGACACTAGACCAATGAAACTCCCTACCTTTCTCATTGTTGGAGTACAAAAAGCTGGGACTACTTCTATCTATAATTATCTCCAAGAACATCCCCAAGTTTATATGAGTCCTATCAAGGAGACTAATTTTTTGGAACGAGACTGGGAGAAACTGTTAGCAGAAAATAGTAAGATCAAAAATCCTATCTCTACCTTTGACGACTATTGCCAATTATTTACTGGTGTTAAAGACGAAATTGCCATAGGAGAAGCATCTCCCAACTATATTTTTCATTATGAATCTTCTGCCCCCAGAATTCAAAAATATACTCCTAATGCTCAATTAATTGTAGTTTTACGTAACCCCGTGGAAAGAGCTTATTCTGATTATTTGATGCATGTTAGAGATGCTATTGGTGGTTCTAAGGTTAAGCCTCTAGATGAACAAATAAAATATAGCTCCCACAAGTCTTTTATTTTAAGAAAAGGGTTTTACTACACACCTTTAAAATATTATCTTGATTTTTTTGGACCAGAAAAAATCAAAGTATTTCTCTATGATGATTTATGTAGCGATCCCGAAAAATTTATGTCAGAAATGTATGAATTTATTGGAGTTGATAAAAACTTTGTTGCCAATGTCAGTAAAAAAAATCAACAAGCTAAAATCCCCAAAAATCAAGCGATCAATAATCTCTTGCAAAGAAAGAATCCGTTAAGGAATTTAGCAGCCAATGCTCTCAAAACAGTTATGCCTTTAGATGCTAGGCAAAAGTTGCGATCGCGTTTGATTAATCTTAATTCTCAAAATAAAAGTCAAGTTCCTCTATCTCCAGAAGAACGTCAAAAACTAATTGAACTATATCGAGAAGACATCCTCAAATTACAAGATTTAATCAACAAAGATTTATCTTCTTGGCTCAATAATTAATATTCATTTTATGGATCAGAAATTACTGTTACCTAATATTTCTGTAATCATCCCTATTTATAATGGGGAATCCGACTTATCAGAATTAATGAAATCCTTACAGAACCAAACTTATCCTAAACAGTTAGTAGAATATTTATTAATAGATAATAATAGCAGCGATCTTACACCATACCTATTAGAAAAAGCTACAAGAAATGCTCAGGAACAAGGCATAAATTTCAGACATTTAACAGAAAATACAATTCAAAGTTCTTATGCAGCACGCAACTTAGGTATTCGTCAAGCTAGTAATCAAATTTTAGCTTTTACCGATGCTGATTGCCGTCCCAATAGCTATTGGTTAGAAAAAATAGTTCAACCTTTTATCAATCCATTAGTGGGAATAGTAGTAGGTGAAATAGTCGCCTTACCAGGGAAAAGTTTACTAGAACAATATGCTGAACGCAAGCAATTAATGTCGCAAAAATTCTTAATCGAACACCCCTTTTGTCCCTATGGTCAAACTGCGAACATAGCCATCAGAAAACAAGCTTTTGTGGATGTTGGTTTATTTCGTCCTTATCTTACTACTGGGGGTGATGCAGATATTTGTTGGCGGATTCAACAAGAAGCAAATTGGCAATTAGAATATGCTCCAGAAGCAATTATTTTTCATCGACATCGCTCCAATTTTCGGGATTTTCGGAGCCAGTTTCGTCGTTATGGACGCTCTAACCGCTACTTACACCAACTCCACGGCGTTGACCTAATGCGAAAATTAACTTTTCGAGAAATTGTTTATCGTCTGAGTCGCTGGATACTAAAAGAGTTACCAAGAGATATTATAAAGGCGACTGCTGGTAAAGCCTCTTTTGTCGAGCTAATTAATACTCCTATTGATTTAATTGGGTTTCAGGCTCGAACTGTAGGACAAGAATCCAGTCAACTTCCAGAAGAAGCTAAATATATTGAACGGCTTTAATTCAAGACTTTAATTCAAGAATTGATAATTATCAATTGGTAAAAAAATACCAGAGATGGTTGTTATCTCTGGCAAAAAAATAACAAGTAGTTAATACATTGATAAATGTTCAATGATAAATGTTCAATGTTTTAAGCTTCTGTTAATTCTTCTGATTCTTCTTCAATAGTGCTTTCAGTCATTTTTGCAGGAGCAATGATGGAAAAAACAGTTTGTTCCCCATCGTCTAAAACTGTTACGCCTTCAGGAAAAATTACCTCTCCTACTGATAAATTACTGCCAACCTCAAAGTTGGATACATTAATCTTGATAGAGTCAGGAATATTATCTCCAGAACAACTAATCTTTAACTCAGTAAGATTCTGCTCTAAAATTCCTCCTTGCTTGACCCCTGCTGCTTCACCTACAATCTCAATAGGTACAACTAAATCAACTTTCTGATCAGCAGAAACAGAGAAAAAGCTCAAGTGGTGTATATTTCTTTTCCAAGGATGAGCTTGTACTTCTCTAATTAAAGCTTTCCCTTTCCAAGGAAGATCGGGAATATTAAGATCGACTAAAGTATTATTAATCGCTGCTTTTTTAAGAAGAACTTGAGCTTCCTTAGCATCCATAATTAAGGATACAGACTCTGCTCCATTATGCCCATAAAGGGCAGCAGGAATTAAGCCTTCACGACGTAAAGCTCTGGGTTTACTACCTTCTGGTCTAGTTTTACATTCAACTGTGATATTCATAAATTGGCTCTCTTTGAATCAGAAAATAAAGGTTTAAACTTAACAATTTGTCAAGAAATTTATCAAGACAGTAAAAGCGAGAGCTGCAATAAGCAACTTGCAACTTTAATCTCCAGTAGGCTCTAATCTAAGTTACGCTTACTGGAGAACCATCTGCATCCAGCAAAGCTCGTTTAGGACCGTGGATTGGGTCTTCAACAATGATGGTTTGGTCACGACTAGCACCAAGAGAAATAATCGCGATGGGTACTTCCATCAACTCTGCTAAAAACTTGAGATAATCCAATGCTTGCTGGGGTAAGTCTTCTAGGGAACGACATTCTGTCGTCGGTTGTTGCCAACCAGGTAAGGTTTTATAGATTGGCTTACAATTAGCAAAATGACTAGCATTACTGGGGAAATGATCGCAAGTTTCACCATCAATTTCATAGGCAACACAGACCTTGATTTCTTCTAGTGTGTCTAGTACATCTAACTTTGTGATTGCTAAACAATCTAAACCATTAATTCTTACTGCGTAACGACCAATAACCGCATCAAACCAACCGCAGCGACGACGACGACCTGTGGTTGTGCCAAATTCGGCTCCGCGATCGCATAATAATTTACCTACTTCTCCATCTAATTCTGTGGGAAAAGGACCTTCTCCCACACGAGTAGTATAGGCTTTGGCGACTCCAATAACTCGGTCAATGATTGTTGGACCTACTCCAGAACCCACACAAGCTCCTCCTGCAATAGGATTAGAGGAGGTTACAAAAGGATAAGTTCCATGATCTAGGTCTAATAAAGTACCTTGTGCGCCTTCAAATAAGATATTTTTTTTCTGTTTGACCGCTTCATATATCTTGAGAGAACTGTCTATTACATAGGGGAGCAAGTATTCTGCGTATTTTAGATATTCTGCAATGACTTCCTCTGGGTCTAGAGGAGGTAGGTTATATAATTTTTCTAAAATGACGTTTTTATAATTGATTGTCCACTCAAGTTTTTCGTGCAACAGCTTGGAGTC
>JASJEK010000144.1 GCA_030064915.1 Xenococcaceae cyanobacterium MO_234.B1
GAAACAACTCCCGCAGGAAAAATTATTCACTTTAGCTGCAATGGTGGCAGAGATTCAGTAGTAGTAAATGAAATCTTGGCTGGTGCTGGCAGACAACCCAATGTAGAAACCTTAAACTTAGAAGCAGTGGGAGTAGAATATGACCCCAGAAAAGGGGTAATTGTTAACGACAACCTGCAAACGAGCAACCCCAAAATCTACGGAGCAGGAGATATCTGCATGAATTGGAAGTTTACCCATGCAGCCGATGCAGCAGCCAGAATTGTGCTGAAAAATACTCTATTTTCCCCTTTTGGCTTTGGTAAATATAAACTTAGTGATTTAGTAATGCCTTGGGTAACCTATACTGACCCTGAAATTGCCCATGTGGGAATGTATGAAGCAGAAGCACAGGCCAAAGGCATCGACTCTAATATTATCAAAATTGACTTTGAGGATGTCGATCGCGCTCTGGCAGAGGGAGAAACAGAAGGCTTCTTGAAAATTCTCCATAAAAAAGGTTCTGATGAAATCTTAGGAGCGACAATAGTAGCTCGACACGCAGGAGAAATGATTAGTGAGGTGACAACAGCAATTGTCCATAAAATTGGACTTAGTAAAATGTCTAGTGTGATTCATCCCTATCCTACTCAAGCAGAAGCGATTAAAAAAGCTGCGGATGCTTACAGACGTACTCTCTTAACTCCTAGGACTAAGAAGTTTTTAGGATTGTTAACAAAATTATCGTGATTAAACTGAACCAGCGCCTATTAGTTTAGAAGTCTTTATTTCTCGCGGTTATGACTGGGTAATTAAGTTAATTGCGATCGCTAATACTCAAGATATTAACATTCTCTAAGCTTATGATGCTGATGCAGAAGCCGAAAGGGTCAAAATTTTAGAAGAATATGTCAACTGAGGCTTAGAACAACTCAGAGAAGAATTACGAGGTGCAGTGGATTATACAGAGAGACTGTTACTAATTCTTAATAGTTACTAATTCTTAATAGTGAAAGGTTTGCGGAAGAGAAGACAGAGAATGTAAAAATTCATCTAAATCAGAGTAATAGCTCATTTAAAGTATATATAAATAACAGTTTGTTAATAATTTTAACTAGCTGTCTGAATTTGGTTCTTCATACAGGTTTTCTCTGTATTATTAAAGAATAGAGCTTTTGCAAAACTTTTACAGTTGTAAATTTTCCGTAGTAGGATTAGCTACTATGAAATTTTTGACTTAGCGGTCTCCCTAGTCTCCGAACCGCCACCTGTCCGCGAGTGCAGGAGCATCGCCTAAGAATAACAAAATCCCTTGTAGAAAATTTGTAGACAAGTCTAATAGACTATCGAGCTATTTCTTACCATATTCACTATTAGAACTAAAAATATTTTGGCAAGAGGTCTAATAACCAAATTCTGACTTTCACTAAGCATGCTATGTGGAACTTTCTAGGAAAGATTAATGGTTTCAGGCTTTTTTCGGAAGATGGATTTAAAGATTTAAAGCCCTGTCACAGCAGTGCAAAACAACCCCGAATTTGTATTCTCGGTGGTGGTTTTAGTGGTCTTTATACTGCTTTGTATCTGCGCCGTTTTCACTGGCTGAAATCGCCAAACTGCCAAATTACCCTGGTCGACCAAAAAGACCACTTTCTATTTACCCCCTTGCTCTATGAACTGGTAACAAAGGAAATGCAACGGTGGGAAATTGCTCCTTCTTATCAGAAACTGCTGGCGAAGACAAAGATCCAGTTTTGTCAGGCCATAATTCAAGGCGTTGATCTAGAAACGCGACTGGTAAAGCTTCAAGACGGTGGGCAGCTTGCTTACGACTACTTGGTTCTGGCTGTGGGGATAGAAGCCTGCTTGGATAGAGTGCCCGGCGCTGCCTCCTACGCCTTACCCTTCCGTACCCTGGCTGATGCAGAACGCCTTAAAGAACAGTTGCGAATTCTGGAATTCTCTAATGGGCAACGCCTTCGGCTCACCATTGTTGGCGGGGGTCCAAGCGGGGTGGAGTTGGCATGTAAACTGGCTGAGCGGTTTCCGAGACGGGGGCAAGTGGCGCTGATTGAGATGGGGAAAGAAATTCTCCAGTCCTTTTCCCCTTATATTAGAGCAGCTGCCTACCGAGCTTTAAAAGCGTGTGGTGTTCAAGTTTACTTAGACACCCGCATTGAAGCTATTGAACCCAAGCAAATCATCTTAGTTTGCAAAGCTCAGATTACCACTCTTCCCGTCGATCTAGTGCTCTGGACTGCTGGAAACCGGTCGATAGAGTGGGTGCGTAACCTGGCTTGTCAGCATAACAGCCAAGGTCAGGTGCTTACCCTCTCTACCCTCCAGCTAGTAGATTATCCAGAGGTTTTGGCCCTGGGGGATTTGGCAGAGAGCCGAGATGCCCTAGGTTTCCCCGTGCCAGCAACAGCTCAAGCCGCTTGGCAGCAGGCAGATTGTGCCGCCCGAAACATCGGGGCAGCTCTTACTAGTCGACCTTTACAACGCTTCCGCTTTAGGAATCGGGGAGATATGCTCACCCTGGGAAAGGGGAAGGCTGTTGTGTCTAGCTCGGCTCTGAATCTAGAAGGTCCCTTGGCTGGCGTTATCAGACGATTGGTCTATAGGGTGCGGCTACCGACACTCCGCCATCGCCTCCAGGTTTTTAAGTATTTGCTTGGCAGTTGGGTCTTAAAACGACTGCGTCATTGTTGGTGACAATATTGTTGGTAACAATATTGTTGGTAACAATATTGTTGGTAACAATTGTTGGCGACAACCGACCCCCTATTTCTCACAAGCAGATTAGTGACAACCTACTGAGCTGATGGGGGTTATATCAGAATTTTCTCCCTTAGATCTACAGTGTTATGACTTTCAGTAACCGAACTAAAGCCATCTTCGCCTCCAAACTGGAGGAATTGTTTGGGCTTGATTTGCGATCGCTAGCCCTGTTTCGCATTGGCTTGGCACTAGTCATTATTGCCGATTTAATAATCCGTGGGGAGGCTCTTGAGGCTCATTATACGGACTATGGCGTGCTACCTCGCCCGGCAGCAATCGACCGAATTCTCCATCCCTGGTATTGGTCGGTACATTTGCTCAGTGGTCAACCCCTGGTTCAAGGGATTTTGTTTTTGTTTGCTTTCTTGGTAGCCTTAGCTCTACTTGTTGGTTATCAGACAAAGTTGGCTACGATTGTATCTTGGGCACTCGTGGTGTCACTCCACAACCGGAATCCAGTATTGATTTTTACTGGAGACAATGTACTTCGAGCTGTGCTTTTTTGGGCAATGTTTTTGCCCTTAGGTGCTTGTTACTCGGTAGATAGTGCCCTTAATTCATCTACTAAGAAGTTACCTCAGCGCATCCTCTCCGTTGCCACTCTAGCGCTGACGTTGCAGATCTGCTTCGTTTACATATTTTCGGTGGCTTTTAAGGCTCAAAGTCCGGTTTGGTGGTGGCCAGAGGGAAGTGCGGTGTATTACGCCTTGAGTTTTGACCACTACGTAACAGAATTAGGTCAATTCCTCCTTAATTTTCCCCCGTTGTTAGTCTTTTTCACCTATGTGGCATTCGTCCTTGAAGGGGTCGGACCCCTGTTTCTTTTCGTTCCCTTCCGCACAGGCTTTTTCCGCTGCTGCACCATTGTCGCGTTTATCCTATTACATATCGGGTTGGAATTAACTATGAATCTCGGTCTTGTCCAGGTTCTGAGTATAGTCATCTGGCTAGTTTTCATCCCCAGTGAGGTTTGGGAGCTAGTTTCCAAGTGTTTGTACACTTCGGAACGGGTAGGACTCAAGATTTACTACGATGGGGACTGCGGTTTTTGCCAGAAGGTAGTACACCTGATGCGAACTTTTCTAATCTTGCCCATGACACCGCTGCTTGTGGCTCAGGATGAGCCTTCAATTTTTGCTGACATGCAAAAGAAAAATTCCTGGGTAGTTGTCGATTGGCAAGATAGGAGGCATTTCAAGTTTGAGGCACTCGCGTATTTATGTTGCCTCTCCCCATTATTTAGACCACTGGCACCAGTTCTGGAATGGAAACCAATAATTTCTGTAGGCACGAAATTTTACGAGATAATTGCATCTAACCGCAGGATAGCTGGCAAATTCACGAAGTCAGAGGAAGCCCCGTCGTTTCACGGCGGGGTCTCTCTGACCCCACCCATGAAATTTCGTCCTGTCAAGGTGGGTTCTTCCCGAACCATGAATCTAGTAATGTTGCTCCTGCTGGCTTATGTAACTGTCTGGAATCTCAGGAGTTTGGCTCCTAAAACATTTAGGAGGAGGACTCTGGACTCAGTTGACTGGATTAGTCGTCTTTTGAGGCTAGACCAGAAGTGGGACATTTTTGCCCCCCCACCAAGAGATGATGGCTGGTATGTGCTGCCAGGCAAGCTCAAGGATGGCACTGCAATTGATGTGTTTAAGGGTGGCGGTTCCGTGGACTGGAAGAAGCCGAGTGTGAGGTTACGAAATGCCATCTATCGCAACATGCAATGGCGCACGTATTTCATCAACCTCAATCGCTCGATAGGAAAGAAGCTTTACCCCTACTATGGACAATATCTCTGTCGTGATTGGAACTCTCGGCACAAGGGGTCAAAACAGCTCGATAGCTTTGAGATTTACTTGATGAGCGAGAAAACTGTACCCCCTGGTCATCTCCAAGAGGTAGAGAAGACTAGAACTTGGCAACAATCCTGTTCCAAGAAGCCTGTTAAGTCCAATGGGCAGTAAAGATGTACAATGTCAATTCATTAATCCCAAAAGTTAAGGTGGGAACTTAAGAACTCTTATGCTAGTAAATATTGCTTTAGTAATCTTGATTGCTTTGGCTTATTTTTCAGTAAATTGTGTTTTATTTTCCTATTTTCATACTTCCTTATCTCTCTATCATCCAAAATCTTTAACAAGCTAGCAGTTTGAAACCGCCCTACTATGTAGAAGGGGAAAGTTGAAGGGGGTTGTTTATCTGAACGAACCCTCGTTTTCAGATGGGGGACTGATTCGCCCCCAAACCCCCTAAAGTCAGCGTTACACCGCGCCCTTAACGAACGCGGCGATACTTGCTCTTGAATTCGATTCAAGAGACAGAGCCCCTCCGGTGCGGTGCGGGGCGCTTGCTGGAGCTTTAATCTTTTTAATCTATGGATGTGAGCCTTAAGGCACGGGGTAATAGAAGCTCCATTGCGCGGGGGGCTAGAACATAACAGTTAACCGTTAGAGTTACAAAAGATAAATCCCACAAGCCCCATTCCCCGACCGCATTCCGCGGTTAAGATTCTTTACCTTAAGTCTGTTAATTTAATATTCGGGGACACTAGGATCAATTTCTCGACTCCAAGCTTGAATTCCACCTTTGACGTTTGTCCCTTCAATGCCAGCATCTTTGAGAATAGCTAAAGCTTTAGCAGAACGCCCACCCATTTTACAATGGGCAATCAGAAGATGGCCATTAACTAATTCTCTGACTTTATCCACACCAACACCACTTTCAATATCTGATAGAGGCACCAATACTGAACCAGGAATTTTCGCGATTTCGTACTCATTGGGGTTACGAACATCTAGTAAAACAAAACCATCTGCATTACTGCTGAGAAGTTGTTTTAATTCCTGTACCGTCATCTCTGGAACAGTAGTTTTTTCGGCTTCTGCTTGGGCTTGAGGAATACCGCAGAATTGTTCGTAATCAATTAATTTCTCAATTACAGGGCGTTCTGGGTTAGGACGTAATCTGAGTTCCCTAAACTTCATGTCCCAAGCATTATAGAGTAAAAGTCTGCCACTAAGGGTGTTTTCTGCACCGAGTATGATCTTAATGGTTTCTGTTGCTTGAATTGTGCCGATAATGCCAGGAAGTACTCCTAATACTCCCCCCTCTGCACAAGAAGGTACCATTCCTGGCGGTGGGGGTTCAGGATAAAGGTCGCGATAATTTGGTCCATCTTGATAGTTAAAGACTGTAGCTTGTCCTTCAAAGCGGAAAATCGAACCATATACATTAGGCTTGTTTAAGAGTACGCAAGCGTCATTAGTGAGGTAGCGAGTAGGAAAGTTATCTGTCCCATCGACAACTATGTCATAGGGTTCGATAATATCAAGAGCGTTGGCAGAGGTAAGAGCTGTTTCATATAGATCAACTTGACAGTTGGGGTTAATCTGTAAGATGCGGTCTTTTGCTGATTCAATTTTGGGTTTGCCTACCCAAGCTGTACCGTGAATAATCTGTCGTTGTAAATTAGATTTATCCACAACATCGAAATCAACAATCCCAATTCTGCCGATTCCTGCTGCTGCTAGATATAACAGTAAGGGTGAGCCTAGTCCACCGGTACCGATACAAAGAACACTAGCAGCTTTGAGACGCTTTTGTCCTTCAAGTCCTACCTCTGGCAATATAATGTGACGGGAGTAAGTTTGATACTCTTCTTTGGTCAATTGGATTTCATCCAAGTTGGGATTTAGCATGGTTATAACCTTAAGGAATACGCCAGGGGCTCCTAAATCATATAGGTTTTTGGGCAATATACTGCCCTTCTAGATTCTCTCAATTATATAGAAATTTCATCATTTAAAAGCACTAATGGCATTACCCAGAGTTAGAGTCGCTAAAGATAAAGCAGAGTTAATCCAAAAATTGTTGGATACAAAAGGAACAACTGGAACTTTTCAGACTTATGCAGATATTGTAATTTTTGCAGCTAGTTTTGGCATTAAACATCAAAAAAGAGTCCCTCTCAAAGAAATATCTCAGAGTGAACCAGCACCTATTAGTTTAGAAGTTTTTATTTCTCGCGGTTATGACTGGGTAATTAAGTTAATTGCGATCGCTGACACTCAAGATATTAATATTCTCTCAGCTTATGATGCTGATGCAGAAGTAGAAAGGGTCAAAATCTTAGAAGAATATGCTAATGGAGGCTTTGAACAACTCAGGGAAGAATTACGAGGTGCAGTGGATTATACAGAGAGACTGTTACTAATTCTCAATGGTGAACGGTTTGCAGAAGAGAAGACGGAGGAGGAATTCGATCTAAGTCGATTTTTGTAATATTAAAGGCAATAGAGAATAGTCATATCAATCATTCATTCTTGCAAGAAGAGGTTAGAAGCAGCATGAAAATATTAGTTGTTGGCAATGGAGGAAGAGAACATACGATCGCCTGGTCATTGTTAAGATCGCCCAATGTCGAAGCAGTTTATTGCACTCCTGGCAACGGTGGTACGGCAACTATGGCAAACTGTTTTAATCTCGATATTGCAGTAGATGATTTTCAGGCTATCGCCAAAGCAGTCAAAGAACAAGATATTTCTCTAGTAGTAGTAGGACCAGAATTACCTTTATCTCTCGGTATTACCGACTATCTTCAACAACATAATATTGACGACGAGAGAGGCTCCCGGTTAGGGAGCATCTCTAATCGTCGTATTGCTGTATTTGGTCCCGAACAAGCGGGGGCGCAATTAGAGTCAAGTAAATCCTGGGCAAAAGATTTAATGAATGAAGCCCAAATTCCAACAGCAAAGTCGGCAACTTTTACCGATGCTACTTCCGCTAAAACCTATATTCAAGAACAAGGCGCACCTATTGTAGTTAAAGCGGACAGTCTCGCAGCAGGAAAAGGGGTCATTGTGGCGATGACCACAGAAGAAGCGATCGCAGCAGTAGATAGTTTATTGGCACAAGGTTTTACTACTTTGGTAATAGAGGAATTTTTAGCAGGGGAAGAAGCTTCGGTTTTAGCGATAACTGATGGTCAAACTATTCGCCCTCTCATCCCATCCCAGGATCACAAACGCATCGGAGAAGGAGATACAGGGAAAAATACGGGAGGAATGGGAACTTATGCCCCTGCACCCATTGTGACCCCAGAATTGATGGAGCGAGTTCAAAAAGAAGTTTTAGAGCCTACTATTGCTGTATTGAAACGGCGAGGAATCAACTATCGAGGAGTAGTGTATGCTGGTTTGATGATTAGTCCGACAGGAGAGCCAAAGGTTTTAGAATTTAACTGTCGTTTTGGCGATCCTGAAACCCAAGTAGTTTTACCCCTGCTAGATACTCCTCTAGACGAATTACTGATAGCTTGTACTCAACAGAAATTAGCCCAACAACCACCTATTAAATGGAAATCTGGTAGTGCAGTTTGTGTAGTTGCTGCTTCTGGCGGTTATCCTGATGCTTACGAAAAAGGAAAAGCGATCGCTGGAATTGAGTCGGCTACGGCTCAAGGCGCAATCGTGTTTCACGCAGGAACAACTTTAAAAGATGGTCAATTAGTTACTAGTGGCGGTAGAGTACTGGGAATTACAGCTTTGGGGGAAAATTTACAAGATGCGATCGCAAAAGTCTATCCTGCTGTAGAGTCTATTAGTTTCGAGGGAATGTATTATCGCCGTGATATTGCCCATCGCGCCCTTTAAATCATTTATCATTGAACATTGATCATTTATCAGTTACGGCAAAGCTGTTTTCTGCAAAGAGAGCAAGGGAAGAACCGAAAGAAGACTACCATCTTATCAATTGTCAATTATCAATTACTTTACTGTTGTAGAGACTCATGGCTTTTTCCGTGCCTTCTTTGAGGCTGCACTCAACAGCTTTAACTGAGAGATACAAGACTTCCTCAATTACTGTGCTTTCTTCGGGAGCAAACTTTCCTAAAACATGAGAGATAGTTTGTTTGTTCCCATCAGACTTACCAATACCAATACGCAAGCGAGGAAAACTTTGACTGCCGAGATGAGAAATAATGGACTTCATCCCATTATGCCCTCCGGCAGAACCTGACAGCCTAATTCTTAGTCTTCCTACAGGTAAATCCATATCGTCGTAGATGACTAATACTGAGTTGGGTGCAACTTTATACCAGTCCGTTACGGCTCTTACCGCTTGTCCTGAGCGATTCATATAGGTAAGTGGTTTTAACAAGCGGATTTTATTGCCGTAGGGAGATATTCCTTCGCAAAATAACCCCTGAAAGCGTTTATTTTCCTTCCATGACATCTGCCAAGCCTTAGCTAAAGCGTCCACAGCCTCAAAACCGATATTGTGTCTCGTTCGGTCATATTTTGGTTCTGGGTTGCCTAAGCCGACAATTAATTCAGGAATAATCAATTTAGTGTTGCTTTCTAAGGACATGGTAACAGCGGTCTCCCTAAATGGGAGGCACTTCGTGTTCGCTAATTAGACTGTTGGAATAAAGTCTCTAAATAAACTCTGGCACAAGTGCGATAGTTTTGTGAAGTCTCATTATTGTGACCTCCACTGTTTTGTAACAAGAACAAAGACAAAGCTGCTGCAAAAACTCGGTCTTGATCCCAGGTGGGATGGGTTTCTAGATAACTTTTGAGAGATTGATGTAGTTCCTCCGGTATTTCTGCCAAAATACTGACTGCTGATCTCATATTTAACTTTCTCGCTCCTGCTAATCAAGTTTCGTCCTCCTGATGAGGATTTTGCTAGAGATTTCCCTTGGGAAAAAAATCTGAGATTTAATCTTCTAGCTGGACTATTTTCATCTAACAGGGGGTAGGTTTGTCAATGCTAAAAAATGTTAACAAAATCTTTATGGCATTTTTTGATTAACGAAATAATAAGCATTTGAAAGTATTTTTTGTTACTTTTCTTAATAAAACAGGGTCTTTCCAGGACTCCATTTCTGAGATTCAGAAAAATCCCCTATTGTTAAATCAACAGTTGATTCTGTCGTTCTTTCTTGTGGAAAAGTCTGGGTAAAATGTGGAAAACTTTATCACAGTTTGTGGAAATAGTGGGGAATCTATGGGGTAAATCCCAGGTAAAAAATAAGAATTAATAATTTTTACCTCACTGTTGAATATCTGGGATACAAATAGAGTTGTCATCTCGAATCTTAATCAAACCTTGACGACGCAGCTTACCCATTAAACGAGTTACTGTCACGCGAGTCGAACCTATACTACTGCCAATTTGGGCATGAGTCAGAATGTAAGGGAGACAATAACCTTCTTCACAAGATTCACCATATTCTTCAATCAGGAGAGT
>JASJEK010000145.1 GCA_030064915.1 Xenococcaceae cyanobacterium MO_234.B1
GGCTGTCGGGGGCATTCTGCCTAGATAAGTGGCGCGGGGCAGCAAGGTCTCTAGCGTGAGTTAGAGAAGCCCGCTCTCTATCCGAAGGATGAGAGTCGGGAGTAGTCACAAGATGGATGCGATGAACCGATAAACTGAGTAACGTGAGTTTAGAGTTCGGAATTCGGAATTAGGAGTTCGGAGTTAAATTTTTTTTAGCAACTATTTTGAGAATTATCAGGATATGGATAATAGATTTGCCAATATGTTCAACTTAACAGAGGATCAGGCGATCGCTCTGTTGAAAAAACCTTTAGAAGAGTTGGAGGAAAAGTCAGAACGTTATGTTGCAGCTTCCCACCTGATCAACTTTCCCACAGAAAGAAGTATTCAAGCTCTAATTGAAACTATTGAGGATGACAATCCTGATATGTATCATCGCATCGCCCGACGTAAGGCGGTGGAAAGTTTAGGAAAACTGAAAGTTAAGCCAGCTCTTCCCATAATTAAGACTTGCTTGAGGGATAATGACCCCTACACTGTAGAAAATGCCGTATGGGCGATCGGGGAAATTGGTACAGATGAAGCTGCAATATTAGAAGATATTGCCTGTTTGTTGGAAAAAAATCAAGCGAGTCAGCGTTTAATTATTCAAATACTTGCTAAATTCAACTATAAAACAGCTTTAGACCGTATTAAGCCTTTTACGGAGTCTGAGGATGAAACAATTGCTAGTTCTGCGATCGCTACTGTAGCAAGTCTCACCCAAGATTACAGCCAGATGGGCAAAGTTGTCGATTTCTTACAACACACTAGCATTAATGCACGAAGACTCTGTATTCAAGATTTAATTGATACTAAGTATTATGATGCTATCCCCCATATTGCTAAATCTCCCATCTCTTTAGTGTTTCGCTTAAGAGGAATTAGACTGTTAGCGGAAACAGGTATCCCTTCAGGAAAAATTACTTTTGCCGACATCGAAACCTATCTAGATCAAGTAATTTATGATCGCCCTTCTGATTTAGAAATGGTACACGAATACGACCAAAAACCATCCCTGGAATTTTTAATTAGAGAGTTATATCAAACTGATTTTGGACGCTGTTATTTAGCCAGTAAAACCTTACTTGAACTTTATCCCGATCAAGCACCAGAAGCTTTAGTGGCAACTTACGAAACAGAAGCGAGAAGCGACTATGGAGCGCACTACCATGTAGTTAAACTACTGGGTTGGCTCAAATATCAACCAGGAAAAGCGATCATTCTCGAAGCTTTCCACAACACCCAACCCCAGTTTAGAAAATCTCGGGGTGCTGCTGCGATCGCATTAGCTAATTTAGGCACAATAGATGCTATTCCTCTATTACAAGAAACTATTAAAAGCCCGATCTTTGATTTAAAATATGCTTCCCTATTAGCTCTAGAACAATTAGGAGCCAAAGAAAGCTGGTCTATCTTAGCAGAAGATCGGGATTTACTAATTAGGCACAAGGTAGATAATTGATAATTGTTAAATGATTAGTTATCTCAAGGGAAAAATAATTCAAGTTAGTAAAAATCTGAGTAATCGCATTATTGCTGTTGTCGAAGTCAATAGTATTGGTTACGAAGTACAAATTACACCTCGTTTTTCCCGTCAATTAAATATTGCGACAGAAGAGGAAATCCCAATTTTTACTCATCTTCAGATACAGGAAGATCGGCAAGTCTTATATGGCTTTCCTTCTGCTGCGGAAAGAGATTTATTTCGCCAATTAGTTAGTGTGAGTGGTATCGGGATGCAACTCGCGATCGCCTTAATAGATACTCTCGGTATTTCTGATTTAGTAGGTGCAATTATCACCAGTAATATTCCTGCTTTAACCAAAACTCCTGGGGTGGGGAAAAAAACAGCGGAAAGAATTGCTTTAGAGTTAAAAACTAAACTGTCTCAATGGAAAGATATTGCCGATATTTCTGTTGATGTTTCTAGTACTAAAACTAGTATCGCTAGTCCAGAACTTTTAGGAGATTTGGAGATGACTTTACTAGCTTTAGGTTATACCAAAGAGGAAATCGAAGACGCGATCGCAGCTATTAGTCAAGATCAACAGGTAGTTAAAAATCCTAATGTAGAAGAATGGATTAGAAGTGCTATTGCTTGGTTAAGTGGTGAGTAATTATCCCTCTCCTAAGAAACAAGAATGTTTCTTTCGTACATTATGAGCCAAGCAATGTTATCAACATTGAGATCGATACCAATTGCGCCATTAGCATAGCTTGTAATAGTCGGGATATCTGGTAACTCAACATAAGTGTGCAGATACCAGTTATCATTTTTCCTCACAAAACGATGAGTTACAGCTTTTTCTGTTCCGTTACGGTAGCTTTTTCCTCGTTTATGCCTTGTGGGGGTTAAGGCAATATTGATAAATTTTTGTCCATACCTGAAACTAATCTTAGATGCTGTAACTTTACCTCCATATTCTTTAACTAAACATGGTGGAACTGTAATAGCTAAGTTGCCATTACAATCTAATCGACACAATTGATTCCCACTAGCATAAGTTTTAGAACCAACCATGACAAAACTAGATGTCCTAGCCTTACACCAATCAATCAGCCATTCATTATGATTGCTATAACCGTTCTCTTCTAAGTGGTACTGGGCTTTGAATAACTTTTTTGTGCCAAAGCACAAGCTAATCTCTGAGCTTTGTAACTTCTCTAGCTTCTGTTGTTTAATCCTCAACCTTCGCTTTTTTTGGTGAATGATGAAGCGGTGCTTGCTAGCTGATTGCTGCGCCTTTAGCTTGGCTTTTACTCTTTTGTGTCTCGTCTCTATTGATTTTTTGATACTAGAAATAGTTGATTTTATTTCCTTAATCTGAGTCTTTCTGAGTTCTTTAATTCCTGAATGCTTACCTTTTAGGTTGTGGTAAACATTTCTAACTGTAGTGCTATCTACTTGGAACCCCTGCGCTAGCCTTTTCTCAATGCTGTCTATCTTTTCTCCTGCCAATATTGCTACGTGCATCTTCTTCTCAATGGATGAGTAGAGACTCGCCATTGATTCGAGAAACGGGTAAATATTAGATGGCAGCAATGTTTGATATGTTTGCATAATCCAATTATACCCAATTTTACTCCTCTATTTGGGCTAGTTTATTCAAGTTTTCTTGAAGGGATTTTACGTTCTGGCGACTTCTCATCGAATGTAACTTGGCACTAAAAACCGTAATAATTTCCAGAACATCTTTCACCAATTCTTCTTCAGAACTTGAATCTGGGTCTTTATTCAATATGACTACTTCAACTCCATAGAGTTCGCAAATTGAAAATACCAGTTCCGAGCCAAACCTCAGCAATCTGTCTTTGGTAGTTAGTACTAAGCGAGTTGCTTGCCCTTCTACTAAAATTGATAGTAGCTTATTTAATCCTTTCTTTCGATAGTTAACCCCAGAACCTATATCTTTAATCGTTTTGCAGTTTTTCCAGCCTTTTATTTCTGCATAAGTTTCTAGTACTGCTATTTGTCGGTCTAGGTCTTTAATTTGAGGGCGAGATCTGACACGAGCGTAGAGAATGGTTAGTCCCTCATCTTCTTTATCTTTCAGGATATCGGTTAAATCGTATCTTCTGTGTCCGCCTTCTGTTCTGGTTGAGGTTATTTTCCCCTCTTTTTCCCAACGCCTCAAGGTGTCTGTAGATACGCCTAATAGATATGCTGCTTCTGATATACTTAACTTTGGCATAGATGATTTTAACTAACTATGCCTAAGTTTACCTAATTATTTGTTGTACAGCACGTAGCCGATCTCGCTCCGCGAGAAGCGCGAAGCTGACCACGAGGAACGAGCGAACCTCTCTCGCTCTTGAAACGCTTCTGTAACTCTCCGAGATTTAATACTCACCGTTAGCTCATTGTAAAATTTAGTTGCTTAATAAATGGGTTTAAAAGCATTATGCACATAGCTCTCAGCCATTTAAGAGGAGGCAGAGGGAAAATTTGGAAGCCTCCTGCCTCTTTCGAGCCAGGGTTTCAGGACTTCCCGTGAAAAGTAAGAGCCGAAAGTGAAGCTGACCGCTCAAAGCATAGATTCAGCTTTTAAATCCGCAATAAGTTGGGATAAATGTAATTCTGTAGCTTGATAAACTTCTCTACAGAATTCACAAGTTGCTTCTGCTCCTTCATCCTGTTCAATCATGTCTTGCAATTCTGCTTCTCCCAACATTTTTAAGGCTCCTAAAACCCGATTAAAAGAACAACCACAATGAAAACGTAACATCTGAACTTCTGGTGTTATGGACAGACTCAAATCTCCCAGTAGCTGTTCCATAATTTCTGTTAAGGTTTTCCCCCCTCTTAATAAAGGAGTAAATCCTGAAAGATGACCGACGCGAGATTCTAACAGAGAAATTAAAGACTCATCCCGAGCAGCTTTGGGTAAAACTTGTAAAAGTAAGCCACCAGCAGCAGTCACCCCTTCTGCGCCAACAAATACCCCTAACAACAGTGCAGAAGGAGTTTGTTCTGAGGTTACTAGATAATTAGCTACATCATCGCCAATTTCTCCTGAAACTAACTCCACAGTACTGGAATAGGGAAACCCATAGCCTACATCCCTAAGTACATACAAGTAACCATCACTACCTACAGCACCTCCTACATCTAATTTCCCTTTGGCATTAGGAGGTAGCTCCACTCTTGGATTGCTCACATAACCTCTGACTGTACCATCTAACCCTGCATCTACCATAATTTGTCCTAAAGGACCATTCCCTCTAACATTGATGTTGACTCTTGAGCCTTCTTTTTTCATGTTGGAGGATAATAGTAAGCCAGCAGCCATTGTCCTTCCTAAAGCTGCGGTAGCAACATAGGATAGTTTGTGTCTTTGACGGGCTTCTTCCGTAAGACGGGTTGTAATGACCCCTACGGCTCTAATTCCACCGTCGGCTGCTGTCCCTCGAATTAATTGATCTGCCATTTATTTTTTTAATTATTCTAGTTGAGGTTATATCTATATAATTTACAAATATTAATAAACAATGTGTTATTTGCTGGGATCTGCCTCAGGCAACAGGGGCGATCGCATAACTCAGAAGATAAGACTGCCATACTAATTTTGACTAAATAGACATTAAAATAAATTAAGAACTACTAACTTATATAGAAAAATACTCTAAGTAACTTTTTATGACTGACGTTCCCGTCTCTCGTATCCGTAACTTCTCAATTATTGCTCACATCGACCACGGTAAATCTACTCTAGCCGATCGCATGTTGCAAGTGACCAAGACTGTTGCTCAAAGAGAAATGAAAGAGCAATTCCTTGACAATATGGACTTGGAACGAGAACGGGGGATTACCATCAAGCTGCAAGCAGCAAGAATGAAATATAGGGCAAAAGATGGTCAAGACTACATATTAAATCTTATTGATACTCCTGGTCATGTGGATTTCTCCTATGAAGTATCTCGCTCTTTGGCTGCTTGTGAAGGAGCATTATTAGTAGTAGATTCTTCTCAAGGGGTAGAAGCTCAGACTTTAGCTAATGTCTATCTAGCTTTAGAAAATGACTTAGAAGTTATCCCAGTATTGAATAAAATTGACTTACCAGGGTCAGAACCAGAACGAGTCAGTCAAGAAATTGAAGAAGTAGTAGGCTTAGATTGCACTGATATTATTAAAGCCTCTGCGAAAGCAGGAATTGGGGTGGAAGATATTTTAGAATCTATTGTTCAGTTAGTACCACCACCAGCAGACACCATAGACGAACCCCTCAGAGCCTTAATTTTTGATAGCTATTACGATGCTTATCGCGGTGTAATCGTTTATTTCCGCGTTATGGATGGCAAAGTCAGAAAAGGCGATCGCGTGCGCCTGATGGCTTCAGGAAAAGAATACGAAATCGACGAACTGGGAGTACTTTCTCCCACGCAAATTCAAGTGGAAGAACTCCACGCAGGGGAAGTAGGATATTTCGCAGCAGCCATTAAAACCGTAGAAGATGCGCGGGTTGGGGATACCATTACCCTAGCCAATAAGCCTGCGGCTGAACCCTTACCAGGCTATACCGAAGCCAAACCTATGGTATTCTGTGGTTTATTCCCTACGGATTCCGATCAGTATCCAGATTTAAAAGATGCTCTAGAAAAGCTAAAACTCAACGATGCAGCACTATCCTATGAACCAGAAACCTCTAGCGCGATGGGGTTTGGTTTCCGATGCGGTTTCTTGGGATTACTACATATGGAAATTGTCCAAGAAAGATTGGAAAGGGAATATAACCTAGAACTAATTACTACCGCACCTTCGGTAATTTATCGGGTTACTACGACAGAGGGAGAAATATTAGAAATTGATAACCCTTCTTTGTTACCACCACCCCAAAAAAGAACCAAAATTGAAGAACCTTATATCAAAGTAGAAATTATTACTCCCGAAAACTTTGTCGGTACTCTCATGGAGTTGTGTCAGAATTGCCGAGGGGAATTTCAAGACATGAAATACTTTACCCTTAACCGCACCTGTCTGATTTACGAGTTACCCCTAGCAGAAGTAGTTACAGACTTCTTTGATCGCCTCAAGTCTCGTTCTCGCGGTTATGCCAGTATGGAATATCAACTAATTGGCTATCGGGAAAACAATCTGGTTAAGTTGGATATCCTAGTTAATAAAGATCAGGTAGATGCTCTTTCTACTATCGTCCATCGAGATAAAGCTTACTATGTAGGTCGTGCCCTAACCGAAAAACTTAAAGAATTAATCCCCCGTCACCAGTTTAAAGTTCCCATTCAAGCTGCGATCGGAACAAAAGTTATTGCTAGTGAACATATCCCTGCTTTACGCAAAGACGTACTTGCTAAATGTTATGGCGGTGATATCTCTCGTAAGAAAAAACTCCTGCAGAAACAAGCTAAAGGGAAGAAACGCATGAAGGCGATCGGGACAGTAGATGTTCCCCAAGAAGCATTTATGGCAGTGCTTAAATTAGATTCTTAAGTGATAGTGATGGGGTTGGGTTTTACTTCCTGTAGCCTAACCTAGACTAGCAGAATAATTACGCCTATCTGGATTGAAGAAGTAATAGCCATTGTTAAGATAGAAACAAACAAAGCTGCTTACGAATACACCAATGAATTCAGAAAATAATTTATTAAATCGCATTACCCAAACCCCTGGTAAATGTGGTGGTCGTCCTTGTATTCGAGGAATGCGGATTCGAGTAACTGACATTTTAGAAATGTTGGCAGAGAACGTAAGTGTCACCGAAATTTTAGAGGACTTTCCCGATCTAGAATTGGCAGATATTCAAGCTTGTCTAATTTTTGCAGCACGACGCACTGATTTTCCTAGACTGACAGCATGAAGATTTGGATCGATGCTCAATTGCCTCCAACATTAGCACAGTGGTTGAAAGCAACCTTTAGCTTAGAAGCTTTTGCCTTGAGGGATTTAGGATTACGAGATGCTCAAGATCGGGACATTTTTGAAGCAGCGCGAACCGAAAATGCTGTAATAATGACGAAAGATAGTGATTTCGTTGACCTGGTATGTCGATTAGGATCACCACCTCAAATTCTATGGATCACCTGTGGAAACGTCACAAACCGTAATCTGAGAAAACTACTGACTGCTACTTTAACTGATGCTTTAGAACAATTGGGTCGAGGAGAAATGATTGTAGAAATTAGTAACAGTCCTTAAATTAGATTCTTAAGTGATAGTGTTGGGTTTTACTCCGTGCAACCCAACCTACAAAGTCAGCGATCATACTAATTGCTTTAAGCTCCTCCCATTCCAATAAAAGCTTTAAAAATTTTCCCAGCTACACCAGCAGCTACTACAGCATGGTCAATAGGTGTCTTCTCTCGTTCATCTACAACCAATTCTCCACCACCTATTCTCTTAAGAAGAACACGAGTATTCGTATCTCGATACCAAACTATTGCACCACCCTCAAACAAGCTTATTCTACCCTTGATTTCACCATTCTCAACATACTATACTCTTGTTCGTCACTTATTGGAAACCCAAGGTAGTGTTTTTCCCAGCCAAGCTCTTCCCATTTAGCACGAATACCACCATGAGTCTCATGCGCTCCAGTCTCCTTTGTCCAATGAATAGATCCATCTTGATTTCCATTCTTATAGGTTACATATCGACCTCTACCACAAGGGGTAGATTGTTCTTCATGAATTGGCTCTCCTAGAAATTGGCGACAGTCATTGTATTTTTCTTCAATAGGATTCATTTTCTTGATCTATGTTTACTATATATACCTTCTTTGTGTTCTTTAAACCGTACTATCTTAACTTGCTTAACTTAAATTGAGAGCTAATCTTTAATTGAAAAATAATTACTATGACAAAAGTTGACTAAACTCTCTTAAAGCTACACTAGAACCTACTTCCCAAGCTCGACTAACATATTGGGGAATAGTTTGTTTAACTGGAAAATTAGGAAAAATTTGACTTGTATCTGTTGGCAAATAGCTATTATCTTCAAATTGATATATCTTTAATTCCCCTGCTTTATAAATCCAAACTTCAGGAATAGCCAAAGGAATATAGTCTTCAATGCGAGTGAAAGAAGTGACATCAATTTCTATAGCTAAATCTGGTGGTGGATCGATACTCATATCTAACTTACGTTTTCCCAGTATTGCTTGATAATTTTCAATGTAAAAACAAGCATCAGGTTCTAATCCTGCTTCGTTTCCACGCCTTAAAGTTACGGGATGAAAGCTATCCCAATCTCTACCTTGATGACGTAACAGTGCTTTTACCATATCTGCAATAACATCGATTTCTTTGCCATGCTCAGGTAGAGGACTCATTAGTAAAATATGATTATTGCGAAAACGAATACGGGGAATAGCGCGATCGCCCAATTGTGCCAAAAGTTGTTCATAATCTGCTAATGTTCCAGGAAAGTTTAACAATGTTCCGGGAGGCAGATCGATTCTTTCTGGGGTAATATTGGGCAACATTGGGTTTTTATTTGTTATAAGTACTGGTTAAAAATTTTTAAGATCGGGCTTTTTTTGCCGAATCTATTAAATTTTTTGGGCACAAAATGCCATCCATCCTGGATTATTATTTCCTGTTTGTTGTGCATAATAACCAGGAACACGATGAATTTTAAAGCCTTCTAGCTTAAATCCAGCAGCTTTGGCATAGGTTTCAAAGTCTTCCAATTTTGAAGAACCTAAATAAGGTTCTGAATTAACCCAAACTTCAGTATCGCGAAAATAGCGAGAAGCCAGACTTGGAGGAGATAAAAATAATTGACTTTCTAGATGAACCATTATTCCACCTGGTTTAAGCAAGCGATAGCTTTCAGCAAAGACTCGTTTTCTTGCGCCACAGGGAATTTCATGGAGCAAGATATGACTCACAACTAAATCAAAAGAATTATTATTAAATTCAGTTTTTTCTGCATTTTGTTGTGCAAAATTAACCTGTTTATCTAATGCTTTCGCCCTAGCACTAGCATATCTTAATAAAGATGCTCCTAGATCAATTCCCCACACCTCCGCATCGGGATATTCTGAAGCATAAGGTAAGGTGCTATGTCCAACGGAACAGCCCATATCTAAAATCTTTTGAGGGGTAAATTCTGGGTAATGATTCAATAAGACATTATTGATTAATGTATAGCCTAACTCATCATTGAGACTTCCCAACCAACCTTGTCCGTAGAGAAACACGCCATGATCGTAAAGCACTCCTGTCCAAAAATCTGATTCATCACTATCTTTAAGATAGCCACCAGGCATACGGTGAATGTCAACTTTTAATTGATGACGGGGATATTCCAACTCTGGATTTAATTCTAATCTTCCTTTATCTTTAATCTTAAGATAGGATTCAAATTCTTTAGATAGGCGATCGCGATCGCTTTTAATGTCAATTGCAACTCTTTCCCAAAGAAGATCTTGCAAAATACTACGCCGTTGGTTTGCTGCCTGTATTTCTGGAGTTGCGTCCAATTTTTGACGAATATGACGATAAACTAATTCTGAATCAT
>JASJEK010000141.1 GCA_030064915.1 Xenococcaceae cyanobacterium MO_234.B1
CACAAAAAATTATAACTACGAACTTCTTCGTACAGACGCAACGAGGCTTACAAGCACCTGAAATAAATTTAGGTGAGGTGCCCCTCAAATTTCGCGTCTCTCCTAACTCACCCTACTTAACATCAATAACTTCTACATCTTCAATTAATTTTCCTTGATACATTAATGATTCGTGACTGTTAGTATTTAAACCAACCTTAATTTCATTTCGTCCTGAAGGTAAACTTCCCAAATAATACCAATTACCATAAATTCGAGTTATCTTTTCCCCATTGATGTATAAATGAGCGTGTCCTTTATTTAGTTCATTTTCTTCGTTGACCATTTCCGGTGCAAACTCAAAATTATCCAACTTAATTTCCAGATTCCAACCTTTGAGACTATCCTCATAAACGACTAAGTCTATACTGGGAACAGGTTGATTTTCCGAAATCATGACCGTTTTGTGATGATGATGAGAGTTAGACTGTTCCCCTTTCATCTGTTCGTGAGCAGTTACTGAAGTAACAGCAAGACCAAGAATTAAAGGAACTAGAAACTTTCTTTTCATCGTTAATTGGGATAAATACTATACCTCAATCGGGTATTATCCCAGCAATCAGAACGATCAAGCAAGAGACAGACTGTCATATTGCAGCAATTCTCCTTTTGAAGTCCCCTTTCCACGGCAAGAGGCAAGAGTTTTAATCCCAATTTTCACGCTTTTTTGGCAATATTTTCGGAAAAAATGCCAGTTTTTTCGGAAAAAGCTAATTTTTTCTAATGATAATATGGCGCTGGCTATCTGTACTAATTAGTCCTTTTTCTTGAAAATCACCTAGGATTCTAGTAACAGTTACTCTAGTAGTACAAATAATCTGTGCCAAATTTTGATGAGTAAAGCGTATTCTCAGACGAGTACCATTAACAACTGATTGACCCATCTCTTCTTCTAAGATTAACAACAATTGCCATAAACGTTCTTCCACTCTGCGTAGTCCAATAATAGTTAGTAACTGTTCTGCCTTAATCAAACGCTGACTTAATTGTGAGATGAAAATCCTGGTCAAATGAGTCGAGCTAGCGATATCTAAGAGGGAGCACCATCTTACCTGAGTATTAGACAAAGCTTGTGCTCGGTAGTTAGTTTCATTGGTAACGAAATCACCAAAAGAGTCATTAGCAGTTGCCCAACCTAAAATTATTTCATCTCCACCAGCACTGATCTTACTTAGTTGAACTACTCCTTGAGCAACTTGCCACAAACCAGGCTTCAACAGAGGTATTTCATCTCCTTTTTCATAGGACTGTAATAATAATTCTGTTTCTTTAACTTCTAAATAACGGTTTGGCTTTAAATGTTTGGTTAACAGCATATGGACTAGTTAGTGAGTAGAAGATTCTTCAAGAACTGCAAATTTATTTGGGGGACTTTGATTCTATTTCTGCCCTAGAATTGGGAAGGGGCGAAATCATATCCCGACTATCAGCAACGCCAGTTAAACGAACTTTTCAGAACTAGACAAACTTTAGTTCTTCTGAAACAGCATCTATTCTCATAACAACCTATTCAAGCTTTAGTTTTTACAGAAGAAGCGATGGTAAAAGCCCTCCTCATTTATGGAAGGGACGGGGCGTTTAAAGTGCGGAAATAAATTCCGCACGCAGCCCCTCATGAAACCGAGCGAGCCGTTCAGGCTTGAGGGTTTTAACCGGCCAAAAAACGTGGTATAATTCTTTCAATGATAGTAAGAGTAAGGTTTGTCGCGTTGAACCCTTGCTAGTAGGAGTGAGATTCCCGCCAGTAAGAAACTAGAAGTAAGTTCTTCAAAGACTAAGGCACTGCTCATATAGGCAGCAAGGATAGCGGTTTATAGCTTTAACTTAAGTAAAACCACTCGGAAAGCGAAGTAAATAAACTAAATGTAAGGGAGATGTATGTGGCTTTTTGTCAGCATATCTGAGTCTGTAGGTGGTCTTTGACTACCACCACCGATCAATTATCGGTGACAGCTAAGTATGAAACGTGACGGACATCCGACCGAAGGTCGCCCTTCGGGAAGCGCGATTCTGAGGAGACCTCAGAATGCGTGTCCTTGAGAATCGCGTCTTTAGACTGATTCGGAACATCCACTTAGAATCTCTTGTGTTTTAACTGAGAGAGAAGTCAATAATGAATGTCTATTTACTATGATTTAAGTTTTTATTAAGTTTTCTCTGAAAATTTTATGAGAATTTATTCATGAATAATTTACTACCCTTCATTTAGCAGGGCTGTTTCAAAGTCTAATAAGTTAACGATTTTAAAGATTTTAAAAGATAAGGGGACATGAAGGTAGTTTTATGAAGAAATAGAAATAAATTCGCTGATTAAAAATTTAACTTCGTGAGAATTAGAATCCCCCGCTAAAACACGAAGGTTTCGTTCAGAAAGCTGAGGGTTTAGCAGTGGGAGTCGTCAATGCAATTCAAGGCTCATAACTAATTCGTTGTCCTCTACCTCCCCTGTATAGGTAAATCCTCTTTTTTCATAAAATTTACAAGGACTTACTGCGCCAGGTACACAACTAGTAGCTAAAGATTTTGCTTCAGGACGAGTTTTTACATAATCAATTAAAAGTTCCAATGCACGTTTACCAAATCCCTTACCCTGAAAACGAGCATCAATCATAAAGCGCCAGAGAAAATAATCTTGATTGGTCGCATCATCATAAAGCATAACAAAGCCAACGGGGGTTTCATCAGCATATATTCCCCGAAACCAAGCAACCTCACGATAAAAATAAGCTTGAGCCACTGATACTGCATTGGAAGCTACGAAATGTTCTTGGTGTTTAGCTACCTTAAGATCGAGGATACTTCTTAAAGTCTCTTTAGTAATTTCTCGTAAAGTGATCACTGCACTAGACTTTGGTACAACAGACTCCTGATTTAGCATCGGGCAATCTCCTAGTTATTGTGCCTATGATTTAATTTATGATGCGATCGAGAATAACTAGAGAAAAGTAAAATCTTAAGAAGGGGTGAGTAACTAATGTCTCACCCCCTAGTAGTAAGCTAACTAACTACAGCCTTTTCTTTTCCACTACTAAAGAAAGATTTGAGGATTGTTTCTGCCATTTGAGGACTAGTTAAACCTAAATCTGCTTTAGATTCATCGGGTTTGGCGTGATCTACTAAGATATCTGGTACACCAAGGCGTTTTACAGGTACTAGTACATCATTATCTTGTAATGCTTCTAACACCGCAGAGCCAAAACCATTCATAACGCAGCCTTCTTCAAGGGTTACGACTTTACCAATGCGTTTAGCCAGGGGTAATATCAGTTCTGTATCTAAAGGTTTGACAAAGCGAGCATTTACTACAGTAGCTTCTATTCCATGTTCGCTAAGAATTTCTGCTACTTGCATTGCAGGATGTACCATTGTGCCATAACCAAGGAGTAAAACATCATCGCCACTGCGAAGGATTTCTCCTTTCCCAATTTCGATTTCTTCCCAACCTTCTTCCATCAGAGGTACACCAACACCATTACCGCGAGGATAACGCATCGCGATTGGACCGTCAGTGTAGTTAACGCCAGTAACTACCATGCGCTGTAATTCCGCTTCATCTTTGGGTGCCATAATTACCATGTTGGGAATACACCGTAGATAGGCTATATCGTACATCCCTTGGTGAGTAGGGCCATCTGCACCTACAATTCCTGCTCGGTCTAAACAAAAGAATACGGGGAGGTTTTGGATACAGACATCATGAATTACTTGGTCGTAAGCCCGTTGTAAGAAAGTGGAGTAAATCGCAGCTACAGGGCGCATTCCTTCACAAGCCAAGCCAGCAGCTAGAGTTACGGCATGTTGTTCTGCAATACCTACATCTATGTACTGTTTCGGTAGTTTCTTTTGCAGTTTATCTAACCCTGTACCTGTTGCCATAGCAGCAGTAATCCCAATAATTTTCGGATTGTTTTCAGCTAGGGTAGTGAGGGTATGGGCAAAGACTTTAGAGTATTTAGGCGGTTTAGGCGTGCTGGCAGGATGAGACTTCCCTGTTGCTAGATTAAAGGGATTTTGAGCATGATAACCTACTTGATCATTTTCTGCGATCGCGTAACCTTTCCCTTTTACTGTCGCCACATGAACTAAAACCGGACCAGTTACCTTGTGTGCCTGTTTAAAGGTAGAGATCAACTCCTGTAAATTATGACCATCAATGGGACCAAAATATTTAAAGCCTAATTCCTCAATCACTGCACCAACTTTCGGCACAGCTAGACGCTTCATCCCTTCCTTAAGTCTTTCCATTTCAGGAGTAAGGGATTCTCCTAAGAAAGGCAAGTTCTTAAACTGCTCTTCTAAGTTGTCAGAAATAAACTGTATTGGTTCAGAGAGACGCACCTTATTGAGATAGCGAGGAATTGCCCCAACATTGGGAGAGATAGACATCTCGTTATCATTTAAAACCACCATCAGGTTAGTTTTAGGCAAATGACCAGCATGATTAATGGCTTCTAATGCCATGCCCCCAGTTAAAGAGCCATCCCCAATAATGGCAACACATTTATAGTCTTCTCCCCTAGCATCTCTAGCTAAAGCCATACCTAAAGCAGCAGAAATACTGGTAGAAGCGTGTCCTGCACCAAAGTGATCGAATTTATTTTCACAACGCTTCAGATAGCCAGCAACCCCGTCTTTTTGTCTTAGGGTATGGAAACGGCTATATCTTCCTGTGAGCATTTTATGAGGATAGGCTTGGTGTCCTACATCCCACACTACTTTATCTCGATCTAAATCTAGAGTTTGATAAAGAGCGATGGTTAATTCTACTACTCCTAATCCAGGGCCTAAATGACCCCCACTAGTTGCTACTGTTTGTAGATGCTTTTCTCTTATCTGACGGGCAATATCTTCTAGTTGTCGAATCGACAAGCCGTGCAACTGGTTAGGATGAGTTATTTCGCTTAAGTGCATACCTTCCCGTTCTTGATCCTTAAATCTTCTACTGTAGTTCTAGAATAAATTATCCTACTTTTGCAGCAGACAAAGTTGTAAAAAGATACTTTTATCAAAATCAATTTTTATTAATTGGTTTTTGTAACTGACTTTTGCCATCATAATTAAAAAGCTAAACATCAGATATTTTCCCAAAAATCTTAGACTTCAACTTAGTGAGATATCGTAGTTATAGTAGATGTAACGATTGGTTAATTTTGTTACAATATGTCGTTTATTTTAATAGGAATAAATACTTATGGGTCTCAAAGAACAAATTGCTGAAGATATCAAATCAGCAATGAAAGCTAGAGATAAAATTCGCCTGGAAACAGTGCGATCTATTAAAAAAGCTATCTTAGAAAAAGAAGTTGCCCTGCGTCCCAAGGGACAAGATAGTCTCACCGCCGAACAAGAAATTGAACTCTTAGCGCAGCAAGCAAAACAGCGTCGAGATTCTATTGACCAGTATCAAAAAGCAGGAAGAGAAGATTTAGCAGAGAAAGAGCAACAAGAACTAGCTATTATTGAAACTTATCTTCCCAAACAATTAGATGATGCTGAATTAGAACAAATTTTGGCTCAAATAATAAAAGATGTGGGAGCAAGTTCCCCAAAAGATTTGGGTAAAGTGATGGGAACAGCCATGAAACAGCTTAAAGGCAAAGCTGACGGTAAGAAAATTCAGGAAATAGTCAAGAGTAAGTTAGGGGGGTAAGGAGGCGATCGCTATACCTAAAAATTACTCGTCCCATCAATCGCCCTACCTTAAAATCTCAAGTGCGATCGCTTAAGACAATAACTAAAAAGTGATCGGTCTAACTTGAAATCCACAGCAAGGTCGCACTATAGAGTACAAATGAGATAATGAGGAACTAATTGCACCCTTCTAAAGGACCAACAGGAAAGCGATCACAAATTAGCTGAACCATACTATCTCCATCCAAGGTATAGGTAAGCTCAAGTAATTCTAAAGTAATATTTTGCAAAGAACTCAAGTTAACTAAAGATTTGAGTTCTTTGATTTCAATTCCCCCGAAAGCTTCATCGGCAGCTTTAAAAATAGCATCTGGATAAATAGCATCAAAATGTTCGAGCCATTGATTTGATTTAATGTATTGTGACTTGTTGCCTAATTTGTTGCGTTTTTGAATTTCTCGGAGGCTATTTAAAATCGAACTACGCCAACTTCGGGTTACTCTTTTTTCTACTTGAATTTTAATTAGATGAATTAACAAAACAACCAGAAAAGATTCTAAGTTATTAATTTTATCCTGTCTGCCCATCAGTTCTAGTTCTTCAACTATAGTCATCGCACGTTCATATTGATGATTTAGCAGACAGTCTTTTAACTCCAGTATTTCTTCCATGGTCTAGTTTAGCGTCGATTTGGAGGTCTTGTAGTTAATTATAAACAGCCATGCCTTTTGGTATTATAGCGATCGCTCTACCCGAAAAATCAAAGTGCGATCTCAGCAAAGCTGAGGGGCGTAGCGATCGCCAATCAGTTTTTAAATAATTCACCGATCTCGCTACTGTGTCTGTCAAAATTAGAGAGCAAAGACAATTTTTAAAGCTTCATCAATTTCAAGCATTATCTCTGATTCTAATTTACCTCTTATTTGTCTTAGACGATAACGACGATCTATTGGGCGAGTTTGTAAACAATCTGCTATTGACTTCTTGGTTAAACCATTGAATGTAGAAGGATTGATTTCTATATTCGTTCTAATTCTGGCTTTTTTACTGTTCCACTCTGTTATGGGGACAACTTGAATTACAGGAACGCGCTCATTATAGGTGTTGTTGGTAACGATAATACAAGGTCGAATTTTTCCAGTTTCAGAACCTTTGGTTGGGTTGAGATCGACATCAACCACCATTCCACGCTTTAATCTTGCCATTCTGGCAAATCAAGTAAAGCTGATTCAGTTAATTCTTGGAGTTCTCGATCTTGTTCGTATATTTCTGCATACAAATTAGCAGATTCCTCTAAACTCTGGGTTTCCAACTCTTGTCTTAATTTTTTGAGTGCAACGTGAATCAATTCATTTTGATCGCGAAATCCGTATTTTTCAAAGCGGTTGAGAAATTGAATTTCCGATTCTTCTAAATTAAATTTAGCTTGAGTCATGGCTTTTCGCTTACTTTATTATCTATTTTAATTCTTGAATGATTTGAACCCAAAAAGCGATCGCAATAACTGTAAAGCGATCGCAATAACTGGAAATCCCAAGTGCGATCTCAGCTTTGCTGAGGCGCGTAGCGATCGCATTTACCATTCCAATTTGCAAAAAAGCTATCGCACGAATAGTTTTAGAGTATCAATATCAATAAAATCAAAGGGAATATATGACCTTAGATAATCTCTTCTTTACCGCTAGCAAAAATTGGCTGAATTTTAATATTTTTTTAGCTCTCAACTTTTTATAATCAAAGGTGGTGGGGGTATGCCTTTAAATGTATTTGTGCCATATTTACTCTAAGTAAATTGCTTTTTGTTCAAAGTCTAATTGATTCTGATGCAGGCTGGAACTCTAACAACACACTGTCGGTTTCCAGCAGGAGTCAACACCAGGGTCAAACCTAGATGCGGTAAGGTTTCCGTTAAGAGCGATCACACTCTTTGTGAGAAATAGCGGTTAAGGATTCACTGACCGAATCACGCGGTCTTCATAAAGCCAGGAGGAAGGAAGTAATGTCTGAATTTTCGTTCGGCAGTAAAGCAGGCTTGGACTAAGCTACGTGAGTATTTGCTGAAGCAAACTGTTGTACTAAAAAGGAAGTCATCTAGTAAATGGATATTACAAGTAACCTCCTGGATGGTTCAACGTCTCGAATCAGGTAACACTGCTCCAGTAAAACGAGAAACAGAAGAAACTCTTTCCTGGGATAAAGTTCCCGAGGATGTACGCGAGGCGTACTTACGTAAGGAACGCAAGAAGGCTAAATTCAATGTCACTGAGATGCGTGATCAAGAACTTGCAGAAATGGAGATGGCAACATAACTGAGTGAAATTTTTGTCAGATTAAATCTCAAAAAGCTAACTGTCAAAGTTAGAGGATAAACAGAAAATGAATCAGATAAAAATTGAGTGGCTTGTAGCTGCGGGTATTATTGTAGGCGTTGTAGCAGTAATCTATTTTTTAGTCAAGACTCATGAGGAAACAAGTCGAAGCGAGATCGACAAGTGGCTTGAGCAAGAATTAGCCAGAGCTTTAGCTGAAAAGTTGCATCAGTCTACAAAGGATGTATTACAAGCTCTTCAGAGTAAGTCAGATGACGAACTCACAGCAAAAATTCGTGAGATGGTTGATTCCGCTCAATTGACTTTTACACGGGCATCTTCAGTTAGTGAGGTGGAAATCCGGCTGAATTTAGACTATAAAAATGGCACATCCTTTTCAGTAGCTACCAATTGGGATTGGGATCGACTTCCAGAACCAATCAGATCCGAATTCTTGCAAACTGGTCGTGATACGGTTAGTCGTCCTTGGCTATTTTTGTAGGATACCTCATCAACGAAATAAAAGGGGCTGTATATGGACTGGTTAGTGATTACAGCAGTTACAGTAGTAGGAGCTTTCTTAGGAATTGGTATCAGTCTTTTCTGGGATGATATAAGGGAGCAAGTAGCAGCATGGCTGCGCCGAAAAGGTTGGGAAAAAAGCGTTCTAATGGATGCTTGGATTAAGCTCGATAGGTTTATCGGATTTGTGCGTTGCCGAATCTTTGTCAAGACTCAGAAAAAAAGTAAAGTGAAAATATCTGAGCAAGAGTACGCCATCGATGAAATCGACGATCCAGACGTACTCGAAGAACTTCAAAGAAAAGGACACGTCAAAAAAAATATTATGACTTTAATTCAATGAGGTAAACTATGCCAACTGGATGGGAAAGGCAAAGATTGCCACAGGAAAAACCTAATAAAAATCAGGAGACAATTCCTAATCAAACTAATAAAGTTTTCAGTTCAGCAGAAACTGAAATCAGCAGAATGGAAATCTTTGTTCCAGAGGATCCTAAGAGATGTCTTAAGGATCTGATTCTTCCCTCTAGTGTTAGGGAACGGCTTCAAGCAGCATTGAATCGCATTCGGTTTCATGATGTACTGTATCACCAATGGAATCTGAAAAGTGTTGACCCACACGGAGCCCGTACTGCTATAAATTTGTTTGGTCTTCCGGGAACTGGTAAAACTTTTTGTGCTGAAGCGATAGCTGACTATCTTGGTAAAAAAATCATCAAGGTTAACTATGCAGAGATTGAGTCTAAATATGTGGGTGAAACTCCCAAAAACATTACTGCTGCATTTAAGAAAGCCAAAGAAACTAAATCTGTTTTATTTTTCGATGAGGCTGATTCTATCTTAGGAAAACGATTGACAAACGTTACCCAGAGCGCAGATCACGGGGTAAATGTTAGCCGTTCGGTTATGCTGCTTCAACTAGATAACTTTGATGGTGAGGTGATTTTTGCCTCAAATCTTGCCAAGAACTATGATGGTGCATTTGTTCGACGGATTCTAGCACATATAGAGTTTGAATTACCTGATCGAGAATGTCGAGTCAAACTTTGGAACTACTTATTGGCAAAAGAAATTCCAACAGCGGAAGATGTGAATTTAGAATGGCTTGCAGACGAGTCTAATGGACTATCTGGTGGTGACATTCTCAATGTAGTTATTGCGGCAGCAAGTCGAGCTGTTCAAAGAACTGGCAATAGTCAGAAGGTTTTGCGTTCTGACCTTGCTGAAGAAATTCATTGGGTTCGGGTTGCCTCTACACTTGATCACTCTACCGAACAGCAACCAGAAAAAAATACTCAAAATCTATAACGCTAGAATGACAGAAATGGCAATTGTCCAAATCAATAGCCAATGCTGTTTCAGTCCACTACAGACGAGGGAGATCTGACATTTTTGGAAAAGAAAAAACCCAGTTGTCATCATGTGGCAACTAGGGAAAAACTATTGATTAAAACAGATTGGTTTTTACCAACTAGACTTAACAACTCCAGGAAGTAAGCCTTCATGCGCCCACTCTCTGAGAACATTACGAGATAAACCAAAATCACGGTAATAACCTCTGGGTCTTCCTGTTACCATACAACGATTACGCTTACGACTAGGGGCACTATTACGAGGTAATCTTTGAATTTGGCG
>JASJEK010000142.1 GCA_030064915.1 Xenococcaceae cyanobacterium MO_234.B1
GTCCGCTAACATGATTCCCCTTCCGTCTCCCTTCCCTTTACAAAACTGATGTCGCCCCAGTACTTGTCAATAAAACTTCTCTGTTGCGGTGAGCAGTAACATGAAAACTTATGAATTGGGCTTTGTTGGTGTGATGATTGAAGGCACAAAAAAATAAGTAGATATTAAGCAATAATATTTCGATCAGACCGAGCCAAGAAACTGAATTAGGATATTATTAGTTAATCTCACTTAAGGAACTAGGCTTTTGGGCAGTAATTAGAGCTAATTGCGTAGGTAGAGCTATTTGTTTGGGGTTAATAAATCCCGTGTCTGTGAGCCAAGATACTATTTCATCTCCATGGCGATCGCTAGCATTGGGATCGAAGGCAATCTTCAAATATAAGTCCATCATTGTATCTAGAAAAGTTCGCTCTTGAGAGCGATCAATACGCATAAAGTCCTGCACAATCATTAAACCTCCTGGTAATAAAGCATCATAAGAACGACGAAGTAACCGCCGAAACTCGTCTTGAGATGTGATACATACAACTCCAGAAATAAGAACCACATCATTGTCTGTATCGAGTTCGATTGTCTGAAAGTCTCCTTCTACCAAAATGATTCTTTCTTGAAGACGATGTTCCTCAATTAAATTACGAGCTATTGCCAATGGTTCTTTTTGATCCACTAAAAAAGACTTTAGTTGGGGATTAGCGTTACACAAAGCAATGCTATAACTTCCTGCGCCACCTCCTAGATCTAGAAGTTTGTGCTTTCCAACTAAGTTGACATTCTTAACCAGATAATCTCCCTGTCCCGCCTCTGCTCTGTTGTTCTGACCTTTCATGTAGTCCATCCAGTAGGTAGAAGCATCTACAAAACCGTTCTCGAAGGGAAGTTCTGTTCTTCCTTCTCGAATAAGCGTGTCTAATTTTCCCCAACTATCCCAATGGTTAGTAATATGTAGCACGAGATCCCCCACATATTCTTTTTTCTCTGGGATAAGAAAAGCAGAAGCAAGAGCAGAATTTGTGAATTTATCTTGTTCCATCTCTAGCAGTCCTAAAACCACACAGGTTTCCAGAAAAGCCTCTACAAAGCTGGAATTTGCCTTAAGATACTCTGATATTTCCTCAACAGATAGAGACTTATGTTCTAAAAGAGAAAACACCCCTATTTTAATCCCTGCTCTTAAAATGGCAGAATTCCAAAAATTACGACTTATCTCATTGATGCGCTCTGCGAGTAACTTGTCCTGTGGTAGATTATTGGGTCTCATAGTTATAGGGGTGTTCAGGGTTATTAAGAGGATGTCTGAGAAGTCCCAATTTTTACGTTATGGCTACTCAGACTCGACGAAATAATGGGACTTGTAGCCTAATTATTTAGGTACTAAAGACTAAACTTAATCGGAAATAACCAAAAATTCGGCCATAGGATTTTATAGGGTTGATTGATAGGCTGAGAATCATAATTCGTAGGGGCGAAAGGCTTTTCGCCCCTACCATTGAATACATACGGTTTTTATTTGGAATGACTATAACTTGTTTGCACACCGATATATTTTCATTTCTGACAAACAAATCTTCGGTCAATATTGGGTTCAAACTTTGAGCGGCTTCTCGATCCTCTCTGCTATCAAATCAGGCTTTATTTCTTGCGGCGTAATAGCAAGATCTGGTTTGAGGTAGTGTAAAGAATAATCTTGGCGTATACGTTTATAGCCTCCACTGGTAATATTGAGTAAAATAGATTCCTTTTTCCCTATTATCTTTCCAGACTCAACAGCTTGAATTAAAGCACCAGTAGCAACACCTGCAGCAGGACTAATATCTATTCCTTCCAATTGCTCAAATAAAACCCTTGCTTTTTCCGATTCTTCATTAGTTACACTATACATTTCTCCATCAGTATCAACTAATGCTTCATAAAGTCCTCCCGCGATAGAGTAAGCAGGTTGCCGATTGGTTAGCACCTGAGCAGAAACCTGACTAATGAGTTTTTTGGTTTCTATTTCACTCAGAGAGGGAATTTCTTTGCTACCAGCCTTCCAAGCGTCGGTCATTGGTGTGAAAGGAAAGTTTTGAGATAGGTGAAGCTTCATTTGTTTGTTGCCAAATCGCCCATCTGCTAAAAACCTGAGATTAGCTTCCCAAGCTGCAATACCTCCTGTACCAGAACCTACTGCTTGGAAGTAGTGATCGGGAATTTCCCCAATTGTTACCACAGCATCTACAACTGTTAAGCCCATACCATCTCGTCTGGCTACATTTGCTGCTCCCCCTTCAGGGAAAAAACCATCTAACTGACTAATGACTTTTCCGAGACTAATCGCATCGAAGTAGTCGCCATTACCACTGATAGAGATAATACGAACGCAGGAGTGACAACTATCTTTTGACCAGATAGCAGCTAAATTTTGCTCTGGAATAACCAAACAAAAAGGGATTTGAAGCCTAGAGCAAATATTAACAAAAGCTCTGCCAGTATTTCCTGCTGAGGCAACTACAAGGGTTTTTTGGTTATCTTTTGGTACTCTAGCAAGAATAGAGAAAGCTTCTAATTCTTTAAAAGAACAAGTAAAAAGACGAGCATCATGCTCTGGCCAGTAGCCATTAAAACTGATAAAGAGATGCTCTAATCCCAGATATCGAGCAAGATGCTTACTTTGATAGGTGATAGGCTTTCCTTCTACATCTAAGTATCGCTCAACGGGTAGCCAATTAATAAATCGAAATAAACGGGAACATCTCAAATTTGCAAAAATATAGAAGGGGGAAATTATTCGCGAGTATTACTCGCGAATAATTTCCCCTGATAATTAAGATTCGTCAGATTCAGCTTCTAATCCCGTCTCCAGTAAATTGTTTTTTAGGCTCTCAATTATCTTAGTTACCCACTGGGAAGTTAGGCGATCGCGAAGACCCTAGAGCGTCGATTCAGTAATTATAAAATTCTAGTATAGGCAAGCAGGGGAGCAGGGAGCAGGGCTACAAAAAAGTTAGTCGCGCGTTGGTCAGCCTTATTCAAATGGATAAGTTTTAGCCAGAGGTTGGGGAAGGGGGGACATATCCGCTCTCCTTTATTCTGAGCCGCGCTTTCATTAACTTAAAATGCCCAGCCCTCGCCCGCCGACCGCCCCGATTGTAAGGGGTGAGTGTGTCATTCGTCCCCTTGCTTCGTAGGGGCGGGAGGGCGTTGGCTGACCAACGCGCGACCAAGTTTTCTCTCGGGGTAGCTCGATTTTTTCTATTTAATTGTAAGCAACTAAAAGTGAAAAAAAGGTTTATATTTTACTTTTAAGTTTTTATTAATATTTATCCTTAATTTTTAGTTACTTACGATACAAAAAAGCTTTGGTTTGGGCCCATCGATATTAATATAAAAACAATCTTAAGATTGTTTATTTGAAAAAGCTAATTATTTTTATGTTTTGTAAACTGGAGAGAGAACCCCATTATCACCTTGCTAGCTTAGGACTGTAACTGATTCCCAATGCCAGGTGAGATCTCAATGATCATCCATTAACCCTTAGATATAATCAGTGAGTATGATGAAAACTGCCAAAAATCATCTATTAATTAATGTACTCAAATGTACTCAAAAATCATAATTTATTGGAGAGGACATTAATTAATAAAATAAATTTAAATTGCCAAAATATTCTTTTCTGTGTTAAGTTTTAGCCCTATAAAAAGCCCACTAAAAACTGACATAAACAGCAATCAAGAGCCAGAAATCAAGAGAAAACAGAGGAGGCATACCTAATGTTGCAACAATGGAAAGGTTTCGTTTCAGGTAAATGGACAACAGAAATTAATGTCCGCGACTTTATTCAACAAAATTATACTGCCTATGAAGGCGATGGCTCGTTTTTAGCCAGTAAGACAGAAGTTACTCATCAACTTTGGGAAAAAGTTAAAGACTTGATGGCAGTAGAACGGGAAAAAGGTATTTTAGATACGGATACCAAAGTGCCTTCTTCTATTATCGCCCATGCCGCTGGCTATATCGACAAAGACTTAGAAAAAATCGTCGGTTTGCAAACTGATAAACCTCTAAAACGGGCAATTATGCCTTTTGGTGGGATTCGGGTAGTTAAAAGTTCTCTCGAAGCTTACGGTTATCAGTTAGATCCTCAAACCCAGGAAATCTTTACTAAATACCGCAAAACTCATAATGATGGTGTCTTCGATGCCTATACCCGAGAAATGCGACTGGCAAGACATTCGGGAATTATTACTGGCTTGCCCGATGCTTACGGTAGGGGACGGATTATTGGCGATTATCGTCGGGTAGCTTTATATGGTTGCGATCGCCTGATCGAAGACAAGCAATCACAATTAATCTCTCTAGAACTAGATACCATCGATGAAGAAGTAATTCGCTTACGGGAAGAAATTTCCGAACAAATTCGCGCCCTCAAAGAACTCCAAGAAATGGCTGCTAGTTATGGCTGCGATATCTCTCAACCCGCAGCTAACGCTAAAGAAGCGGTGCAGTGGACTTATTTTGGCTATCTAGGAGCAGTTAAAGAACAAAACGGCGCAGCAATGTCTTTGGGTCGAGTTTCCACTTTCCTCGATATTTATTGTCAACGGGATTTAGATAATGGTGATGTTACTGAAGCCCAAATTCAAGAACTAATCGACCATTTCGTGATGAAACTACGGATGGTACGTTTTTTACGTCATCCTGCCTATAACGAACTATTTTCTGGCGATCCCACTTGGGTAACGGAATCCATTGGCGGTATGGGAGAAGATGGCAGAACCTTAGTTACTAAAAATAGTTTCCGCTTCTTAAATACTTTATACAATTTAGGGCCGGCCCCCGAACCCAACTTAACTGTACTCTGGTCGGAAAAATTGCCTGTAGGCTTCAAACACTTCTGCACTAAAGTTTCTACTGATACCAGTTCTATTCAGTATGAAAACGATGACTTGATGCGCGGTTACTACGGTGATGACTACGGGATCGCTTGCTGCGTATCGGGAATGCGGATCGGCAAACAGATGCAATTTTTTGGTGCGAGGGTTAACTTAGCTAAAGCTTTACTCTATGCCATCAATGGCGGTAAAGATGAAAAAGCTGGAGAACAGATCGCCCCGATGTTTGCACCCATAACTTCTGAATATTTAGATTACGAAGAAGTAACTACCAAATTTGACTTGATGATGGGTTGGTTGGCAAAACTCTATGTCAACACTCTCAATGTCATCCACTATATGCATGATAAATATTGCTACGAACGTCTAGAAATGGCATTGCACGATCGCGATGTCTATCGGACAATGGCTTGTGGGGTAGCTGGTTTATCGGTAGTAGGGGATGCCCTATCAGCAATTAAATACGCCAAAGTTAAAGTGATTCGCAATGAAGACGGCTTGGCAGTAGATTACGAAATTGAAGGAGATTATCCTAAATTTGGTAATAACAATGACCGTGTTGATCAAATTACTGCCCAGGTAGTAGAAGACTTTATGAACAAAGTCCGCCAACACAAAACCTATCGTGGTGCAGTCCCCACTCAGTCAATTCTGACTATTACTTCTAACGTAGTTTATGGCAAGAAAACGGGGAATACTCCTGATGGCCGTAAAGGGGGACAACCCTTTGCCCCTGGTGCTAATCCCATGCACGGACGAGATACCAAAGGCGCGATCGCTGCTTTAGAATCTGTGGCTAAACTGCCTTACGAACACGCCCAAGATGGTATTTCCTATACTTTCTCCATCGTACCTGAAGCTTTAGGTAAAAGCGAAGACGACAAAACTAATAACTTAGCAGGAATGCTAGATGGTTACTTCCATGATACGGGGCATCACATTAACATCAATGTTTTAAATCGCGAAACCTTGATCGATGCTATGGATCATCCTGAACTCTATCCCCAACTAACTATTAGAGTATCTGGTTATGCGGTCAACTTTATCAAACTCACCCGCGAACAACAACTAGATGTGATTAGTCGTACCTTCCACGAAAGAGTTTAAATTTGTCTTTCGTTCTTTGTCATTAGTTGTTTGTCTTGAGTTATCCGCTATTTTTACGAAGTCAGAGGAAGCCCCGTCGTTTGACGGCGGGGTCTCTCTGACCTATAACTTCTGACCTTCTGACTAATGACTAACAATTACTGACTAATGACTAACAATTAATAACTAATAACTAATGACTCATAACTAATGACTAATAACTAATAACTAATGACAACCATAATCCCTCCCTCTCAAACTCAAGGTAGAATTCATTCAATTGAAACTTGCGGTACAGTTGATGGGCCGGGAATTCGCTATGTCATTTTTACCCAAGGCTGTCCTCTCAGATGTCTTTACTGTCATAATCCCGACTGTCGCACTCCCCATGATGGAAAAGAAGTTACAGTTAATGAATTGATTACAGACATCCAAAAATATCGCTCTTACATGGAGTTTTCTGGGGGAGGAGTAACTATAACTGGTGGCGAACCTTTGATGCAGCCAGAGTTTGTCTTAGAGATTTTTCGCCGTTGTCAAAATTTAGGAATTCACACAGTATTAGATACTTCTGGTTATGTAAAATTAGCTACTGCAAAACCAATACTAGATCATGTAGATTTAGTATTACTAGATATTAAATCTTTCGACCCAGAAATCTATCATCAAGTCACTCGGGTTTCTCTCGAACCAACACTAAATTTAGCTCGCTATTTAAGTGAGATAAATAAACCAGTTTGGATTAGATTTGTTCTAGTTCCCAATCTGACGGATCCTCCTCATAATATTAGAGGTTTAGCCGAGTTCGTATCCGATTTAAATAATGTCAAACGAGTAGAAATTTTACCCTTTCATAAGATGGGAGAATATAAATGGGAGCAACTAGCTTATGAGTATTTGCTTAAAGATATACCCCCTGCACCTCCCGAATTAATCGCAACAGCGAAAAAGATTTTTCAAGAATACGGAATTAAAGTTTATTAATTTTGTCACTGGTCGCTTGTACTTTGTCATTTGTTAATTGGTTGCCAATAACTAATGACTAATGACTAATCATTAATCACTAACTAAAAATAACCATGAAAGTTACCAACCTAGAAGAACTAAACAGTCTTATTCAAAGAGTCAAAGCTGCCCAAACTAGATATGCTAGTTATACTCAACAACAGGTAGATAAGATATTCAAACAAGCAGCTTTAGCAGCTAACGATAAAAGAATTCCTCTAGCTAAATTAGCTGTTAGTGAAACAGGCATGGGGATCGTCGAAGATAAAGTAATTAAAAATCATTTTGCTTCAGAATTTATCTATAATAAATATAAACAAGAACCTACTTGTGGTGTAATTGAATCCGATCCTCATTATGGCATTCAAAAAATTGCTGAACCAGTGGGAATTTTGGCGGGGATCGTACCGACAACCAATCCTACTGCCACAGCAATTTTTAAAGCTTTAATTGCCTTAAAGACTCGCAATGCAATTATCTTTTCTCCCCATCCGAGAGCTAAAGAATGTACGATCGCGGCAGCTAAAACCGTTCTCGATGCAGCAGTAGCTGCGGGTGCGCCAGAAGATATTATTGGCTGGATTGATGAACCATCGGTAGAACTTTCTAAAGCTTTAATGCAGCATCCCAGTATGAACTTAATCTTGGCTACTGGCGGTCCTGGTATGGTTAAAGCAGCTTATTCTTCTGGTAAGCCATCTTTAGGTGTGGGTGCAGGGAATACTCCTGCTGTTATCGATGAAACAGCGGAAATTAAATTAGCGGTAAGCTCGATTTTATTGAGTAAAACCTTTGACAATGGCATGATTTGTGCCTCAGAACAATCGGTTATTGTGGTTGAGGAAGTATACGATCGCGTTAAAGAAGAATTTGCCCTGAGAGGGGCTTATTTTTTGACCCCAGAAGAACGAGCCAAGGTAAGTAATGTCATCGTTAAGGACGGTCATATTAACCCGGCCATCGTTGGTCAATCGGTAGCCCAAATCGCTGAATTAGCAGGAATTGAAGTTCCCGAAGCTACTAAAGTTCTAATTGGCGAAATCGACGAGGTTGGCATTCACGAGCCATTTTCCATCGAAAAATTGTCCCCTATTTTGGCAATGTATCCCGTGGCTGATTTTAAAGTAGCTACAGAAAAAGCGGAAGAACTAATTTTACTTGGCGGTAGAGGACATACTTCCGTACTTTATACTGACCCTAGTAATCATGATCGCGTTGACTATTTTGATTCCCATGTCTCCACAGGTAGGGTGTTAATTAATACCCCTTCTTCTCAAGGTGCGATCGGGGATTTGTACAACTTTAAGTTAGACCCCTCTCTAACTTTAGGTTGCGGTACTTGGGGCGGTAATTCTGTCAGTGAAAATGTGAGCGTTTGTCATCTACTCAATATTAAAACCGTATCGGAACGACGGGAAAATATGCTCTGGTTTCGTGTTCCCCCTAAAGTATATTTCAAATACGGTTGTTTGCCCGTCGCTTTAAGAGATTTAGTCGGGAAAAAAAGAGCCTTTATCATTACCGACAAGTTCTTATTTGATATGGGAATGCTTAAGGAAGTTACCGATGTGTTAGAAGAAATTAACATCGAACATCAAATATTCTACGATGTTCAACCCGATCCCAATCTTTCCACCATCGAAATGGGATTAGCCAGAGTGAATACCTTTCAGCCTGATGTAATCATTGCTTTTGGCGGCGGTTCCCCTATGGATGCAGCCAAGGTAATCTGGTTAATGTACGAACATCCCGAAGTTGAATTTGAAGGCATTGCCATGCGGTTTATGGATATCCGCAAGCGAGTGTATGATTTACCAACTATTGGGAATAAAGCGGAGATGGTCGCAATTCCTACCACTTCTGGAACTGGTTCGGAAGTTACTCCCTTTGCCGTGGTTACTGACGATCGCACAGGTATTAAATATCCCCTCGCGGATTATGCCTTAACTCCCAACATAGCGATTGTCGATCCCGAATTAGTTCTGAATATGCCTAAATCCCTGACAGCTTTTGGCGGGATCGATGCCTTAACCCATGCCTTAGAAGCTTATGTTTCTGTACTAGCAACGGAATTTACTAATGGACTAGCACTAGAAGCGATCGGTTTACTCATTAAATATCTGCCTCGCGCCTACAAATTGGGGGCAAAAGACCAGGTCGCCAGAGAAAAAGTCCATTATGCTGCTACTATCGCTGGGATGGCATTTGCCAACGCTTTCTTAGGCATATGTCACTCTCTGGCACACAAACTAGGCTCGACTTTTCATGTCCCTCATGGTTTAGCCAATGCCTTAATGATTACTCATGTCATTCGCTATAATTCCACTGATGCACCCTTTAAACAGGCAATATTTCCCCAATATGAATATCCCCACGCTAAAGAACGTTATGCCGAAATTGCGGATTACCTCCACTTAGGCGGTAATACTCTGGACGAGAAAGTAGAGAAATTAGTCCAAGAGATCGATGATCTCAAACTAGAACTTGACATTCCCCTGAGTATTAAAGAAGTTTTACCAGGAGAAGAAAAAGAATTCTACGAACAAATCGAAGAACTAGCTGAACAAGCTTTTGACGATCAGTGTACTGGTTCAAACCCCCGCTATCCCTTAATTAATGACTTAAAGGAACTTTATACTCTGGCCTATCGCGGTTGTAAGCTAGATGCTGCAATGTATCATTCTGAAACACAAACTTCAGAACGCGATCGAGGTATGGCAATCAGCGTATCTTAATCAAGATGACACAATCTCCGTCTTGGAAAGACGGAGATTTCCCAGAATTTTATTGAGTTGATTCCTCTATTTCTAAGATCTTTCTCAGCTTAAGGCGATCGCCTGCCTTGGCCGCAAAACGACTGTTTTCGAGATCTCGAATCCAGCTTTGGCTTTTATCTAGTAGTTGTGCCAATTTTCTCTGGCTAATTCCCAGACCTTTCCTAGCAGTCGAAATTTGTTCGCCCGTAAGGTTAGATACGGTTTGAGTTGGATAGGAGCGACGGGTTTTGCGTTGTTTTTTATTCTCCCAACTAGATAGTTGCTTATCCCATTGTGGAGGCAATTCAAAATGGAGAATACGAGCCTTCATTAATAAGTTCCATTTTCCAGCAGGTGCGGAATCGGTAAGACTATTTTGATTGCAACCATCGTTAATCCAAAACTCCATTGCTT
>JASJEK010000021.1 GCA_030064915.1 Xenococcaceae cyanobacterium MO_234.B1
AAACCAAAGTCTTAATACTTAAGTTGTCTACTTATTGAAGACTGCCCCGTCCCCGTGCTAGCTACCGAAGATCGGATAAACAAAAACCTAAAGCTAGCAAGCACCTTGACAATCAAACATATGGGGTTGTAACCAAGAAATAGTCTCGGTTGGAGGCTCGGTGGTTGCGTAAAATGTTTGCCGTACAAAGGAAGCATTTTTATTCATCTCGTACCCAGGGACGCTGGGGAATGGAAACTGCCTGCTGACAGCGTACTGTCGGGGATGTGTAATACTTGTATTGTTCATCTAGGTAAGTGCTAGCTCCGAATGCCTTATCGCGAGATAAGGAAGCCCGGGCTATACTGCTTGCAGTTAGCGTCGGGAGAACGTCACATAGTTTATGTTTATATAGCTCCCAAAAAACTAGACTCTGCATCAGGTAAGTTTTTCAGTAAATCATCCCATTTATTGTAAGCTTGTAAAGCTTGGATAATTATGGGTAAGGGTTCAGCAAATATAGTTTTACAGTCTATCTCTTCAGAAAAATTTAAACTATAAGCTAGTTGCTCTTGGGGTGGCATAAACTGAGCATTAACTCCTTTTTTATTACCTCTAGCATCCATACGATACCAACCATATTGCCAACTTTATGTCAATTCCACAAAGTAAACACATTGGTAAAAAACAACATTATTTATATACTTCCATAAAGTAAGCTTTGCCAAACATATTTTAGATTTTCTTAATTTTTCTCATCCCGCATAAGAATCATAAATATGTTGATAAATCTCATTACACTTTCTCTCGTATAGCTCATCAGAATAAGACTGAGGTAATCTATCCAACACATCCTTAATTGCCACTTCTACACTGGCTCTTGTTTGCTGACGCTTACGCCAATCAATAACTAACTTTTCTCGTTTCAGGATTGCTAATAATTCTTGTGCTATTTCTTTGACTTCCTTTTCTTCCTTCTTACTCAGATTAATATTGGGTTTGGTCAACAAGTCAAATATAGCTAACTCTTCCTCAGTTAACTTTTCGGCTATAGCTCTTTTCTCTTCTTCATTTAACTCTTTAGCAAATCCCAGTAACTCACTAAAGAACCAATCAACATTACGAGAACCAGAATTATATTCTTCTATCATCTTCTGGTACTTGTCAAAATAGTTGAGACGGGTTTTGTTAAACTCAACCATTTGCTGTAGCTTGCGTTGAATCGTTCCTTTCAGTTTTTCGGCTTCTGTATGTTTGTAGCCAGTTTTGAAATTACGCTCAAGTTGTTCTAAATCTAATTGACTTAAATCTACTAGCTGTCTGGGACTTTCAGGAATGATAAACTCACCAGCTACAATTGATTCATCTAGTAATTCCTCTACTTCTTCCATTACTTCGGAGATATCCGTTTCTGGTAGTTCCTGACGAATCTTGGTTGCTAGTTTTTCTAATAACATTTGAGTCTTAGAAAACTCATTAGCAGCCGTATCTGGCAATATGGCTTTATAAAGACGGGTAACATTAGCTGAAAGGGCAAAATAAAGCTTTTTAACTTCTTCACTAACTACCACTGCTTCTACCGCCTCATTCCAAACTTTAGCTCGTTCAAAAGCATCTTGAGTGGTATCTAGTTTATTGAGGTCAATACTCTTTTGTTGACAGAAATCTTGAGCTTCCGTAATTGCTTTTCTGAGTTCTTGAACCAATACCGTTTTAGGATTAACTGGCGTGTCTCCTTCTTCCACACCACCCCCTGAAGCAGAACCGTAAATAGCTAAAGCTTCCTGTAGGTTACGGAATACGCCGATGTAATCAACAATTAACCCATTTACTTTCTCTTTGAAGACCCGATTAGCCCTAGCTATAGTTTGCATTAGGGTATGATTCTTCATTGGTTTATCGAGGTAAACAGTAGAACAACCAGGAGCATCAAAGCCAGTTATCCACATGGCACAGACAAATACTATTCTGAGTGGGTTGTTGGTATCTTTGAACTTTTCATCTAATCCTGGTGATTCGTTAACTAATCTATGGCGGTGTTGAGTAATATCTAAACCTTTATTCTGGAAATCTTCTACTTCGTTTTGGGAAGAAGAAATAATTACCGCCATGTCTGTTGATTCTACATACTGAATTTTCTTTTGTAGCTGCTTTTGTTCAAATTCACTAACATTTGATTGTTCTAGTTTTGCTTTCAGTTTGGCTAGATGTTGTTGCCAGTAGTGCTGTACTTTGTCGTACATCTTGACTGCGGTAAATCTATCAATAGAAATTACCATTGCTTTACCTTGAAAGCCTCTAGCTAAGAAATGGGTTACGATATCCGCAGCAATTTTATTCAAACGGTCGTTGTTTACTATCAGGTTATATTCCCTGCTACATTGACGTTCGAGTAAGCTTTCCTGTGCTTCATCAAGCATGGCATTCTCAATGATGTCCTGCATATTCTCGTTAAGCTCATCATTGGTAAGCTGTAGTTCGGGGATGCGGTTTTCATAGTAGAGGGGTACGGTAGCTTTATCTTCTACTGACTGACGGAAGTTGTAGATACTGACATAATCGCCAAATACTTCTCTGGTTTTTTCTTCTCCAGCCATCAAAGGTGTACCAGTAAAGCCGATAAAAGCAGCGTTGGGTAAGGCATTCCTCATGTTGAGGGCAAAAGTATCGTATTGGCTGCGGTGTGCTTCATCCACTACAACAATAATGTCAGAACGGTCTGATAGTTTGGGATAGGTTTTTCCCTTTTCGACACGGAATTTCTGAATTAGGGTAAATACATAACGATGGTCTTCTTTTAGTAGTTGCTTGAGGTGGACTGCACTATTGGCTCTAACGTTCTTTTCTGGTTCGGTAACAGCACCAGCATAGGCAAAGTTTTGATAGATTTGTTTATCTAAATCGTCTCTGTCGGTAATGATTATAAACGTCCAGTTGCCCTGTATTTTGCGGAATATCTAGTGTCATAACCCAGTTCAACTATTTCATGACCCACTTGAACTAATTGACGACGCTGATATTTATTGAGAACAATTAAAGCATAACGGTCAATGTTTACTGCTGATACAGTACGATTAACTAATTGAGCTAACTTAGCTGTACCTCCTACTTCATCTAGTAACTTATGGTCAGCAAACCAAGTAGAAACAGCCATTAAATCAGTAGGCTTATCTCTTTGATATAGCTCTAATGCAGTTTTATAGATTTGTTGGTGACTCTTAATACAAAAGGCTTCTACTGGTAGCATATCTGCTACGATGCTGATAGCTTTTGGGTCTAATAAGATTCCTCCTAATATGGCTTCTTCTGCTTCAATGTTGCCTAAAAATGTATCGTTATTAATCATTTTTCTTATTAAAAATATTGCTTAGTTTCTTGAGTTTATCGGGGTCAACTAATTTCTTGGGAGATTTATCTTTGGCTGTAATAATTTTCTCTTGAGGTTTAATACGGACTTGGCTTTTACTCTCCGTATTGGGTTCGGCTTCATCACAAATCATTGATAGCAAACAAGCCTCTTGACTTTTAACATCATGATTATCCCGATATTGCTTAAATGCTTCGATAGATAATTCGACTTTTTCTATATCTCTATTAGCTATTTCTGCTCTTAACTTTTTACTAACTTTGACACCGAGAGCTTTGATAAAATTAACTATTGATTCTTCAGTATCATTGTTAGTTACGGTAGGAGGAGAAGTAGCTTTTTTTTCTTTAATTGGTGTAGTAATTGAAACTACTTTGCTAGAAGGATTGGGACTGGTTAATTCTCTTAACTGGTTTCGCAGTCTTTCATTTTCATCTCTAATTTCATAGATTTCGGCTACATGACCTCTCAGAATCTCATTTTGATGTTTTAGTTCTTTAATTTCCGCTTCTAACTTACGAATTTTATCCTTGGCTACTTGATGTAAGGTTTTAAGACTATGAGGTCTATGCTTACTATCTTCTTCTAGAGAGTTAAGAGTAGTTTCTTTCTTTTGTTGTAGTTCGTGAATGTAAGCTTTAATCTCATCCCACTTATAGAGATAAGAAATAGAGCAACCAGCGACAGTAGCGATATTTTTGAAAGTAAGAGGCTTCTTTTGCTTCTGAATTTCAGCAATAGCTTTTAGTACCTGTTCCTTCTTCTGTTCTTTTCTCTTAGCTTGAGTGCGACGCAGAACTTCAGCCTGTTTCTCTCTATCAACCATTAGCTAACCTCCTCAATTCGGGTAGCCATTTATCCATCGCTTCAATAGTGGCTTTGGCTTCTTCCTGTGCTAATTCTGCACCTGCGGTTTCTGCTTCAGTTAGTCTTTGTTGTTCTCCTTGGTATTGACCTTCGTACAGGGGCAATTTACCTGTACTGGGACGAAAACTAGAACAGCCATAACATTTAGGAAACAGGTTAACTGGACAGGGTGTTTTAGGGTCTAAAGCACAATGTCCATAGACTACTAAACGAGGTGCTATTTCTAAATCTAGTTCGTGGGCTTTAGGATTTTTGAGTAGGCTTTCTGGTAAAGATTGCCAAGGTAAGAATTTGTTGTCAGGATTTAACAGTAGTTCCTGAAATGGTAAATCAACCTCTGCTATTTGTTCTCTAGTTGGTGGTGCGTAATGTTGGAATGTTGTAGCACTCTTTTTGTGGTCAGCATATAATTGAGCAGCTTCCATTCCATATTCAGACCGAATTTCTTGTAAGCGACTGTGACGGGTAATTTTGCCTGTAAAATGCGGTTTCTGTCCGTTAGCGTCTAAAATATTTTCTTTCTCTATCAACATCCGAATGACGCGAACCATTTGATTTTGATGAGTAGGCGAAAGAGGAGGTTTAGGTAAAGGTTTAATATTTGAAAAAATTGGATATGAAACTTGCTTTGTTATTAATAGTTTTGTTGCCATTACTTTTACAAATATCTAAAAAATGCGTTATCGTACTTCTTGTGATATCATTTAATCTTTCAATTTTCATGGCAACAATACTTTCCCCAAACCGCTTTAAATTACTTCTTTTACTCTTAATTTCCGAAGAAGAATATGCTTGTGAATTTAACAAGTAATGAAGATATTTTATTACTTTTTGGCGATACCATATTGGATGTATATCTTGGAAATTAAGTGTTTTGTCTTGAGGGTCTTTATAAAAATAACCCAATTGCCAAATATCTTCATCAAAAACGAAAGGCGATAAATTTTTTTCTGCCTGAGTTGCTGCCCAACTCATGTGTTTTGTTGAATTAGGGTTGAAGATAATTTGGCAGAAACGACATTGATAATTATTTTTTATTTTGCTTCTTAAATATACCCATCCTTTTTGCCCGTTGTGTCCAATATCTGTGCAAAGAGGATTAGGACATTCTACTTCTGGACGATAGTTATATATATAAATTGGAACACGACAAGTTAAAGATATTCGGCTATCACAAGAATTACAGTTTAAAATCAACTTACAGGTAAGTCCAGATGAGTATCGATATCGCGTAATTTGACCTCGATTGCAGGAAGGGCAATTAAACTCTTCTTTATATTCCAGTTTCCAATTTACTTTTAAAGTTTCATTTAAAGTTGGATGCTCGGAAATAGGAAAATGTGTACGTCCAGTTCCAGGTATTTTGTTGCTTAAATAAATAGTTTTTCGGCAATATTTACATACAAGCTTTAACTTGCAACTCACCTTTCCATTGCTATGAAAATTTGTTAACCTTCCAATTTGACAATGTGGGCAAATAAATTCTCCTTTATAGCGTTTCTCGGACTCATGAGGTACAGTAGCAACAATGAGTAAACCAGTTCCGAATATCTTGTTGAGTGACGGTCAACATAGCATCGAAAATCCCACCAATTAAATCTTTATAGTTTCTTGCTTTAAGTTTTCTCAAGATAGCTTTGACCTTCGACCAAAAATTTTCGCGCTTGGGAAAATTCAGGAGAATAAGGCGGTAAATAAATAAGTTTGGCTCCTGTTTGTTCAATAGCTTCTTTGACCATTTCTCCCAGGTGAATTCGAGCATTATCCATAACAACACAGGCATTTTTCCAAAGTTGAGGAACTAATTGTTTGACAATAAAAGCTTCAAAGGTAACTCCATCCACCGAGCCATAAATATTACTGGAAGCTAGAACTTTTTGGAGGGATAATGCACTGATGATTGAGATATTTTTGCCTCGTTTTTGTGGTTTTTTCCCTCTGGCTCTTTTTCCTTTTAAAGCTCTAGCATACAGCCTAAGCAGGGCTAAATTTACTCCTGATTCATCAATAAAAATTAAATCTTCAACCCTAATATCTCGAATCTTCAACCAAAAATCTACTCTTTTCTGCTGGACTTCTTCTTTTTCTTTCTCCGCAGCATGGAGAGTTTTTTTTTGAATGTATAATCCAATTTTTGACTGATTCTTCCCATCGTTGCTCGACTAACCTCAATCCCCGTTTGGTCTTTGAGTAATTCACATAATTCTTCGAGAGTCGCATCATTATTATTTTCAATGATTTCTGTTAAAGTAACTAGGTCGGCTCCTTGGACTTTGGGCGGTGAATTTCCTCCTTGACGTTTTGGTTTAATATCTCCTGTTTCTTGGTATTGTTTTAGTAGTTTTTGAAATTATGCTTTTCGTTACATAAAAACGTTGAGCTAGGTTTCTAATTGAGATTTTTTCTTGTTCATATACTTCTATAATTTTTTGTCTAAAATCAATAGAGTAAGGTTGCATTAATTAATCTGATTACTTCTTGTTTTTCTTACCTAAATATACCCTCATTTGGAGTTGCTTGTCCCAGGAACGATGTGAGTAGCCAAGCTCCTATACGGCTTTAAGCTTGTGTCGGCGGGAATAGCGATCGCGATGAAGATTTAGCGATCGCCTGGTCCAGAATCAACACTCTAGTCAGAAGGGTAAGTGTACCTCATGAGTCCGAGAAACGCTATATATTCCTGTTCCCAGTCAACTTTCAATGTACCTAACATTGTCTCATGGACTGAAATTGCTGAATATTTACGTTTACGACCCATGATTTTTTTCTCCTTTTAAGTTCTCTAGCTTTTCCAAACCTTGTAATCTGGTTTTTAATAACCCTAATAAGCGATTGATTTCTGTCATTCTTCGCTCTTGACCTGCTGTTTGTGCTTTTTCTAAATCTTGCTGTAAAAACTTAATATCAGTTTCTAATTTTCGTTTATCTTCTAATGTCACTCGATGATGGTCACAACTCAGACAAGCGTAGCGATACTGGCAATCTCCTAGCATTGTGGGTCGATGACATTCACCCAATGGTGTATTTACTTTGAGCAGTTCAGCCAATCTTTCATATCTGCGCTTTCTTGGTTTGAAACCAGTTACACGACCGTACATATCGACATAACCTTTGGCATTAGCTTCTTTCTCTAATCTTTCTAAAGAACGCTTGCGATAGTGAGGAAGCATATCTAACGAACCATGTCCCAGTACCGCAGCAATGTATTCATCTTCTGCTTCGCAGTAAGCCATAATACTAGCTTTAGTTCGACGTAATTTATGGCTAGTAAGATAAAATCTATTGCCGTATTTATCCTTTAAATCCGCTTTTTCGCTAAAGTCGCGCAACCAACGCTGAATAGCTTTCTCAGGCAATAATTCTGGCATATAAACTGGCTCTTTATTGAACCTGAGCCAACCTGGTCTGCTTTTTCCACAAGCTCCGTGTTTCGCACTGGCAGAAACTTTGCAAAATAGGTTATCAAAGTCGGAATCACAATCAATTTGTTTATCTAAAAATTTTTGCTGTTCTCTGACCAATTCAGCCACAGCAGGATGAATCTGAAAAAACTTCCATTTCTTGATTTTGGCTACCCATCGCAGTAAAAACCATTTTTCACCTTCTTTTTTAAGACATTGACGGGGCATTCTGAGCATTTCCCCGATACGACATCCCAACACAAGCTGTAGCCTGAATAGTCGTTCTAACGGTGGTGGAAACAAATCAAAATTTTCATAAATCTGATGCAATACCTCTTCTGGAATTGTCTCGACTTTAGCTGTGTTTCTTCTATATTTTGTGGGTATATATGTTAGCTTGAGCCATCCTTCTTCTCTCCATAGCCTTGTAACGATAGCTATGGTTGCTTGTCTTACGTTTAAGCTTTTAATACTACTAGAAGCAACAAATTTTTGTAATAGTGAATTGGTTAATAGTTCAGGCTGATTGTATCCTTCCGCGATTATAAATTTATCAAAATGTCTTAAATTATGAACTCTTGAAATGATAGTTTTTAAACTTAGTTTTTGTCTGACAAAAGCCAAAACAGTAAATTTAGCTAATAACTTCAGCCAAGAAAGTGAAAATTTTTCAAAATGAATGTTTCTATTGGTTGAAATATCGCATTCTTGTTTTGAATAACCTAATTCTTCAAATGACCAAATATCCTTGTTCAATAAAGGGTTATTAATTAATTCTTGACCTAATTCCGACTGCCTAATTCTTTCCTGTAACGCTTCAATGGGTAACATTTTATTCTTCTTCCTCTCTTGCTAAATAAGCATCTAAACTCATCTCATCCAGTACGTGAGAATAAATATCTTTTGTTGTGGCGATGGATTTATGACCTAGTAGCTGCTGTACGTATTGATCCATATAACCCGCTTGCAGCATTCGAGTGGCAAATGTGTGTCTGAACAAGTGAGGATGGGCTTTAATACCAGTTCTATCTCTTAGCTGGTAAAACAGGTCATTTAACCGCGCACTGGTCATTGGTTTACCTGTATATTTGCCGTCTAAATTGACAAACAACATTCCATGTCCCTGTTGTTCTGCTTCGGGTGGATATTCTTCTAATAGGTAAGCTTGAAATGTTTCCTGTATCTCCTCACGGTTGTGTAAGACAGGAATTTCTCTTTCTGTACCTTTGGCAGTAGCACCATTAGGATTATCATCCCGTCGAACAATTTTAATTCGTCCTCTACTATCAAAGTCTGCAACATCAACTAAATGTAGTCCTAAGAGTTCCCCTCGTCTCACTCCTGTTTCTCGTAGCAGCATCACTATCAGTCTGTCGCGATAGGTATAACAGGCATTAGCCAACTGAACTACTTGTTCGTCCGTCAGGCAACCAGGGAAGACTTTTGGCTCTTTAACTTTAATTCGCTTCCGCCGTTCGGGACTACTTTTGACAATCCCTCGAAGAAAGCCACCTCGTTTACCCCATCCGTGAGCTAGTTTGGTAAATTTCTTTTCATCAATCCTACCTTCTACAGCGTGGAATTCATACATTCCTTGAATGGCTGTAACTGCTTGATTGACAGTGCGTGGACTGCGTTTAGATACTACTTCTCTAACCTCTTCTGAGATAACTTCTACCTCTCCACCCAGAAGATACCAGTTAACAAAATCGGCTAATTCATTTAAACCAACATTTTGCCAATTAAGGGATTTGTATTCTAGCCAGTGCCAAAAATCTAAGAGCCGACAGGCATAGGTTATGACCGTGTTAGCAGCTAATTGTCTTTTGCGACAGTAGTTTAAGTAGCGTTGTATCGGTTCTACTGGTAAACAAGTTTCTGTATCGAATACGCAACTAAATCTTTCCCCAGTTTGAGGGTCAATTGCTTTCTCTATCGTAATCACTTTTACTTCGTGTAATTTAAAGTAGAATTACTTTACCACATATACTGGTACAGTTGTTGTTGTTTTTTCTATATTAAGTAATATAATTATTTTGTTGTTATAAGGGTAAATAAACAGCGTTAAATCCATGTAAACAGTAAGGTGCACCATCATCATAGACGCTCAATCTTTGATAACAAAAGCCAGCAGGAATCGAATTTGCTCTGAGTAACGCAGCTAATAAGTGACTTTTAGCATAGCAGTAACCTGTTTTATGTTTTAGTACCTCAGAAGCACAGCAAGTAACAGGATTCATTTTATAATCAACACTGTGGCAAATTTCATCTCTTACCCATTCAAAGCAAGCTTTTGCTATCTCTTCTGGGTTATTTTTTCCTTGTGATAACTCGTGGGCTAATTGTAAAATTTCTGGATGCTGCCAATTAATAATTTCAGTTACTTGTAAATATTCTTTCATGGTTCAAGAAAATCAAGAACAATTCGACCTTTACTATCAAGCAGGGAAAAATGCTTTAGATAGGGGAAAATATCGCCTGAGTATAGAAAATTTAGAAAAAGCTTTAGAAATTGTCGGTTTTGGCTCTCGCTTGGGGGCAGACACTCAGATGTTATTAGTTACAGCTTATCAAGCGGTGGGAAATCGGGAAAACGCGATCGCCCTTTGTCAAAAGTTAACCACTCACCCCAATATGACAACTCGCAAAAAAGCTCAAGACGTACTCTATATTATCCAAGCTCCAGAGCTAAAAAGACCAGAAAAATGGATGAGTAAAATTCCCGAGTTGAGTCAGAGTGAGACAACGACTCCCCAGTATGTAGCAGCGAGAAAATCGCCGAAACGCGATCGCAAAAAGATGGAGCCAGAAATCGATCTTTCCCAAGTAGAAACAGAAGACAATAAATTTCTCTGGTTTGCGCTGATTATTACAGCTATAACTTGTGGTAGCTTAATTTGGCTAAGGTAACGAAAGAACCCTATACTGTTCGGTTAACTTGCGTTGCCTGTTTAGACAAGGAAGGGGAGTAGGGAATAGGGAATGTACCAATAATTCTGCTTAGGTACTTAAGACTTATCCAAAAAGTATTGAGAAAGAACCTAACTTCAAACTCAAGGGGCTGTCCGATGAGGAGGGGCTGTCTCTGGAGGTTTCCTCCAGAGCTTGTACGCCCCGTGTCTCCTCATCGGTTTATACGCCCCGTCGAACTCCGAACTCCGAACTCTGAACTCCAAACTCTGAACTCCGAACTCCCATTAAGTTAATTACTATCATAATCCAGTTCTTTATTCCAAACATATCGACCGACCTCGACTCTTGTCCAGTGTTTGCGAGAGCAACCTTTATTCAAGCCATCACTAACTGCTTGATAGGCTTTAGCCTTATCTTTTCCTTCTAACCCTTGAGGAAACATCCACGCCATAACTTCATGAGCATCCATATCTGTCGGATAATTTTCCTTGAGACAAGCGCGAATTGTCGCTGTGAGAGTGCCATAGTGATCTAGTTTGGGACAATCAGGCAACCGAGAAAGATTGTAGGGTTTTTTGGTGTAGGTAGGAGGCTTTTTCCTTTTTTTAGGTTTTTTAGGTACAGATTGAGGGTTTAAATCAGGAAAATCAGCTAAATTTAACGTCCAGCAGTCGGGAGAGTCGGGGACTGCATACCACAGGTTAAACCCTTCTCCTTGTTGCAATAACTCTCTGAGTTTGGGCTTAAGTTGAGGTTGAGCATAGGGAGGGATGGATAATTTTTCCGCCACTTCCAAAGATAAATAATCTAACCGAAGCATTTTACCCTTATTCCGCTTGAGTAGTTGTTGCAGGGTTTTAGTTAGGGTTTCTTTGGGCGGTAATTTAACTTCTGGCAAACTTTTATCGACTGATTCTTCTAACTCTGCAATTAATTCGGGTGCATTCCCTAATTGCAGGGATAATGGGGCAGGATATTGCCAAGAAGGAGACAAATAAGAATTGTGAGTGGTGAGTAGTGCTTCTACTTGTGCGAGTTTAGAAGATGCGAGTGCAGCACTCTGTTGATGATAAGCAATCAACTGACGATAGTAACTCGCCAATTGAGTTAGAGTTTGTTCCGTTTCTTGTGGTGGTTTTGCAGGAGGTTCAAGCCACATAATTTTAGATTAGGCGATGATATGAGCAGAAGAAATAGATTTTGATTCAGGATTCAGGATTTAGTGAATCTTTGACAATCAGCTCTCACACCCTTGCATTTATTGCCATAAGAAGGACAAATTGTAGCGTATGTCTCCCTTTCAACTTTTTTATTACACCCCTGACAAACAAACTTATAGACTCTGGTATGAATAGTGCGAGTATGGGCTTTGACGTGAACTTTTTTGCTTGCCATTTTGGATCGATCTTTAATTACTTTAACATTTTGTGTAAATCGTATTCTGCATTGTAGAACCTATATGGTCGCAGAGATTACTAAAATTATCTAAAGAAGATTAGATTAGTTTAAAGACATTAGATTCTTAATAATTTTTTTGCTTTTTTTCTCCTAACAATCCTTAGAGCTTATCCAATGCCTCTAATCATAACCGAACCTCTCAAAATAGAAAGATTAACCGTTGCGATCGCTGATTTACCTCAATCCCTTGTGGGAACTAAAATTGTTCAGCTATCAGATTTACACTATGACGGAATTCGTCTTGCAGAAAGTATTTTAGCAGATGCGATCGCAATTAGTAACCAAGAAAACCCCGATCTAGTTTTTATCACAGGAGATTTTGTTACTGATGATCCTACTACTATTTCCCAGCTTGCACTAAGGTTAAAAGAGTTGAAGAGTACAGTAGGTATTTATGGTTGCTTAGGTAATCACGATTCTGTTTCTAAGCAGAGCGAGCAACAGATTATCAAAGCTTTAGCAGAAGTTAAGCTCAAAATTCTGTTTAATGAGATTGTTTATCCTTTAGGAAAGGAATTAGCTATTGTTGGCTTAGCTGATTTTTGGTCAAGAGAATTTCAAACTAAAAATATTTTTAGTCAAATCAATTCTGCTGTACCACGTATTGTACTTTCCCATAATCCAGACTCAGCGGAAGTTCTCAAAAAATATCGTGTCGATCTACAATTATCAGGTCATACTCACGGTGGACAAGTAGTTATTCCTGGTTATGGCGCTGCTCCTATTTTGCTACAACAAATTAGAAAGTCAACACCCAAATTTTTACGCAACTATATTCCCTATCTTAAAGAATGTTCTTCCGTCGTAAAATATTGGCAATGGTCAGAAGGATGGCATCAAATAGGAAAAAATCAACTGTATGTTAACCGAGGTTTAGGGACTTATGCTCCTGGGAGATTATTTTGTCCTCCCGAAGTAACAGTTATTACTTTAGATTGTGATTGACATACTCTCGCCGTTAACCTCAAGCTCGTCGGTTTAAGGAGAGTTCTCTTCTGACACTTCAGATAGCTAACAGCTAATAGCTAATAGCTATTAGCTTTAAAGAGATTTTTACTTTACGACAATTCACATTAGACGTAAATTTTTGCAACTAATCAGTGCGAATCGAGAAATATTAAGCCAGGGTAGAGTTAGGTAACAATTCTTTAAACTAAATTCAAAAAACGTAATCAATGTTACAGAAAAAAATAGGTCTTTTTACTATCGGAATTAGTTTATGATAAGTAAAAGAAAAATTTTCCATTGTGCAATGGCAATGGAATAGTACTGATAAATTAAAGCTCACTACTAGAGTAATTTAAGATCATGAGTATTACTACAACTTTACCGAGAAGTACCTATCGTCTATCCATTGACACTATAAGAAACGAAGCAAGACAAATGGTAGAAAAAGGTATTATTAGTCGTAGCCAACCCCTATATGTATTGTGTGAATACTTACCTGCTAGAGAATGGTTAGGGGTTGAGTGTGAACTGGAAAGATGTGACTATTTACTTCGCGATCATATTGGCGATCTCCTCAGTTGCGAAAAATGGGATAACGATTAATATTAATTAAGATTAATACTTATTGATTATCCTCAGATTGACGCATTGCTTCTAACTCCGTTCTTAAAGCAACGATTTCTTCTATTAGCTCTTGTAATTCCCAATTAACATTATTGCTAGAACTGGAGTTAGAACTATTGTTACTAGGGTTTTTAATTCCACTTGCGCCTTTTTCCCAAGGTTTTTGATTGAGTAAATTATTGACAAATGCTTGGGCTTCCTGCTCAGTAATTTCTCCCTTTTGCGCCCATTCCTGAGCTTTTTGATTTAACTCCAACTGTATTTGGGAGATTGCTTCCGATCTTTTTTGGGGGTTCTGTACTGTTTCGATTAGAGAGGTGGCTGCTCCTACTGTAATGCGAAAGCCTTTTTGAGCCGTTTCCAGTAAAAAGTTATTGTTGTTCATCAGCTTCTACCTTACTATCTTCTGAATTTGATTTTATTGTATTGATATAGCTTGCAATCTGTTAACTGTGTCCCGATTGTTCAAGATATTGGTTAATGTCTTCAATTAACTGAGTAAGCTCTGCTTCACTCGTTAGACGAATACGGTCATCTCTTACTGTTAATAATACCTTGGCAGCAAAGGGACTAGGATAAATATTGGGATTGCAAAAGACTTCTAAAAAAACATCCCCTGTATGACGATATTCCATTGGTGGTTGGGGTTTGGGTCTTGTACCGCGACTTCCTACTTTATTAGCAGCAGTCTTGAGGCTTTGCATGAGAGTTAATATTTCTTGTTGTAAATTTTTTGCTGCTTCAGGAGAAAAGTTAATCTGTACAGAGCCTTGAATCAGGTTAAGAGTAAATGGAATCATAGAGGAACAGTCTTGTAATTAGGTAGCGTTATTTTGGAGTAAAACGTAGTCAACCGTATTTAGATGGATAAAGGTTCAGCAAAACTATAATCATATCCATCATGGCGATGAACAAAATCAAACAAATTGCTGCTAATTCGATGTCCGTTAATTCTGACTTCAACACCTGTTTTGGTTGGCGTTTTAACGCGAGCGGTATAAGTTCCGCTTTTAATATGTTTGCGGTCTTTTTTTAAGGTGACATTGACAATATCTCCTGCTTTAACATGATGGTATTTTTGTTTAGGCTTAACTGTGCTAACTATTTTTTGACCCTGCTTGTTTGGCTTAATTGTGATAGCAGGAAATCCCGAAGCATTGCATCTAATAGCTTGTCTATTACCGTGTCCTTTACAAGTAACAATTAACGGTTGATAAGTTAAAAGTTTTATTGGTTGCTCGTTAATTGAATTACAAGCTGCATCAATCCAATGGGTTTTTGGTAAATTAGATTTAGCTCTGACTAATTTAGCTAGCGCACCATTACCAGCTTGGATGGTCAATCCAGTTAACTCAGCTATCTCGAAAATTTTGTGACGAGTAGCATTGACTGCAGCAGCATCAGCTAAAGATTTTCTGCAATGAGATTTAATTTTATGGAGAACTTCTGGTTTATTGGCTAAGAAGTCTTCTAGAGATTGATTTCCTTTGGTTTGATTGCAACATTCACAGGCTAAAGTTAAGTTACTAAATCTGTTAGAACCACCTTTAGACTTAGGTTTAATATGCTCGATTTGTAGGGGGACATTTTCCACTCCACAATAAGCACATTTACGTTTCCAATGTTCTAGTAACGCTTCTCTAACTGTATATCCTGCTAGTGTTCCTTGTTGATACTCAACCTCTTGAATATCTGGGTTTTCTAGCTTTTGCATATCAAACTTCACCTTTTCAATAGTGATAGTTCCTACTGGTGTATAACGACATATCCGCTTAATCCAAGTTTCTATAGTTTGAACTCGATGCATCAAAGATGGTGCTAGCCAGCCTTCTGGTTTAGAACGATTGAATCTTTTCTTTCTATATCTAGTATGGCGATTGCGACGAGAACGCCTAAATCCAGCTCTTTTTGTTAAAGACTGAGATATTTGTTGCCCTCGATGTTCTAATTCCATTGTCCAAATAACCTCGTTTTTAGGATTAACTAGAGCAAAGCCAGTAAATTTAGAGCCAGGATCGAGCCGCAATTCTAAATAAGGTTGTGTTGGTTCGTATTCTTGCTTGAGAATCAAAGTGAAAGGATAACGACGAAATACCGCAGCTTTTCCTTTGCTCATTAATTCTCTAGCTCTTTTGGGAGTAGTTGGTTTTAATGGTTGCTTATTAGTATCTATGATAAAAACGTAATTGTTCATAAGAACTTCTCTTGCGAGTGATGTTGGCTTTGATAATGCTTAATTGGCTTGGTACTGAGAAAGGTTTTTCTTCTGGTTAACACAGCTAATGTTCCTGAGTGCCTGTCGCCTGGGGAAACCCCAGGCGTTTATAAGGCAAGTCCTCTAACCGCTTGAGACTAGCTAATCTCATTGAGGTATTGACCAATCAAGCGTAGTACTCATGGTACTTAATCTGGTGTAGCTGGCTACTCCGTATTGCTACGTTTTGCCCCGTATTACTACGGTTTAACAACTACTCTCACTAAATTGGAGCGTTAATAACTCCACTGTTATCATAATTAGCAACTATCAATTCATAATTCATCATTAAAAAAGTATTGGTATTCCTGCTGATACGTAAAGTTTCAATATGGTTCTAACCAATGCCAGATAAACGCTCCCAAGTTCGTAAAGTACTACTGATTACTTTAATATTGAACTTATTTGTCATGATACTAAAAGCAACACTAGGCATTGCTACAGGCTCTCTGAGTTTACAAGCTGATGCGCTGCACAGTGTTACAGATAGTGCTAATAACATTTTAGGTTTAGTCGCTAATCGTTTTTCTTCCCCTTTACCAGATCGAGAACATCCCTACGGACATCAAAAATTTGAAGCTTTAGGTGCGTTGGGTATTGCGACTTTTCTAGGTATTGCTTGTTTTGAAATTCTCCAAACTGCGATCGCCCGTATGGTGATAGGGGGAAACTCGGTAGAAGTATCTCCAGATGAATTAGGGCTGTTAGTTGTAGTTTTGGTAGTTAATGTTTTTGTCGCAGTTTATGAAGGTAGAGTCGGTAGAAAAATTAACAGTGCCATTCTCGTTGCTGATGCAAAACACACCATGAGTGATATTTGGGTGACGTTATTAGTTATGGGTGGTTTAGTAGGAGTTTGGCAAGCTAAAGTTTTAAACTTGCCTCAATTGCAATGGTTAGATGTGGTGTTAGCCTTTCCTGTAGCTTTATTAGTATTTCGTAGCGGTTGGGAAGTGTTGCAAGATAATTTACCTTGGTTAGTGGATAAAATTGCGATCGCACCAGAGG
>JASJEK010000143.1 GCA_030064915.1 Xenococcaceae cyanobacterium MO_234.B1
TCCTGTAGGGACGTTCCATGGAACGTCCCTACGAACACCGAACTCCGAACTCACGTTATTCGAGTTCATGGTTGCAATTCTTCTAAAATAATAAATCGCACATGATTAAGGGCTAACTCTCCAATAGAAACCTTTTCTTTATCAACAGGAACACCCTCACTAATTAGTCTTTCAAAAGGAACTCCTTTAGCCATCTCTGCATGATACCAAGCTAAACCCATAAAAAACCTGGTAGGATAGGGACCTCCTTCGACGATGTCATCAGGATTAGATTCCATTGGTAGCCAACCGATACCAGGGAGATAAAACTCCATCCAAACATGATTAAAATCTGGGAGGAGGGGGACATTTTTGCGATCGCTATTGGCAGGGCATTTATATCTTCCCACGGTGCGACAGGGGATATCATTGAGACGACACAGGGCGAGTAAGACTCCTAAATATTCTCCACAAGAACCCACACCCCGTTTTAAGACAAGATCAGGGGTGTCAATATGGGGACGAATGCCATAACTCAGTTTGTCATAGACATAGTTGCGAATACTATAAACTTTTCTGAGTATATTGGTTTCTCTAGCGATCGCATCTTGAGCAGCCCGTTGAATGATCTCTGTATTCATTGCCAGATTGTCATTATCAACAAGATATTTTTGTTTTAATTCTGTGCCTAATTCCGGTAGGGCTTCGCAATCTTGAGGGGCAATCTGATATTTAATACTCCATACTTCTAAAATAGCTTTCCAACCAAAGATATAACGTTTTTCTGTAGTGAAGGGGTCGAACTTAAAAACAGCTATTCTCTGACCATTTTCGATTTCTTCGGTAAAAGGTAAACCAATGGGAGTTACTTCGCGAATTTTTTGTCTATCGGTTTCGGCAGGTAAAGCGATACGCCATTGTAAGTCTTTTAATACTACAGGATCGAGGGAGTCGATTTCCTCTACATAGGACATTTCTACTAAATAACCATTGGAAAGGGTGTATTTTTGCTCAGAATTGTATTTAAAATGTAGGGGATGGATCAAAGTGCGATCGCGATATTGTAGTTCGTGGTTGGGGTGAACGTTAGGATTATCCCGAATATAGACTTCTTCTCCCCCATAGCAGACATAGAGTATTTCCTTTTGGGTATGAGGATCGGTGTAAAAAGTTAATCCTTTGGGATATTCAAAGGGAGTGAGGATACTAAAAATTACTTCTCCTGTGGCTCTTTCGAGGCAATATACCGTTTGTTCCAAGTCGTCGGTGAGCCAAATCTCTTCTTCTTTGACAGTGATATTTTCGATGCCAATTCCCACAGTGTAAAAATGGGTGATCTTTTCTTGGGTTTGGCGATTATAGATTAAGATTTCTCCTGTTTTTTGACAGGTAATATATACAGTAGAGCCCCAGACGGCAATGCCATCCGCCGGATAGGATAAACGAGTAAACAGTTGAAGTTGCCAGGTTTTTTCTTTTAAAGAACAATAATAAACATTTTCATCACTGGTAACCCAAAGAGTCTCATCGGTTATCGCAATTCCAGTAGCCCCAATAAAATCGGCGGTATTACTTGAGTTAAGAATCCTGGTATGATCGCTCAGGGGATCTATTTCTAAAAGATAGCCATTACGAGCATCGATCGCCCACAATTTATCTTGATAAGTGGCAATATCATCGAGGGAACTAGCTCCAATAGGTCTAATAGTTTTACTTAATAAAGGGCTATGGGTCATATTCTGATTGAGATCGAGCAATTTATTACTATATTTTGTTTATTTAGAAAGATTCTTTCTGTCAAAATCGAACTTTATCATTTTTTTGTTACAGGCAGAAATCCTATAATTGGGACAGACAGAGGTATCGAATCCTACTTATTGTGTTGTGAATCTCCCATCCCACTCTTTTCCCGATCCAGAACGACCTTGGTACACCCAAACTGTCGAACAGACTCTCAAAGATTTAGAAAGCGATCGCAATTTGGGCTTAACTACCTCGGTAGTCCAGAACCGATTGCAATATTATGGGACTAATGAAATTCAGGAAGCAGCAGGACGTAGTTCTTGGGAAATTTTCCTAGATCAATTTCGAGACATTATGTTGTTGATGTTGATCGCTGTTGCTATAATTTCCGGCATCTTAGATGTGATTAATTTGCAGTCTTCAGGGGTTCCAGAGGGTAAATTACCATTTAAAGATACCATTGCCATTCTCTCAATTGTAATTATTAATGGTGTTTTAGGCTATTTGCAGGAAAGTCGCGCCGAAAAAGCCCTTGCTGCTTTAAAAAATCTCTCTTCTCCTGTGGTGCAAGTATTTCGAGAAGGGAAAAGAGCCGAAATCACTGCGAAGCAGTTAGTTCCTGGAGATATTATCTTTTTAGAAGCTGGAGATCGTGTTTGTGGGGATGGACAAATTATTGAAGCTTGTAACCTCCAAGTGCGGGAATCAGCCCTAACAGGAGAAGCCCATGCGGTATTTAAATCCTGTCTGGATCGGGGTTTACCAGAAGATACCCCTTTAGGCGATCGCGTTAATTTAGTTTTTACTGGTACAGAAATCTTACAAGGAAAAGCCAAAGCCGTCATCACCGCAACGGGAATGAGGACGGAATTGGGGAAAATTGCCCAGATGCTCCAATCAGTCGAAACTGAGTCAACGCCTTTACAAAAAAGGATGGATGGGTTAGGAAAGGCTCTAGTTAGTGGTTCGATATCTCTGGTGGCTTTGGTCATTGTGATTGGGGTATTAAAAGCAGGGTGGAGTCACTTACAACATTTAATTGAAGTATCTCTTTCTATGGCAGTAGCAGTAGTACCAGAAGGCTTACCTGCGGTTATTACTGTAACTTTAGCTTTGGGTACACAACGGATGGTGAAACGTCACGCTTTAATCCGTAAATTACCAGCAGTAGAGACTTTGGGTTCAGTTAATACTATCTGTTCTGATAAAACGGGAACTCTGACCCAAAATAAAATGATTGTGCAACAGGTAGTAACCTTGGGGGGTTCATGGGAGGTTACAGGGGAAGGATATGAACCTGTAGGGGAATTTTGTAGGAGCGAATGGCATTCGTTCCATAAACCAAAATATTCGCCCTATGAACCAGGGCATTCGCTCCATAACCCAGGGCATTCGTCCCATGAACTAGGTTTTGAGCTAAAAATACAGTTAATTGCTTGTGTTTTATGTAATGATGCCTCCTTGTTTCAAAATACTCAAGGAAAATGGGATATCTTAGGCGATCCGACAGAAGTTGCCTTATTATCTCTGGCAGGAAAAGCAGGTTTTGACCAACATAGTTTAAATAGTCAGACTAGGCGAGTTGGGGAGTTTCCCTTTTCTTCAGAACGGAAACGCATGAGTGTAATCTATCCTGTAGACACTCTAAATCCTTTGTCTTTATCTGATGATGAATATGTGATGTTTACAAAAGGCTCTCCTGAATTAATTTTAGAAAGGTGTACTTCTTATCAACAGGGCGATCGCTTATTACCTTTAACAGCAGCAGAGAGAAATAACATTCTTCAAACCAATGACAGCCTAGCAGAAGAAGCCCTAAGAGTCTTAGGTTTTGCCTATAAACCTCTGTCAGCAATTCCCGATGATAAGCTTGCGGAAACTACAGAAACTGAGATGATTTGGCTGGGTTTAGTGGGGATGATGGATGCACCGAGAAAGGAAGTAAAAGAAGCTGTGAGGAAGTGTCAGCAAGCAGGAATTCGCCCCATTATGATCACAGGAGATCATCAACTTACGGCTAGGGCGATCGCAGAAAAATTGGGCATTGCTCAATCAGGCGATCGGGTTTTAAGAGGAAAGGAACTAGAATACATATCTCAAAGGGACTTGGAACAAGAAGTTTTAGTTACTAGTATCTACGCTCGCGTTGCTCCTGAACATAAACTCCGCATCGTTCAAGCTTTGCAAAAACAAGATGGTTTTGTCGCGATGACTGGAGACGGGGTTAACGATGCACCAGCACTGAAACAGGCGGATATCGGTATTGCGATGGGTATTACGGGAACAGATGTGAGCAAAGAAGCTAGTGATATGGTGTTGCTAGATGATAATTTTGCCACTATTGTCGCTGCAACAGAAGAAGGAAGAGTTGTATATAGTAATATTCGTCGCTTTATTAAATACATCCTGGGTAGTAATATCGGAGAAGTAATTGTTATTGCTACCGCCCCGATAATTGGTTTACCAGATGTTCCTCTTTCCCCCTTACAAATTCTCTGGATGAACCTTGTTACCGATGGTTTACCAGCCCTCGCCCTCGCTGTTGAACCCCCTGAACCTGATATTATGGAGCGTCCTCCTTGTAGTCCGAAAGAGAGTATTTTTGCTAGGGGTTTAGGCTTGTATATTATCCGTATTGGGATTATTTTCTCGATTATTACCATTACTCTTATGGTATGGGCTTATCATGCTGGAGAGTCAGCAGGAAACCCCAACGCTTGGAAGACAATGGTTTTTACTACTCTTTGTATTGCCCAAATGGGACACGCTCTGGCAGTGCGATCGCAAGATCGATTGACTATCCAATTAAACCCTTTTTCTAATCCTTATCTTTTAGCTTCTGTGGTAGTTACTGTTGTTTTACAATTAATGTTAATTTATCTTCCACCTTTAAGGAGTTTTTTTGATACAGAAATATTAACCTTACAGCAACTTGTGATTTGTCTAGGATTTAGTAGTTTGATATTTGTTTGGGTTGAATTAGAAAAGTTATTTATGGGTTGGTGGCGTAAACACTAGAATATTCGACAATTTCCTCATAAAATTTACTCCACCTGCTGTCAAAGCAGGGGGAGCGGTAGAAACCTTCAGAGACAGCCCCTCAGAAACCTCGCCCTGCCTCAACCAAAAACTTGTCCTTCTACTGTTAAACTCAAATCAGGACGTAATTTTTCAGCATTACGCAAATAACAATGAACTATTCCTGATTGAGGCTGAAGGGTATTTACCTGAATTAGAACCCTAATACAACGATCTAAGCTTCCAGGGACATACATTTGCTGCAAGTCTAGTAGAGGTACTTTATCCCAACCAGGACGCTCACGGGCGATCGCAGCAGGAAATATAGAGTTTAGATCGCAAGTAACGGTAAAAAATACGGAGATTATATCTTTAGAGTCGAATTGATTGTGAGTTTCAATTTCATCAAGCAATTCTGTCACTGCTTCTGTGATAGCTTCAATTTTATTTTCAGCAACAGTAATTGCACCTCTAATTCCCCGCACTTTCCAGTCCACAATTTGTTCCTCCACTAAATCTTGCCAACAATATTACTTAAGGTCTGTACAACCAGAGGGGTTGACCAGAAGTTGCTAGTTCAAATTCTACCCAATCTATTGCAGCACCAATACTTGATTTGGTCTGGCTTCTTCCTGGGATAATTCGATTCACTAGAGATTTTGGTTCTTCGATGGTGAAACATTCCGCTTTTTCTGGATCGAGTCCTGCTAATTCCGCAGCCCAACGACGAGCATCTTCTTCTGTTCCCAGACGATCTACCACTCCCAATTCTAGAGCTTGTTCTCCTGTGAAAATTCTGCCGTCAGCAAAATTTTTAACTGTTTCTACTGGTAAATTGCGTCCTTCTGCTACAGTTTTGACGAACTGGTCGTAACTAGTATCTATTAATTCTTGCAAAATTTTTTCTTCTTCATCAGTTAGTTCTCGATCAAAAGACAAAATATCTTTATAAGGACCTGATTTGATAGTTTTGAAAGAAACACCGATTTTATCTAGTAACCGTTCCAGATTGTTACCTCTGAGGATAACTCCGATACTACCAGTGATGGTTCCTGGGTTGGCTACTATGTTTTTTGCTCCTACACCAATATATACTCCCCCAGAAGCAGAAATATTACCGAAACTAGCTACAACCTGAATATCTTTTTCCTCTTGCAGTTTTTTTAGCGCAAAGTAGATTTCCTGAGAATCTCCTACTGTTCCTCCAGGGGAGTCAATACGTAATAGAAGAGCAGGAAACTCTTTTTCTTCTATGGTTTTAAAAGCTTTAAGGACGCGCTTGCGAGTCTCAGACGCGATCGCACCTGTAATCTCAATTTTTGCTATTTGTTTGCGGGTTTTTTTTCTAAAAGGCCAGATCATTAACGGATTCTTTTAAAGATAGAACTATAAGAGCAATGTAAAGGCTAACTTTACTTTAATGTTAGTCCTCTACCCTCTAGTTTGCCCGATCGCGGGTCAAAACTTAAGTAAACTACCAAATTTTTGCTTCAATTAAGTTAACAAAACTACAAATTTGATTAAAATTTAAGTTAAAGAACCGAGCGGGACGGGGCTTTTAAACTGCCGAAGTAAATTCGGCAGGCAGCTCCTCGTGAGAGCGATGCAGGGTCTATGTTACCAAACAAGCAAGTTTGTGGTAACATAATTTAATTGTCGTGTAGAGGTCAGGAAAAATCTTTCGAAGAGAGTTCACTTTTGCCTTGAGTGCCTATATGAAGTCGATAGAGACATTGCATCAGCCCAAGAACTCTGTAATCGAGGAATAGAAACGTATCGGGGGACTCCCGAAAAGCAAGAAATTGGCTCTCAAGTCAAGGGGCTGCGGGCGGAATTTACTTCCGCCCTTTAAAAGCCCCGTCGTACTGTCGGGGAACTTTGTTCTAGATAAGTGGCGCAGCACACAAGAGCGGTGTTAGGGGAGCAATGCCTAATCGTGAGGTTGGGAAGCCCGCGCTATATTGCGGTAGCAATTAGCGTCGGGAGGATGTCACATACCATATATACTGATAATGTTTTTGAGATTATAGAAAGTATTTTTAATCCGTATTTAGAGAAGAAGGAGGATAAGATAATGAAGAAACAAGATCTAACCAAAGTCCATCAAGCGAACATATTGAAGAGCTTGGAACATCGTCTTGAAGTAGCCAGAGCCAAGGGTGAAACCAACCTAATTCAACAACTTGAAGCCGAAAAGCGTTACTTCAATAGCTAGAATTATACTACTCGCACTGTGAGGGGAACTTCTGTTTCTTAGACGCGCTGGTAAATAGGTCCACATAAATAAGTAGATAACAAGACTTGAAAGATTCCCACTGTGTCAGCTTTTTACAGACAGTCCTCCCCCAGCTACGCATGCGCTGGACGGGCTTTCGGCGAGTGCGACGCCAAGTCTGCCGGCGCTTGAAAAGCCGCCTCAAACAACTGGGGCTAGACGACTTTACCGACTATGCTGCTTACCTACTAGCTCATCCCGATGAGTGGTCAGTGGTGGACGCCTGCTGTCGCATTACCATCTCTCGCTTCTATCGAGATGCTCCTGCCTTCGAGCAACTGTGTCGGGAACTGCCCAAGCTGCTGCACTTAGCCATCACCAGGGGAGATAAGAGCGTTCGTTGCTGGTGTGCTGGCTGTGCTTCGGGAGAAGAAGTTTATACCCTCAAGCTGCTGGAGTATTTTGGCCTGCCTGATGCAGAAATTTCTCTGCCCTGGCAAATTCTCGCCACCGATATTGATGGACATCTTCTCTCAAGAGCCAGGCGCGGCTGTTATTCAGCCGGAACGCTCAGGGAACTCCCTCAAGCTTGGAGGGAAGAGGCTTTTACCGCCAACGAGCACTATTGCCTCAAACCCGCCTTTCGGGAGGGCATTCAATTTGAGCAGCAGGACATCCGCCAACAGATGCCGTTGGGCTCATTTCACCTAATTTTGTGCCGCAATCTGGCCTTTACCTACTTCGAGCCAAGTTTACAGCAGCAAATCCTCTCAGGAATTAGCCAAAGATTAGTCCCCGGGGGGATGCTCCTGATTGGCAGGCGAGAATCTTTACCTCATGGCTGGCAAGAGCTACTGTTTCCAGTTTCTGATAGGGGAATCTATCAGAACATTACAAGCTCAGGATGGGGACAATCCAAAATCTAAAATTTCTGAATTTAGTTGGTATTTTCATTTTCTCCCTATTTGCTCTTCATTCTCTCTCTGTTTTCTCCTTTCGCCTTTTCGTTAGTCTAAACTACAGTCATTATTTGGTGCAGTTTTTTTCCTTTCTTAGATCAATCATGATCACTACACTGTTTTTTGATTTTACTGATTCACAATGCTCTCTCACATAGCACTCCCAATTGATTTTGTCCGTTCAATTTTAAACTCAACCTCTTTTAAAACACGATATACAACATACATACTTTTTGTCCCGCTTGCAAACTAGTACTTAAGTATTGCTATGGGGGACTCTCTGAGTAGCCTGGGGTACGCATTTTTATGCTTCTAGTATGCGCCCGTAAGCAAATATGCTGTATCCTTTGTCCTGTGTAAACTTTAGCCATTTTTACTCGGTTTTTTGGCACCGCACCACACCACTCGCCACAAAAAGCTGCTGCCTGAGCATCAGAATAACCTGTTATCTTAGGCTTATGTATGATATTTGTTTTTTTGAAATTACAAGACTCTGTGTTCTTTCTGTAGTCATTCTGTCTCTAATATGGCACAATAGATGGAGAGAAAATTTTTTCCGTCTCTTTTACAGCTTTTACACACTGCTACTTCCCTCCTGCCGGGTGACAGGGTCAGTGACAAGATAGGGGACACCCTTTGGGACAACCCTAAAACACTGATAAATATAAGAATTGACAGGTTGACAACTAATTTTACCCGTTTCTAGTGCTCTCAAAAACTAGTTCTTCTTTCTTCCCCAAACTCATCTATCAATCCTACTTTCGGCTTACTCTGAGTAAGATGATTTGACCATCTATCCCAGAATCTATCTCCATCAGCTCACGGGGTGAGATTCGGTAGTGAAACCTGTCATCTGAGTTGGCACTCCTGCTGTCTCCCCGCTCCTCTCCCCAATCCAGTTTCTCACAATTCTCTATTAAGAGCGACCCCATCTCACAGATTTAAGCTTCAAATATACTACACGAAACCCAGTTTTCCAATGCTTATTTTCCGTTAAAAACGCTCTATGGAGATCTCATCAGCTCAGCGCGCGATCGCCAATGGAGCTTGAGGCGATCGCTATCTGCCAAGCAGGCGCGAAGGGCTACAAAAAAGTTAGTCAAAGTTGGTCAGCCTTATTCAAATGGATAAGTTTTAGCCAGAGGTTATTGGGCGCCGACCGCCCCGATTGTAAGGGATGAGTGTGTCAAAGTCCCCAAATTCGTAGGGGCGGTCGGCGAAGGCTGACCAACTTTGACCAAGTTTTCTCTCGGGGAAGCACTTCAAGATCGCTCCGCGAGATCGTGAGAAAAAGTTTAAGAGGTCGCCTGTTTTGTGCTCTACTGAATTTCATTTGCCGTATACAATGCTACTAATCGGGCAATAAATATAGATGGATAGAGCATCCCGACAATTGCCTGCAAATTAGCTAGAGTCCTAGCTAAATCACTGATAGGAGTAATGTCGCCAAAGCCCAAAGTTGTTAGGGTAGTAAAACTAAAATAAAACATTGACCCAAACAAATCTATTGTTTCTATGGAAGAGGAAAAAGCATTTGGATTCAAAATATATATAGTACTATAAAATAATGCCCACAAAAAACCAATCAAGAGAAAGATAGAGATTCCACCCTTAATTGTATCGACATTGACTTTTTTTACAGTAAATATTTCTCGGTTAATGATAACAATCGCCATGGTGAGAAAAGAAATTGTAATTACATTGTTAACCAACCACAAAGGCTTGTTGACAACTACACCTTGAGCAGCTTCATATACGACAAAAAGTTCGGTGAAAAATCGAGTTCCAGCAATAAATAAAAGTAGTAAAAGAATTTTTTGGTCTAAATTAAATGTCCTGATAATGGAAAGAATAACTAGAAAAAATAGGAGGACAATAATAAGTCTACCAATAAATCCATCCACCAGGGAAGCTAATAAGAAAAGCAAAATAAGTTCCGATAGTAGTTGGGAATATTTATTTTCAATTCCTCTGCGCCACTTGTAAAATTTCATGAATTTTTCTGGTTCTAACGGAAAATTTGGACTTTGGACAAACAGCAGAATGATTGGCGCCTTGGCATTCGCCAATTATTCTCGATGACAGCTAAGGAAGGAGCAAAAAATTAAAATACCAGCCTTCATCAGTTAGCAGTAAGAGCCTAACAATTAAATGAAGAGCGTTAAAAGGCTGGTATTTTAATAAA
>JASJEK010000168.1 GCA_030064915.1 Xenococcaceae cyanobacterium MO_234.B1
AAAGCGTATGGGTGCTGAGTTGGATGTTGCCAGACAACTTCAGCAAATGGTTTTGCCTAAACCAGAAGAACTTGAAGCTATTGAAGGTGTTGATATTGCAGGCTATATGACTCCTGCTGATGAGGTAGGAGGCGACTATTATGATGTGTTATACGCTGACGGTTTAGTGACAATGGGCATTGGTGATGTCACGGGGCATGGCCTAGAAAGTGGTATTTTAATGTTAATGACTCAAACTGCTGTCCGTACCCTCCAAGAAATCAAGGAAAACGATCCAGTTAGATTTTTGGATACTCTCAACCGCACTATTTATCGAAACGTGCAACGGATGAACTCTGATAAAAACCTGACCCTAGCCATTTTTAATTACTCAGAGGGCAGAGTTAGCATCAGTGGACAACATGAAGAAACCCTTGTAGTCCGTGCTGGAGGTCACATTGAACGCATTGACACAATGGATTTAGGCTTACCCATTGGTCTAGACGATGATATTGCTGATTTCATTGACTACACTATGATTGAGTTACATCCTGGTGATGGAGTAGTTCTTTACACCGATGGGATTCCCGAAGCTTTCAATCTGGATAAAAAACAATATGGGATGGAACGGCTTTGTCAGGTAATTAGTCAAAATTGGCAGCTTACAGCCCAAGAAATTAAACAAGCAGTCATTGATGATGTCAAAAAATTTATTGGCAAACAAAAAGTGTTTGATGATATTACTTTGGTGATACTCAAACAGCAATAACCGTTTAACAAAATTGTCTTATCTCAAACCTAGGAGCGATCGCAAATCGAGTGGTAGTTTATCCGTAATATTCTTGACTCATCATTATTTCTAACGGAATTAATGCATGGTCTGGAATGTCAAAGTCTTCACGCATTTCTCTGATAGTTTTACTATACCAGGTTGGATAGTTTTGGGATAAGTAGTTATATAAACTGGGAGAATCTTCGAGGATTTTTTTGACCTCTCTTCTAAAATTTCTCACTTCGATTCTCCAGTGCTGAGAATTGTATTTTCGCTCAGATTTCCAATACTTAAGTTTTAAAATGTGTTGAATTAATCGTCTAGTATAACTTTCTAAAGCTCGTCTTTGGCTTTTGCCCATATCTTCGATTTCTGTCAACAAGTTATCCCAGTCGATATTTTGGAAATCTTTATTTTTGATGGCAGTTGCCGATTTTTTTAGCCAAAGATCGAAGTCTTGATGATAAAGGTTACTTTGTTCAGACATGATTATCACCTTAAATTGTATTTTGATTTAGATGGAGTTGCGATGTTTCCTGGTTTAAGGTACTGATGGCCATACGTCCCAGCAAAGTTAAATTTTCAGGTAACATTACATTACAGTAGGCTTGATGTCTTCATCTTCAACCTATCTTTTTTGGTCATTTGTCTCAATCCCCCTTATAGTCTCTCATACAGCCTAGAGCGTCATCCCGCTAGTAGTATGTCAATTTTGAAATAATGGATTGAGATAGGACAAGGAGGACAAGGGAGACAAGGAAGACAAGGGAGAATTTTCTGACATCTGAAACTTGACCCCTATTACCTATTACCTATCCCTCAAATCAATCTTGACAAAGTACTAGAATCTTACCAATCTCCCGATTACGAGACCTCTGGTCGAATTGACCCAGATGAAGATGCTTAACCTTCCTGATTATCAAGAAACTAACCAAATCTATACTGGAACTAAAACCCTGGTTTATCGAGCCATCCGAGGTATTGATGGTCAACCAGTCATCATCAAAGTTCTACGCAATCACCACCCCAACGTCAATGAGTTAGTAAAATTCCGCAACCAATACCTGCTCACCCGTGAGCTAGAGCATCCTCTGCTGGTTCAACCTCTCGCCCTAGAAGACTATGGTAATGGTTATGCCCTGGTAATGAAGGATGAAGGTGAGATATCCCTCTGGGACTATTGGCAGGAGCACCCCCGTTCCCTAACCGAATTCCTAGCCATTGCCATTCAACTGAGTGAAGTTCTCCATTATCTGAGCCAAAAACGCATCATTCACAAAGACATCAAACCCAGCAACATCCTCATCCACCCTGAAACCCGCCTGGTAAAACTCATCGATTTTAGTATCTCCAGTGTGTTGCCCAAAGAGCAGCAGCAACTTATCAACCCGAACCTCCTGGAAGGGACTCTCGCATACATCTCTCCCGAGCAAACCGGACGCATGAATCGGGGTATTGACTACCGCACGGATTTCTATTCCTTGGGAGTGACATTTTTTGAACTGCTGACGGGAAGCTTACCCTTTACCACCAGGGACCCGATGGAGTTAGTGCATTGTCATATTGCCCAAGCAGTGGAATTTCCCAGCAGTAGTGAGCAGTCGGTGGTTCCAGAGATGATACAAAAGATTGTCCTGAAGTTAATGGCAAAGAATGCCGAACACCGCTATCAGAGTGCCTTGGGTTTGAAGCACGATCTAGAGCGATGTGAGCAACAGTTGCAAGCCACAGGAGAAATCAACCCCTTCCAGCTTGGATCGAGGGATTTATGCGATCGCTTTATCATCCCAGAAAAACTCTACGGAAGGGAAAGAGAAGTCCAAACCTTGCTCGATGCCTTCGGACGGGTTGCCAATGGCACCACAGAAATGATGCTGGTGGCGGGTTTTTCAGGGATTGGTAAGACGGCGGTGGTCAACGAAGTTCACAAACCCATAGTTAAGCAACGGGGCTATTTCATTAAAGGTAAATTTGACCAGTTTAATCGCAACATTCCCTTTTCAGCTTTCGTGCAAGCCTTCCGAGACTTGATGGGGCAATTGCTGGGAGAGTCGGATGAGGAACTAGCCATTTGGAAAAGGAAAATCCTGGCAGCAGTGGGAGAAAATGGTCAGAGACTCATTGAGGTAATTCCAGAACTGGAACTAATCATTGGCAAACAGCCGGCTGTACCAGAACTTCCTGACAGTGCAGCACGGAATTGCTTCAATTTGTTGTTTGGCAAGTTTGTGCGTGTTTTCACAACCAAAGAGCATCCCCTGGTTATTTTCCTTGATGACTTGCAGTGGATAGACTCGGCTTCGTTGAATCTGCTGAAGTTGTTGCTGGACGAATCGGCAGCAGGTTATTTGCTGGTGTTGGGAGCCTATCGGGATAACGAGGTATTTCCCGCCCATCCGTTGATGCTGGCGCTAGTCGAAATTCAGAAACAGGGGGCAACGCTCAATACTCTAACCCTGAACCCTTTGGGGGAAGTGGATATTACTCGTTTGATTGCCGATACTTTGCTGTGTTCAGTGAAAGTCGCTACGCCGTTATCAGAATTGGTCTATCAAAAGACCCAGGGAAATCCCTTTTTTACGACTCAATTTTTACAGGGGTTGCATGAGGAGAAGTGTATTCAATTTGATGGGGAGGTGGGATATTGGCTATGGGATCTGCTGAAAGTTCGTCAGTTGGCTCTCACCGAGGATGTAGTGGAATTCATGGTGGGAAGGTTGCACAAACTGCCAGAGGCGACACAGAAAGTGTTAAAACTGGCAGCCTGTATTGGCAATCGGTTTGAGGGGGGGACGTTGGCGGTTATCTGTGAGGCAACCCAAGAGGAGGTAGCCAGGGATTTATGGCAAGCTTTGTCAGAGGAATTTGTACTTCCCGAAACTGAGACCTACAAGTTTTTCCAAGGAGAGCCAAACAGGGAACCCAACACTGAGTCAGTTGCAGTTAGCTATCGTTTTTTGCATGATCGCGTTCAACAAGCTGCCTATTCTCTGATCCCGGAAGAACTCAAGCAAGTAACCCATTACCGCATTGGACAACTGCTACTGCAAAAGACATCTCCAGAAACCAGAGAAGAGAGAATTTTTGAGCTAGTGAGTCAATTAAACTATGGAACGGCTTTAATTACCGAGCCAAAACAACGAGATGAACTCGCCCAACTGAATTTAATGGCAGCTAAAAAAGCAAAGTTCTCCACTGCCTATGTTGCTGCACTCAAGTATTTGGAGGTGGGAATTGCACTTTTAGAAGGGAATAGCTGGAATACTCAATACGATCTCACTTTTTCTTTCTATAAAGAACTGGCAACTGTCGAATATTTGAAGGGTAACTTTGAACAGTCTAAGGGTTTTGTAGATTATGCGTTAGAACGTTTAAAATCACCCATTGAGAAAGGAGAACTCTATAACTTATTAGTAATTCAATATACTTTCATTGCCGAGCATGGGAAGGCAATTGACGTTGGACGCAAAGCTCTGGCAAATCTAGACATTGAGCTTCCTGAAAATGACTTTAAAAGTGCCTTAGATGTCGAGTTTGAGCAAATTAATCAACGTTTAGAGTCTCGCTCAATTGAGTCCTTGATTGATCTACCAGAAATGAGAATTGCAGACAAAAAAGTCGCAATGAAGCTGTTGAATTATTTGGTTCCTCCTGCCTTTATGTCCTGTCAACCTCTATTCTTTGTTGTTGATAGCAAAGCGGTTAATCTCTCCCTCAAATACGGCCATGTTGCTGAATCTGCCTATATGTATGCCTGCTACGGCATCTTGCAATGTGCCATTATGGGAGATTATAAGGCCGGTTATGAGTTTGGTATTCTTGCCCTCAAGCTTAGTGAAAAATTCAACGATCTCGTACAAAAGACTCTGGTTTTAGAGGTGCTGGTCGGTCATTTGAACCATTGGGGCGAGCCTCTAACGCGATCGCACTATCTGACTCAAGATGCCTATCAAGCGGGTCTAGATTCGGGGGAAATTCAATTTGCCTCGTACACATTTTTATATCAATGCTACAACCGTTTTTATGATGGTTGCAATTTGCAGCAATATATAGAGGAATTAAATGCTTATTTACTGTTTTCTCGGAAGATAAAAAATGAGGTTGCTGTTGATGTAATTTTAGGCTGTCAGCTCACGATCTGTAACCTGTCTGGAACAGAAATTGATGAAACAATCGACGAATTAGAACATTTTGAAAATTGCAAAATTCGGAAAACAACTCTATTTATCTGCCCTTACTTAATTATAAAATCCCAGATCGCCTATCTCTTCGATCGTCTTGACGAAGCACTTAATTATGCGGTAGAGGGAGAAAGTCTGCTTTCTGATATTCCTGGTGTTATTTCAATTGCGGAAAATAACTTTTACACCTCTGTGATCCTGGCAGCCCTCTATCCAAATTGTCCGGAGTCCCAGCAAAAGCAATACCTAGCCAAAATACAATCCAATCAAAGCAGAATGAAACTCTGGGCAGAGAACTGTCCAGAAAATTTCTTGCACAAGTATATGTTGGTAGAAGCAGAAATTGCTCGCATTTCCCAGCAATATCTTGACGCAATGAACTTATATGATCGCGCCATCGCTGGAGCCAAAGCCAATGGATATATTCAAGAAGCAGCCCTGGCTAACGAACTGGCTGCTAAATTTTACCTCCACTGGGGCAAAGAAAAATTTGCCGTCAGCTACATGGAAGAAGCCTACCATTGCTATACACGATGGGGAGCATTGGCTAAAACTGACCACCTGCAACAAACCTATCCTCAACTCCTAACTCAGATTCGGCAACCAGGAGAAACATTCCCCAGTGCCAGCAATCTGCAAACTTTCACCCAAAGCCTTGACTCAAACACCTTCAGTACCTCTGTCCTCGACCTGACCTCTGCCATCAAAGCTTCCCAAGCTCTCTCCCAAGAAATCGAACTGGATGCCTTGCTCTCTAAAATGATGCACATCGTCCTGGAAAATGCTGGAGCTGACAAAGGAGCCTTAATTTTAAACAACTCCGGCACTTGGGAAATCGTAGCCCAATGCGATAACAACAATTGTTACATATTTACTACTCCTCTCGACCAAGCCGACACTTTACCCAGCACCATTATTAACACCGTTAAACGAACTCAACAGCCCCTACTCATCAACAACCTCCCACAAGACCAGACCTTCACCGCCGACCCCTACCTGCTCCAAAAGCAACCCAAAAGTCTCTTCTGCACCTCGATTCTCAATCAAGGAGAACTCCTCGGCATTCTCTACTTGGAAAATCACCTTACTACAGAAGCCTTTACCTCAGACCGCATCGAAGTTCTCAACCTCCTCACTACCCAAGCAGCAATCTCGATCAAAAATGCTCGATTCTGTCAAACCCTAGAAGCTAAAGTTGCCGAACGTACCACCCAACTGGCTGCTGCCAATGCCGAAATCACCCAACTCAATGAAAAACTTAAGGTCGAAAACCTGCGCCTGGGAGCAGAACTGGACGTGGCTAGGCAGATTCAGCAGATGATTTTGCCCAAACCCGAAGAATTGGAAAGCATCGAGGGTCTGGATATCGCTGGCTTTATGGAACCGGCAGATGAAATGGGCGGAGACTACTACGACGTGCTGGAGACGGATGGCGTTATCACCCTGGGCATTGGCGACGTAACAGGGCATGGTTTAGAGAGTGGTCTGTTGATGCTGATGACCCAAACCGCAGTGCGTACCCTGCAAGAAATCCGCGAGCAAGATCCCGTCAGGTTCCTAGATACCCTAAACCGCACCCTCTACCGCAACGTGCAACGGATGAACTCTGATAAAAACCTCACCCTAGCCATTCTCAACTACTCAGAGGGCAGAGTTAGTATCAGTGGACAACATGAAGAAACCCTGGTGGTGCGATCGGGAGGTCATATTGAACGTATTGACACCATGGATTTAGGCTTACCCATTGGTCTAGACGATGATATTGCTGATTTTATTGACCACACTATGGTTGAGTTACATCCTGGGGATGGGGTAGTTCTTTACACCGATGGCATCCCCGAAGCTTTCAATCTGGAGAAAAAACAATATGGTCTGGAGCGGCTTTGTGAGGTTATTAGTCAAAATTGGCAGCACAATGCTCAAGAAATTAAGCAAGCAGTCATTGACGATCTCAGGGCATTTATTGGGGTACAAAAAGTGTTTGATGACATTACTTTGGTGATACTCAAGCAGCAATAAATCTTTTGTAGAAAATCCCAGGGTAAATTTGGTAAGTAGGTAAACACAATTAATTACACACTATCCTGACGTGGAATCGTTGAAAAATATAGCGTATAGACAATCGGTATGTGTAAATAATTTTGTGTAAGTACTTAACAATTTCTCGCTCCCTTCAAAACAACAAAATATTATCTATCCTAGCAAAACCTTATCCTATATAGGCTTCTTTTATGTAATTGCTCTATATTACATTGAGTTTTTTTAGCGCGCCGCGTTCACGAAGTGCGACTACCAAAGCGCGGATCTCGAAGAAGATCCCATTCTCAACTGCATCAGTTTGTAGGGACTACCCATAATCACTTAATTTAGGAACAGCTAATTGCTCTGTCCACTCCCATAGAGTCTGAATTAAGAAATCTCCGTAGTAATTCTCACTTTTTCCCGTTTCCCTTGAGAGTATCCGACCCACCTGACTCATCTTGAGAATAGCTGGATTGTGGGGTTCTCTTGCTCTCATAGCTTCTAAGGTTACTTGATTAGCTATCCCCATTAAGGTGCCACAAACCACTCCATGAGGAATGGGAAATAAACCCCCTATAGGCGAAGCTAAACCATGTACAATTCCCAAACCCGCATTGGCCAGACAAATTCCTGAACAGAGAGAAGCATAAGCCATTCCTTCCCTTACCTTCGGATTATTAGCTTCTGAGCCACAAGCTGGCAGAAAATATTCTGCCACTTTTTCGATGCCACTCACAGCAATCGCATCAGTTAATGGGGAAGCGGTAGGAGATAAAAACGGTTCTAGCAGTTGGGTCAAAGCATCCAGCCCACAGGCAGCGGTAATAGACCGAGGGCAGGATGTGAGTAAGTTGCCATCAATAATTATGCCGTCGGGAATCAAGTTATCATGACGCAGGGATTTTTTATAACCATTTTTTCCTACTTCACTGATAACGGCATTTTTGGTAACTTCTCCCCCCGTACCAGAAGTAGTCGGAATAGCCAGATAAGGCAATTTTACTCCACTGTGGGGAATCCCCTTGCCCACTCCTTCCAAATGGTCAAAAATCGAATTCTGATGGGGAAGCATGGCCGAGAGTGCTTTGCCTAAATCAATGACACTTCCTCCGCCAATGCCTACTACCGCTTCAATCTGGTGAGGTCGATATTGTTGGCAGAATCTATCTACATCAGGAGTTGAAGGCTCTTTTGAATAAGAGATTCTCTCAAAACTAATCTGATTCTGCTCCAACAGAGACTGAATCACTGACCAATTACCAGAATGATCCAGGGATTTCCCTCCTGTCACTACTAAGACCTTATGGGCCTTAACTGACTTTAGCAGAGAGGGAAGTTGCTCTATTTTTCCCGTGCCAAAATGAATGGGAGGAACTTTCGCAAAAAAGAAGGGAGAAATAGCCATAGCTTGTTAAAGGGGTGCAATTACATCATAGGGTACACCTTGACGAGGTTCGGCCATCCAATCTGCCACTGTTTCTCGCCAAGTTAAATAGTGTTGAGTTTGTTTATGGGCTCTAGCTCCTGCTTCAGTTTTATAGGCTTCATAGAGAATAAATTTGCTTTTATCTTCAGGAGCTTGCAATATATCAAACCGCATATTCTCTGATTCTTGAATCGAGTATTGATGATTGAGCTTAGTAGCTTCAATGAAGTCTTGAATGTATTCGGGTTTGACTTTGACGTGAACAATCGTAACAACCATAGAGGAATCTATTATCGGGTTAATCTGACTTAATAATCTAAATTATCACTATTCCTCACCCCCTACTCCTTTTTTCACTTATTTAGTTAAAACGATATCAAAGCCAATTGCCAAGTAAAACATAGGGAGCCCAGAAATAAGGACGATTGCGACTATCATCCTTCAAGAATTCTAGTTGAGCGCGACGGAGGGCTTCTGCTTTAGTTAAATTAGGATTTTTAATTAATTCTCGGTAAAATTGACTTAAGAGAACCCCAGGAGATTCATCAGCAGAAACTTTCCAAAGGGTTGCTAGAGTGCTTCTGGCTCCTGCATTAATAGCAACACCAGCTAATCCTAGAGTAGCTCGTTTGTCTCCCTGTGCTGTCTCACAAGCAGCTAAAACTAGTAACTCAATTGGTTCAGATTTAGTTGCTTCACTATTCTTCAGTAAAATACTCAATTGGTTCAGATCGATGGAATTATCCCAAGCCAGAATAAAGGTTTCTTCAGGTTGAGAACTAAATTGCCCGTGAGTAGCAATGTGAACCACAGGGAAAGGAAGGGATTGAAGCTGATTTTGGAAATTTGAGACAGTAAATTGGTCATCTAGAAGGATTTGACTGGGAATTTCGACCCTAATTTGGTTAAATTGCTGAGCTACATTTTTGAGAGGAGGATAGTTTTGGCGAGACTCCGTTAAACCAGCTAACATCGCGTTTAATGGCTCTTTTTGTAATGTTCTGGGTTCTAGCAGTTCTAAACCTGAAGTTATAGCTACGGCGTATTTCTCAATTAGATAGTTATTGTTATTGCTATCATAAATAACAGCCATGGGGATATTTCTCAGAGGAGTATCGAGAAAAAAAACCAAGGTATTAACCTGAGCTTCTTCTAAATCTGTAACAAAAGGTGCAATGAGCCATTGATAAACTTGACCAGCATCTGCTTGAACTTTTTTTCTGGTATGAGGTTTAGCTAGATTAGTTTGCAGTTGTTGCAATACCTGTTCTACTTTTCCTCTCGCTACTTTTGTATTGTGATATCTTAGTTCATTGGAATTAGGCAGTTTGAGAATGACATCAATTTGTCCATCCAGGAGAATGGGATAGATAATTGCTTCTGTAGAGTTGGGACGATTAGCAATCTTATCCAATGCTTGAGTACTTTGTAAGCCACAGCGCAGAAAGTTTTCTAATTCTGCTAGTTGGAGATTTTGGATAAGTTGACGAGTTTGAATTAGATTTTCAGGGGTTGGTTTTTGTAAAAGTAATTGGGCGAGTTGTCGATAAACAGGTTCGATATTATCTCGAAAAGAAAATTGTACGTCAGAATTGATGGTTAATAAGTCACCCCTTACAGATTCAAGAGTTTGGACAGCAGATTGATAATAGGTAATGGACTCTAAGGTATTTTCTTCGGCTTTGAATAAACGTCCTAATTGCCATTGCCACTGATAAGCTATATCTGGAAATTCGCTAGATTGGGCGATGTATAGGGCTTTCTCAGTCAGTTGTCGTGCTTGTTGTCTCCATTGTTGTGCTTGGGTTGATTGTTGTTGCTGCTGTGCTAAGAGGGCAAAATATTCATATAA
>JASJEK010000004.1 GCA_030064915.1 Xenococcaceae cyanobacterium MO_234.B1
TTGAAGTTAAATAAAACCTACAGATTAAATTTTGTTATTGTTTGTAATGACAAACGACCTTCTCACAATTGGCTCTTAACGGCTTTAATTACAAGACGCTCTCCTTCTGTTATCTCTAAGCCTCATGATTCTGTTAACATCCTTGAAGTTGCCAAAACTTTGTCTAAAGAAGGACTTTGGTTTGAAGCCTTAGAAATGATATATATAAAAGGCTTAGTTGATGACTCTAATTTCAACAGTTTGCTAGAAGTTTTCCGAGAATAGTTCCTTATAATCAACTTGTTTTCAAGATAAAACGCCACTTTTCAATGAATAAAAAAATAACTCTATTCGTTTATGGGTTAATAACCGTAATCATTTCGGTTATTAGTGTCTATTTATTGCGCTCAGAGGGGATTCTCGAACCTTATGAGTTGAGATTATTGGATAGTTTTTTTTTGAAGCGTGAGGAGCAATCCGTTTCAGAGGATATAGTTTTAGTTACCATCACGGAAGATGATATTAACCAATTAGAACAATACCCGTTGTCAGATCGAAAACTGGCTCAAATTCTGGCCCCCATCATCAAGGCTCAACCCAGAGTAATTGGGCTAGATATAATTCGGAATTTTCCAGTTCATGATCAAAACTTAACAAAGGAAGAGAATCAAAAGGCGTTTGAGGAATTACACACAATATTTCGCCAAAACAGTAATCTTTATGGGATTGCTAAAATCACTGAAGCAGAAGGTTTCCCTTCAATACCAGGAGCGAGTTCATTAGAACAAGCAGGAAGACTTACAGCGGCCGATCTAGTTTTGGATAAAGATAGAGTTGCTAGAAGAGGTAATCTTTATCCCAGCTACAATCAAGGCCAGGGAAAACTCTAATCGAAGTGAAGCAGATAAAGACCGAAATGAAGCGCGCGCGCTCAAGGAAGAAATCATCAATTTATCCCGTCAATTCTTTGCGACTTTGGGAGAGAAACTCAAGTATTATCGAGACCGCAAGTTATATCGTTTTGAGGCCTCTACCTTTGGTCAATGGTGCGAACAAGAGTTAGGGATGAAACGCTTTTATGCTTACCGTTTAATATCTGCCTATGAAGTTTATCAGAATGTTGCCCATGGGCAACAAAAAGTACCAGAAAGTATGTTGCCCACTAATGAAAGACAGGTACGTCCTTTAACTAAGTTACCCCCACAGAAGCAGGTAGAGCTTTGGGTCAAAGCAGTCTCTGAAAGTGATAAGATCCCCACAGGGAAACAGATAGAGCAGCTAGTAAAAGAGAAAGAAAAGATGGAAAGAGAAGCTAGATACCAAACCCAAGTAGATCGCTTTCTTGTGGGAGATGTGGTTAGGATTACCGCAAAATATAATGATAGACTCAAAGGCTATCACAGTTGTTGGGCGCAGATAAGATCCCTAGAAGAATATAGCTACACAGTACTAACTTGGAAAGGGAAAGTTTCGGGAGTTGCCCACGATGATTTAATGTTGTTACGAGTACCCGATACAGATGCAGCAGGTAATTTGCTGGCCCAACTCAATAAAATTTATCAGCAAAAATCTCATGATTCAGATTGTGTGGCTTTTTTGCACTATCTTGGTACGAAGCCTGAGCCTGGTGCGACATCTTGGGCGATGAATGTTCTGAGTTTGACTCTGGGATAATATCCTGTCATTTTTACCCTTAGAAATTCAAGATTAATCTAAGATCCTTGACAATAAATTAGTATATTAGTATTTAATAATTTGATGTGTGGTAGATTTACTTCATATTATTCTAGTTCTGAGATTGCCAAAGCTTTTAACTTGACCAATGTTCCTGAGTTAGAACCTAGATATAATATCGCTCCAACCCAGCAAGTAGGGACAATCCTACGTTCTAATTCTCAAAGCGAGCGAAAATTCAAATGGTTACGTTGGGGTTTGATTCCGCACTGGGCAAAAGACAAGAGTATCGGTAATAAATTAATCAATGCCAGAGCCGAAATAATAGCTCAAAAACCCTCTTTTAGAACTGCATTTCGTCATTCTCGCTGTTTGATTATTGCTTCGGGTTTTTATGAATGGCAAAAGCAGGAATCGGGAAAACAACCATTTCTAATTCAGCAGATAGATAGCTTACCATTGGCTTTTGCTGGATTGTGGTCAACTTGGCAATCTCCAGAGGATGAAACCATTGATACCTGTACTATTATTACTACCGAAGCTAATGAAATCATGCAACCAATTCATCAAAGAATGCCAGTAATATTAAAGTCAGATGACTATGAACAGTGGCTCGACCCTACCATACAACAACCAGAGTTATTACAACCACTCTTGCAACCTTACAGTTCAGATAAGCTTAAAACATATCCTGTAAGCACTTTGGTTAATAATCCCCGTAACGATAACCCAAAGTGTATTAGCTTCATTAAAAACTGAGAAGTTTACTCAGTCTTTAAGCGCTCGCTGCATAGAGGATTTGGTTTCTTGAAGTGATCCCATTGCTGATCAACAATCAGTCTTTAGAACTCCAGAAATCAAAACGCAATCGTCTCGCCTCTGCTCTCAACCATGAAGATAGAATTGTTCAAGGAGTTGCAGTAACTTCTCCTCCAAGGAATTAAGTTGAGAACGATTCAATTTTTCCAATCCCCTCAAAATCCACAGAGCAGCTTCATCCCTTATCCCCACTTCGTTTATGGCACTCATTCTTTCACCCCAGGTGAGCATTTCTTCTTGTTGGTCACCAGTTAAGCTTAGAGAAGACAGGTCATCTACTTCCACTACATATTGACCATCCCAAGTATCCACCACACATTCAGTGGGTCGGACTTCTGCTACCAGACACCAGCAATTCTTTTTCCCAGGAATACCTCGGATAATGCGACAAATTTGACCGACTCTAAAGGGGTTAATGGGGGGATATTTCTGTTGTAGATAAGCTTTGACCGCTTCTTTAACTACAGAACCAGTGGGGACTTCTCCCATAGCTAAACTTACGGCGAGAACCCAAACCGACCCGGCTTCAATGGGACTTAAATGGGCTTGAAAAATCGGTCTTAATTGTCTCTGTTTTGTTGGTCGAGGCTCATTAAGACCATTGGTCTGTAAATAAGACTCAATAAAATTATAGGTCTGACTGGCGGAGATACAACGCTTGATATAAACGGTTGTGAAGCCAAAAACAGTAGTGCAATATTCTTCAAAATTGTCATAGTTATCCCGATAGAGTTTAAGCTGCTCGATCTTCTCTAAAGCCTTACCCCGCAGGACAAAACCCGTCCTTACGGCCTGCTCTAATTCCTTCCTTAAGGCTAACTCTTGTGGGGATAAGAGATACTCCATAGAGTCTGAGGGGGTGCTGAGGATATTTGGCACTAATTTTATCACTCTTATGTATTTTAGTGCAGATAACAGGTCTTATTCGTAGTAAAATTTTCTCAAGGTTTTTCGGCAAAAGACATGGCAATACGAAGGTTAGATCGAGAAATAGCAGATCAAGAGCGCTCTTTAGTCAGCATTTCAACCTTGCCCACGGTCAAAGCCATGAGAAATTGTTTTGAGAGATATCTGAGTTTGACAATCGCTGCGGGAAATGCCAGTGAAGATACGATAAAAACCTATCGCAGTCGGCTGCAACAGTTTCTGGGCTGGTGCCATAAACGAGAACTGTATCCAGCACTGATTACTACAGAGAACATTAAAGAGTATCGTAAAAACTTGGTTGATGAGTTATCGGGCTGTGGGACGATTCGCTTATCCTTACTGGTCATCAAACATTTTTACACCGCCTGTGTGGGGGATAATTTAGTCAAGTCTAATCCAGCAATTGGGGTTAAAGCACCGCGAGATAAGCGTCAAATCGGCAGTACCTTAAATTATTTGAGTCAGGAGGAGTTACAACAGTTAATTGATGAAATTCTCCCCATTAGGAAGATTGGGGGGGAAAATAGTCAGAAAATACAGGTCTTGCGAGATCGCTTACTGATAGGATGTATGGCTCTACAAGGATGTCGCAGCATTGAAATATATCGCGGGAATTTAGGGGATATTAAATTCAGGGATAATCAATATTACTTGAGGCTTGATGGCAAAAATAGTATTAGAACTATTATTCTACGCGAGGACCTGGGAGCAGAAATAGAACAATATCGTCAAGCTCGCAAAACAAGTGGAGAAAAGTTATCTGCTGCTTCCCCTTTGTTTATTTCTCTATCAAATCGTTGTTATGGTCAAAGATTATCTCGCAGAGGCATTGGATTTATTGTGGATGGTTATTTATCAAAGTGTGGCTTGAAACATATTGATTTCAATCATCATAATTCTCCTCATAGTTTGCGTCATACAGCAGCCACATTAAGCCTGGAAAATGGTGCGACTTTGCGGGAAGTTCAGGATTTTTTAGGACACACCGATCCCAAAACTACGGCTGTATATACCCATGTTCTCAATTCTCAAGATAGTAACCCTGCTGGCAAAATTGAGGTAATTTTCATTCCTTAGAGAAATCCGTTTATGACAACAAAAAAGATGTAGAAATTTAATCTTACTACCCTCGAATGTAAATCAAGAAGTTATTAAGCAGTTATGTCTAAAATTCAAGAAATAATAATGTGTCCTGTCTGTCATCGAAAAATGGGAACAGATTCTCCCCCGTGTGCTGCTTGTGAAAATTTTTCGCGCCAAGCAATCGAAAAAATGTCGAAGGGTGCGGAAAATTTTCTCGATCTTCGTCCTAATTATCAAAGCAACAATTTAAAACCCGAATATAAAACACAAAAAACTTTTACTACACAATTATTTGCCAATTCATTGTTTCCTTGGTTTTATGAAAAAATCTTGCCAGTATTTTGGGCTATAGGATTGCGTGGTTGGGGAGGCATTGAAAGAGAATATGAAGAAGTAATCAAATTTTTGGGTCAAGACCCAAAAATAGTCATGGATTTATCTTGTGGTACGGGTATTATGGCTCGAAGACTAGCAAAAAGTCAATTTTACCCATTAATAATTGCTTTAGATTATTCAGAATCAATGTTAAAAATGTTAATCAACCAAGTAAATTCCGAGAAAACTACTAAAAATAAAAATTTAGTTATTATTAGAGGTGATGCCCTCTCAATTCCTTTGATTTCTAATTCTGTAGATGCTATTTATGTAGGAGCAGCCATACATTGTTGGTCAGAGCCTCAAAAGGGAATCAAGGAAATCTATCGCGTGTTACGTCCAGGAGGTAAAGTATTTGGGACAACATTTACTAAGTTTTTACCTAAGCAAGAATTTTATTGTTTTTCAATTGAAGAATTACATTCTCTTTTCCAAGAAGCCAAATTTTCTCAAGAATTATTAGAGATTAAATCTCAAGGAATATATGTAACCATTAAAGGTTTTAAATAATATTTTTGTCGAAAATAGTGAATCTAAAATTCTAAGATTTTATTCCTATGTCTTGATTAATTTAGTTGAACATAGCGCGAGCGCTTTGACAACATATTATTAAATTAGTGTAATCGCTTATTTGAAGACGCGAGCGCAGTAAATAGAGTGAAAATTGATTATTATTAGATTGTATGATTTAATTTAACTTTTTATGTTATAGGGAATCATTATCCAATGCTTAACCACAAAAAATTAGAACAATTCGTAAATCGCTACGAAGAAGAATTTGGCTTCAAAATATTGCTTCAACAATTGATTAGAAATATATTTTCACCTCGAAAAAGAAGAGAAATAATTTTAGAAAATATAATTAAGGAGAGAATATATACCTCAACAATTGATAATTTCACTTTAGAACAAATACAACAATTGGAAAATTACTTAACCAGAAAAATTAAGAAAGTAAAAAGAGAGAAAATAAATTGGTTTTTTCGGAATTTAATATATGGAACAGTTGTCGGGATTATATGTGGTGTATTGACAACTATTTCTAGATTAAATTTATTATGGGTTTTGCCTTGGTTTTTGATATATATTATTGATGTTTTCAAAAAAAGCCAGAATTGGGGTCAAAAAGTGGCAAACTATACAATGCTAATTCATTGGCTAACAGCATATAAATTGAGAAAAAATAATCAATAAATCATGCCTCAAAAACTATTGATTGTAGAATCACCAAAAAAAGCGAAGACAATCCAAAAATTCTTAACCAAAGATTGGATTGTGAGAGCTAGTTACGGTCACATCAGGCAGTTGGCTCAAGATGGAGAAGATAAATTAGGGTTTGATTTGAAGGGAGATAGGGTCTATTGTCGTTATAAACCAGTAAGCCCAAGAGCGGCTAAAAACATCAAACAGCTAAAACAACTGGCACAATCTGCATCATTAGTAGTATTAGCAACAGACCAAGACAGAGAAGGAGAAGGAATTTCCTATCATCTCAAGGAAGCTTTGGGACTAAGGAAATTTGAGAGAATCACTTATAATGAGGTGACAGAAGCAGCCATCAAAAAAGCGATTGCGTCTCCCCGACAATTAGACGAGAACTTAGTGGGTGCAGCATTGGCAAGAGCTTGTCTGGATAAACTAGTAGGTTATAAGGTTTCACCAATCCTCTGGTCATTGAATATTGGAGCTAAAAGTACAGGAAGAGTACAAGCACCAACATTACATATAGTTTGTCAGAGAGAAAGACAGATCCAAAAATTTAAACCAGAGCCTTACTGGACGGTATGGGTAGATTATCAAGAAGGATTTAGGGCATACTTTCTAGGTACAGAATCAAACAAAGTCAATGAAGGGAGCGATTCTAACGAACGGGATGATACAGAGGCGAGAGATGGTCAAAAAGTAGAAACCTGTCGGGTATCCACAGAAGCTAGAGCCAGAGAATTAGTAAATATAGCTCGTTCTCAACCCCATCAAGTAATTAAAGTAGAAACTTTCCTGACTTATAAAAAACCACCAGCACCTTTTACCACATCGTCTCTACAGCAAGCAGCAGGGGCAAGAATTAAGTATAGTCCTGAAAAAACGATGCAGATTGCCCAACATTTATTTGAGTCAGGATTAATAACGTACCATAGGACGGATTCAACTAATTTAAGCGAGGATTTTGTCAAAGCAGCGAGGAAGTATTTACAAGAAAAAGACCCGGCTAATTTACCTTCAACAGCACCAAAATTTAGGTCAAAGAAGAACGCTCAAGAAGCTCATGAAGCAATCAGACCAACAGACTTAACCAAACCCTCAACAGTTTTGAAGCAAGAATTAGATCAAGACAACTTTGCTTTGTATGAGTTAATTTGGCGCAGAGCAATGGCTAGCCAATGTAATCCGGCACAAATTGATAAGACTAGGATTACATCAAAGTCTGGAGATGTATTCTGGTTGGCAAGAGGACAAGTGTTAAAGTTTGCTGGTTATAGTCGTTACTGGAAAGATTTTGGTGGAGATTCAGAATTACCAAAAGTCAAGGAAGGAGCTAATTTAACCCTCAAACAAGCAGATTCGGAAAGAAAAATGACTCAACCTCCACCACGTTATTCAGAAGCTAAATTAGTGCAGGTGATGGAAAGGCAAGGCATAGGGAGACCAAGCACCTACAGTTCTACAGTTAAAACCCTCAAAGAACGTGCCTACGTGAAGATAGTCAAAGGAAAGCTAACGGCAACAGAATTAGGACTATCCGTGGATCAATTCCAATCTGCTACTTTTCCTAAGTTGATAGACAGTCAGTTTACGGCAGAGATGGAAAAGCAATTAGACGAGATCGCACAAGGCAGACAAGATTGGCAGAAGTATTTGACGGGGTGGAATCGGGATTATTTCGCTAATGCAGTGAATTCAGCCAAATCCAAAGCAGGAGTAGAGGCTAAATCAGTGCAAAAACCCAATTATGCAACAGGAACAAGAGAAAAGTCACGGCAGAAATGCCCTAAATGTGGGAAGCAAATGGATAAAATACCATCAAAGTCCAAGAAATTATCTAGACCGTATTTTCTAAAATGTACCCCTTGTGATGTAGTAATGTTCTACAATAAGGAGCAGAAAACTTGGGATAAACCCTCTCAAAAAAGAGAACAGACAATACCAAAAATAACCGAATATATCTGTCCAGTATGTAATTCTTTCCTGGCGGAAAAAACTTATCAGAAGAACGGTCAAACTAAGAAAATGTTAGTTTGTTCGACTCAACAACATAAAGATAAAGATGTGGTATATTTTCAATCCCAAGAAAAATGGTGGAGTCCAGTTTTTGGTGAACTATAGGAAATGAATGCCTAGTTAAATTACTACTTGAAAAAGAAAAATATTAAGCTGAGGAAATCAAATAAATCTAATGATTAAGAAATATATAAATACAGGTTTTTCCTGACGAAATTAGGCATAATATTTAAGATTGACTGACAGCGGTAAACAATACTTTCTCATGAAAGAAAATTGGGTCAAAATAGAAGACTTATTTAGAGAAAAAGGAATTGACTTTAAACGACAAGATTGGTTGTATTTCTGTCTGATTGAAGGGAGATATTTTTATTATTCTCCCCAAACGGGGAAATGGAGAATCAAAGGGAAAGGACTTTGGTTATGTAGCACTTCTCCAGAAAATTTTATAGCTATGGCTAAGGTTTATGTAGTACCAGAAGCCAAACCTCACTCCACTAAATTTAATCAACAGAAAACTCGCTCGCTCGCAAACCGAAAGACAAAACCAACATCGACTCAAGAAAATACAAAATCAAATGATGCTCGTAGTAGAGGGCTTACCCAACAGCAAAATCGGTCTAGTTCCCAGATAGGGAAGCCAAAAATTAAGACTCAAACCATAGAAGTACCATTATCTATAGCCAAAGAAGTTCAACTTTTTGTCAATCTATTACTAGCGGGAGAAATTGATTCACTATCAGACCTGTTTAAAAAAGCGGGACTGAGTTGGAATTATAACTTAGAAGCATTATGGAAAAAAGTTATTGTGAAGTTAGTGGTAAATGAGGATAGGAGCGAACCAACAGAACCAGCAACGCCTATGTTGTTAAGACGGATGACTCCTGAGGTAGAAAAGTCTGCCAATGTTGCCAAACCAAGTAAAAGAAAAGAAAACTATCAGCTAACCCCAGACCAGAAAAAAGCCTTATCCCGACTGAAACAGTTTACTCGAAGCAACAATAAATTCTTTCGACTGACGGGTTATGCAGGCACAGGCAAATCTTTTCTGATTACTCACTATATGCGTTGGTTAATTGATGAGTCGATTAATTTTGTCGCAGCAACTCCCACCAATAAAGCAGCTAAAAGCCTTTCAAGTTTAGCTTTAAATGAAGACTTAAATATTGAAGTCAAAACCGTAGCACAACTGTTAGGACAACAACCACAATTAGATGAAAACACAGGAAAAGAACTATTCATTACCAAAGGAAAATTAGACTGGTCGGGCTATGGAGTAATTATCATTGATGAATTTTCCATGGTAAATCGCAGTGATTTTCAAGATATTGTCGATGAAATTCAATCAAATTTACTATCGAAAGTAGTGTTTGTAGGGGATTCGGCACAATTGCCCCCAGTAGGAGAAAAAGAACCTATAGTAAGTATTTGTCCTCTGATTCGGCAATCATCTAGTTTAACGAAAGTGGTTCGTTACGATGGAGAACTGGCACAAGTAGCCGAAGCGATCCGCAGTAATCCCAAATATTCTCGCACTATTTTTCCCTTTACTACGACAGGAGATCGCACCATTCTTTGTTTGCCAGAAGCAGAATGGTTGAACAAAGCGATCTCTCTATTCGAGTCACCAGAATTCAAAGAAAATCCAGACCAAATAAGATTCCTAGCTTGGAGAAATAAAACTGTTGAGTCGTTAAATAATTTCGTCCGTAGTCAATTGTGGGGTGAAGATGCTCCGTTATATGTGCCAGGAGATCGCTTAATAGCGAGAAGACCATTGTTTCGTCCTAAGCCTGGTGCTAAGGGAAAAAATAAATGGGGTATTATCATTAATAATTCTGAAGAAGCGCAAGTGAGGAAAACAGGGGAATTATGCCAATTGTCATTTCGGAGTCAGATTTATCAATATTGGAAAGTGGAAGTACAACCAGATATGGGGAAACCTTTAACTCTCTCCATTCTCCACGCTGATAGCAAAGAATTACATCAGGAACAAGTACAGTATTTTATCAGTACAAAACAATGGTCACATTACTATGACCTGTCTCGGATGTTTGATGATGTAGCTTATGCCTATGCTTTGACAACCCACAAAGCCCAAGGCAGTACTATTAATTATGTGTTTCTGGATATTAAAGATATGAGAGGATGTAGCGAGCGTCAGAAACTTCTTTATACGGCTTTGACTCGCGCTAGAACTCAAGTCTTAATTCCTCAATAATTCTGACAGAGTTATTCTGGATGACTTTAATTAAATTCCGATTGTTTAGTGGAGTCTAAATCTTCTGTTTAATATTCAATAGTTGTTGGTGAATATTTTGTCGGTTCGCTCATCATTAAATGCTTAACTTGTCGATAAAAGTTTGATTGAGTCTGATTGTTACGTCGATAGTTAATAATTAATTTAACTATTAAATTTATAGTGACAAATAATAGCCCGATAATCCAGGCTATTATCAGAAATTATTAGCTGTCCTACAATAAATGCAGGTATTACCAGATGTTGATATTCAGTATTCTCTTCTTCCTGATCGGATGAGTTAATTTCGCTAAGGTTTGGAGTTGATTTAAAGGGAACAACTTTTGGACTATCCTGAGCTATTTTTTGACGATTAGTCATTATTTTTATCCCATTAAAGAGAAAAAAGATTTAATTGTTATGCAGCCCAGAAGCTTTGAGGCTCAAATGGCACAGGTGCTTTCATTCTTTTCTCTAACTCGGCAGCAGTAATCTGAGTAGTAGGTTTTAATACTTGCCAATGTTCTCTGGTGATTCGATAAAGAGATCGCAGATAACTAAACCGATTAATTGCTACATCCTGAGAAAAAGGAGAAACGTCTGGGTGTTCTCTTTTGATTAGTTCTCGATAATTTGCTTCTAATTCAGTCAAAGTTTTAGGAGAACCAAGGATACGCATTGCTGGACTTTCTTCCGTGCCATTCAAGGGCAAACCTGGTGCAAGTAAACGATTAGTTAATAACAGTACAGAAAAGTTTTCTGCTTGCTTTAATTGCTCGGATTGTGATTCTAATTGTTCTTCTTTTTCCTTGAGTTGCAATTCTAAGAATTGGATTTGCTCTCTAGCAAGTTGTAACTCTTCATCTACATCAAAAGATTCTGCTTGGAAAGAAGAAATACTACCGTTATCTGTCTCTAGCAGAGATTCAAGAAATGGTTGATCTTCTTGTCCTCGACAGTCAGAAAGTGAATTATTTTTCCAAGCAGCAGAATTGAATTCTTCGGAGCAATCAGAGGAGATAAATTGCAATTGAAGTTGAGCAGCAGCAATAGCAAATCGACAACGATTTAACTTATTGGTCAATTTTAAACCTTCTGCTTTTTGCAAGTTTTTAATTGCTGAGGCAGACCAAGTTGCTCTGACTTTCTTGTAGTAGGAGAGTAATAATAATTCATCTTCTGCCAGAATAGGATTTAAGTTAGCTATGACATTGAGAAATCTAGCATTTAAAGGAGAATGATTTTCTACATCTAGAGTAGTTTCTAATTGTTGTAATTCCATGACTTTTCCTCGATAATGATGATGATTATTTACTTAGAAAATTAATGAGAGGTTTTTCCATTACCATTGCTGTCGTTAATAGCAATTAAATTAGCACTCAATGTGCTTGGCATCCATTTCAAATTCTTGTTCATCTGAATCAGAAGTGACACCCAAACTCAAAAGAGCTTGTTGATCGGAATCTGAATTTAGTTGTACATCATTGAGTCTCAACAAATTAGATTGCTTATTTCTTTGCTCTGATAAAGTCTCAGAAAAACTAGCAAATTGAGGAATATCTGCTTTAAATCCTTGAATTTGTCGAGCAGTATTACTTTCTACATCTAAGGCTCTTGTGGCAGCTTGTTGTGCAAATTGATTAATAAAATCTTGTACTTCTTGCAACACTTCAGAGTAGGTTTCTGATGCGGCTATTGCCATTTTCTCTTGCAAATAATGATTAAATCTGACCCTAAATTCATGTAGAGCTGCTTCACTAGCGATTTGTGCTTGAGCCGAGGCAGCTTGTTCAGCTAATTGCTCTAGTTGATTAAGAAAATTCTGATGATTAGTATTGATTTGTTGCTGCTTCTCGTTATTCATATATTTTATTATGTTTGTGGAGGTTTGATAAATACTTTGGAGCTTTGATTGTAGATAAAATTGCTCGTCTTTGAGTTTTAAAATTACTATTAATTTTTCAATAAGTCAAGAATTTAAATATTTTTTAATTCTTGCATTTATGGGATTGCTTTTTGGCTAGACTGATGCAAATTATCTTGTTAATGCAATTGCCTACTATTGTTAATATAAGGTTAAAATGATTTAGCAATTTTGAGTTGCAATAATCTTGGATAAATATCTTTTGTTCCTGCAAGTTTGTAACCAAATTCAAGTATAATAATGCTGATTGAGAGAGCTGAGAAACTAGAAAGAGAAACTTGCAATGAAAATTGACGGCGAGGGATGCTCAAGGGATTAAGAGCATATCCAATCGCCGTCTTGAAAAATTAATCAAGACAGAAGGTTGTTTGTTGTGTATCTTTTACACAAGTCGGTGCTGGCATAGGGTGTTTATTCTGTCCCAGGCGATCGCTAACAAGTTCATGCAACTTTACTGTAAAAAAATATAGATTGATTGCTGCAAAAGTTTGCTATAATTGGAGGCTAAGATAAAAAATTTAAATTCAATCTAGTTTTTCGGACTTAATGAAAGGTTACAAAAGTAGTGAAACCCGTTTAGTCTACCTGTTTAAAGATGGTAGAGAAAAATGGAAAGAAAGAGCTTTATCCAAACAAAAAAAGCTCAGAACTATGGAGATAAAAGTACGAGATCTTTCTTTAAGTAGAGATAAATGGAAAGAAAAAGCCCTGGAACTAGAAGCTAGTTTAAAAGAAAAAGAAGAAGAATTAGAAGAAGTTAAAAAAAAATAGCCAACCGAGAAATCGAGCTCAACTAGTTTCTCTAACAGCACATAACTTAAACTCTAGAGAAATAATAGCTTTAAAACCAGCCCGATATAATTATCCTGTTTTTATTATTCAACTAGCAATTCAACAAAGAATCATAAGTTTTAGTAGTTGGCGTGCCATCGAAAAAAACTTCAAATTATGGGCGCAATTTTTTAGTCTCCCAACTCCAGATTTTATCACTATCAGACAATGGTTTCTCAAACTAGGTCTTTTTGAATTAAGAAAGTCAAAAGAAAAAAGAACGGATTGGATTTTTATTATCGATACAATTTTAGAACAAGGACCAAAAAAATGTTTTCTTGTCTTAGGATTGTCCTATCAAAAATGGTCTGAAAAACTTAAATCTAACAAAAAAAACTTAGAACATCATGACCTGGAAGTCTTAGCCCTAGAAGTCCTCGATACAACTAAGGGAGAAATCATCGAATCTAGGATTAATAATTTAGCTAACACTGTCGGAAAACCTTTACAAATTATTTCCGACCATGGCAGGGATATTAAAAAAGGAATTGAACTCTATATTTCTCAAAATACTGGAATAGTTTATACTTATGATTTTACCCATCAAGTAGCTTTATGGTTCAAACAAGAGTTATCAAACAATCAAAAATTTCAAGAGTTTTTCCATCAATGTAATTTGACTCGCTCTCAAATCCAACAAACAGCATTATCGTTTTTAATTCCTCCGGCTCAACGGTCTAAAGCTAGATATCATAATATAGAGCTTCTAGTTAATTGGGGGCTAAAAATCCTTCAATACTGGAAAAAACAAGATTTTTCTCTCATTAGTACTAAGTTTATTATAGATAGAGAAACTCTGTTTATATTAAGAGAAAAACTTGACCAAACTTCTTTAGGTAAACTGAGCAAATGCCTTGGTACACAAGCTTCAGATTTTAGCTCATTTTATCAAGTTCTTAGGGATAAGATTGGTCGAAAACTATGTCGACAAAAAGGTCAAATAATTTCCCAAGCATCTGAAGTAGGACGAAGAAAATTTTTAGAAAAACTAGGTTGGGTATTTACTTATGAAAAAGAACTTCAGATTTATGCGGAAATTCTCGAAGTTTTTACCTTAGCTAAAAAGCAACTTCTACAACAAGGACTGCATCAAGAATCTCAACAAGACTGGTTGGAATTAACCGAGAATTTTTCGGATTCACCTTGGATTCAATCAAGCAAGCAAAAAGTCAGCCAATACTTAAATCTAGAAGGACAAAAAGTACCCCGCTCTCGAACTTTTTTAGCTACATCAGATATAATTGAATCAATTTTTGGTAAATACAAAATCTTTTCTTCATTTTCTCCTTGTTCGGAGATTAATGAAATGATTTTGACACTTCTTTTATCTACTACTGAACTAACTTCAGATCAGGTACTCCAAGCTATGGAAAGTATTCAGAGTGCTGATGTTACTGCTTGGTCAAAAGAAGTCTTTGGTCAATCTATGCTCTCTAAAAGAAAAGTAGCTTTTTCCACTCAGAAAAATTACATAAAAGTTGCATGAAGTAGTTCCCCCTCACCAGGGACAGAATAAACATCCTACTTATGGCGCTTTTAGCAGCATAATTCGGAATGGACTGAGTTGAATTTTCCAGGGGAAGGGACGATCTTTTAACTGTGCCCATTTGTTTTTAAAAACTTCTGCTTGTAGATGATAATCTTCAGGATTATTAGCAGGTTGGTTTAACTTGAGATACAAAGTCATGCGGTGTTGGGTTTCGCTAATGGTGGCTAACCAACAGGGGAAAGTATTGGCCTCGTCTTCTGTATCGGGAAAGGTTAGTTGATGGGCGCGAATGCCTACATATTCCAGGGATTTTGGTACGGGTTCGATTAATTCCAGGATACAATCCCAGTCGAGTGCCTTCACTTGTCGCTCTGATATGGCAAGGGCGGGGGAAAAGTTTTTACAGCCAGTTAATTGTGCAGTTCTAAAATTACGGGGATGCTCGAAAATATCTTGTTTCCTGCCATGAGCGATCGCTAGACCTTGGTCTATGACCAACAAATTAGGACATACTCGATAGGCTTCTTCTAGGTTATGGGTAATAAATAAAGTCACTCCCTGATAGTGAATCAGATTATTTCTGAGGAGTTTTTCTTGTTTATCTCGTAAATAGGTATCTAAAGCCGAAAAAGGCTCATCTAACAGCATAATACCTGGTTCGCTTCCCTTAGCTCTAGCTAAGGCTACCCGTTGTTGCTGTCCTCCTGAAAGCTCTCTCGGATAGCGATCGCCCATTCCTGGTAAGTCTACGGCGATTAATTGCCGCTCAACCTCTTGTTTGATTTCTCGCTGTGATTTCCCTGAAGGCATACCAAAGGCAATATTTTCGGTAATAGTTAGATGGGGAAATAGGGCATAGTTTTGAAACAAAAAACCACAGCCGCGATCTCGTGGTGGTAAATTAATGCCTCGCTCTGAATCAAATAATACTTTCCCGTTTAAAACAATACGTCCTTTATCTGGACTGGATAATCCAGCAATACATCGCAAAATCAGGCTTTTACCGGCACCAGAAGCACCTAGCAACCCCAAAGGAGTTTGATCTGTCTCAAAAGCGACATCTAATAAAAATCCAGGTAGTTGTTTTTGGATATCAACAATTAACTCGATTTTGGCTTGGGGTAAGGGATAATCTAGGGTTGTTTGGCGTTTGGCAGACATACCACCCCACAATGTAGGGGCATAGCTACGGGGTTTTGATTTATGATGCCCATTTCCCTCTGTCCAATAATTAACCGCCGTAATGACTCCCAGAGAAATCGCCAGCATCAGGCTCACCAGCAACAACGCCCGCTCCATCGCCCCACCTTCAGATGCCAAGAAAATTGCGATGGGAATTGTTTCGGTTTTGCCAGGAATGCTCCCTGCTAACATTAAAGTCGCGCCAAATTCTCCTAAAGCGCGAGCAAAAGTGAGTAAAGTACCAGCAATCAGACCTGGTTTGGCTAAAGGCAACATAACTCGCCAGAAAACTGTCCATTCCGAAGCTCCTAAAGTTCTAGCACAGGCGAGCAGATTAGAGTCAATTTGTTTGAATGCTCCCAAAGCAGTTTTATACATCAAGGGAAAAGCCACCACCGTAGAAGCGAGAACGGTAGCATACCAAGAAAAGATAATCGTAACCCCAAAATATTGTAAAATTTGACCGATAAACCCGTTTTTACCGCATAAAAGCAGTAAAAGAAACCCAACTACTGTCGGGGGAAGCACCAACGGCGCAATTAATAACCCTTCAATTATCCCCTTAGATTTACCCCGATAGGCCAACATCCACTGCGCTGCCATAATGCCCAGGAAAAAAGTAATTACCGTGGCAGTAGTGGCGGTTTTGAGGGATATCCAGATGGGGGTTAAGTCAGTCATTGGTTGTTAGAGACGCGAAATTTCGCGTCTGTACAATGGTTAGTACAATATTAAATAAAGACAAAGAACAAAATTATTTTTTTCTGGCGACAATATGAAAGATGTGCCAGTATCTATCTTCTCCTAGAGGAGTTTTGCCTGGATGTTCTTCTTCTTCGAGTAATTCGATCTCGTAGGGTTTTAGTAAGGTTTCTACTTGTAGGCGCGTAAAACAACTAATTAGTTCACCATTTCCCCAAGAATCGCGATCGCCGAATAAATGTCCGCAAAATCTACCACCAGTAACTAAAGAATTAAATATTTGATTCCACAAGTTAGGAAAAGCTTCTGGAGGGCAAAAGGGTAAGGAAAAACTGGCATTAATTAAGTTTACTTGTTTGGGAAGTTGTAACTCTTCAAAGCTAACTATCTGAGTAGTTAACTGCTGAGTATTAAGATAAGTACGAGCTAGTAAACGAGTGATCGCCTCTGGTTCTTTATCGATCGCCAGTACTGCCCAGTTTTGTCGTAATATTTCTACTGTATCCCTTCCATCCCCACAACCAAGATCGATCGCTATTCCTGGTTCTTTGAAAGCAGCCAGAGCAGTCAAGACAGTTTTTCTCGGCGGACGATAGGCAACTGCATTGTAATAAGCTTTCCAGTCTCGTTTTAGGGTTGGAGCATTCATAAATTTTGTCCTTTGTCCTTTGTTCTTTGTCTTTTGTCATTTGTCCTTCGCGTATAAATCAAAGAACAAATGACTAGTAACTAATAACCAACAACTAATGACTAATGACTGAAACAAACCCATACTCTTCAAATATTGCTTGAGCTTCTGGTGTGCTTAAAAATTCTATTAGTTCGTTCGCTGCTTCTGGGTTATCGCTATCTTTAATTACAGCAATGGGATAAATTACAGGAGAATGAGTATTTTCTGGGGCAGTAGCGACTATTTGGACATTATCAGAAACTTGGGCATCAGTACGGTAAACAATCCCTGCGTCTACGTTAGCTGTAGCGACGTAATTGAGAACCTGGCGGACATCTTTGCCGTAAACGGCTTTAGAGTTTACTTTGTCAGCAATTTTGAAAGAAGTTAGCACTTCTTGGGCATATTTCCCCGCAGGAACGCTTTTGGGTTCCCCAAGAGCGATGGTGGTTATTTCTTTGGTAGTTAAATCGTCAAAATTACCGAGCTTAAAGTTATTTTTTTTATTACTTGCAGGGATAACTAAAACCATTTGATTTTTTAATAAATCTCGGCAAGTTTCTGTTAGCAATAGTCCCTGTTTGTCCAAGGCATCCATTTTGTCCGTAGCAGCGGAAATAAATATATCTACAGGTGCTCCATGTTCTATTTGGCGTTGCAGTGAGCCAGAAGAAGCAAAATTATAAATAATTTCAGTTTCAGGATGTTTTTGCTGGTAAAGAGGCTGAATTTCTTCCATAACACTCCTTAAACTTGCTGCTGCTGATACGGTTAATTGAGTTGATGGAGTAGCTAGACTGGGATTTTCTAGTTGAATATTGCTAAGGTTATTGTATCCAAATACTAATAGTAATGACAGAATACTAATACTTAAAAACTTCGAGATTTTTTCAGGGCTTTTCATAATTGCATCTCCCAAAATTTAATATACATAAAAATAGATTTTTGCTAGAATATTTTTATTCAAAAGCAATAAGGTATATTCATGAAATTAAGTACTCGCAATACTCTCAAAGGTACAATCAAAAAGGTTGAACTAGGAGCAGTCAATGCCGAAATAACCTTGGAAATAGCCCCTGGAGTAGAAGTTGTTTCTGTAATTACCAAATCTTCAGCAGAAAGGCTTAGTTTGACAGAAGGCAAAGAAGCTTATGCTTTAATTAAAGCTACGGATGTAGCAATTGCTGTTGATTAAAATCATTAGTTCTTTATCATTAGTCATTTGTTATTGATGATAAAGGACAGCCTAACCAATGACTAATAACTAATTTCTGGTAGTAACTCTAACCTTAATCGAACTAGCAATGTCTTTATCGAGCGCAATTCGAGTTCGACCGACTCTAATGACAAAAGAAGGAAATCTTTGCTCTAAGGTGATTTGCATTCCCGTATGAATTCCCATTGACAAAAGTTTTTTGACAATTTTGTCATCTTTATTTCTAATAGCAGTAATAATACCTTGGGTTTTAGTTCCCAGGAAATTTAGAGGGGAATAGTGAACGGAGAAACCTTGAGTAAACATTTTAAAAACTCAGCTCCATAATAGTTAATAATTGATTGAGAAGATAGCCCAAAGAAAAAGCAAACAAAACTACAAAACTAGCGATCACAATCGTATTTTTTAACCCCCGTTCTTTAAACATAAATTGCAGTTGAGCAATACAGGGGATAAATAGAGTTAGAGTTACTGCTGCTACTACTAATTGTTGACCTGCTAAAATTCCCGAAGAGTGCAAGTCGAACATTCCTGCTGCCCCATAGTCGCGACGGAAAAAGCCATAGAGAAAAGTGGGTGCGGCTTCTTTGGGCAATCCCAACCACAGCATCACTGGTTCTAATCCCCCGACTAATGCATCGAATAACCCTGTAAGTTTACCTGCCCAAATTAAGACTGAAGCAAAGATAAACAAGGGTAAAATTTCGCCAAAGTACCATTTAAGGCGCACGTAGGTTTTAGTCAGGATCGCTTTTAGACTGGGTAATCTTAAAGGGGGAATCTCCATATAAAAACAAGAGGCATTTCCTGGTACTATTTTTCCCGCCAAAAAACCAATGCCGAGAAAGATTGCTACCATGACAGTAGCCCAGACAAACAAAGCGGTAGGTTCTTGAGAAAGTAAGCCTAAAATTACCCCTAGTTGTGCCGAACAGGGAATGGTTAAAGCTAAGAGTAGAGTAGCAATAATTCTTTCTCTTTTGCTTTCTAGGGTGCGGGTAACAAGAGTTGCCATCGTACCGCAGCCCAGTCCTAAAATTAAGGGAATAATCGATCGCCCTGAAAGTCCGATGGTTTTAAACAAGCGATCGACCAGTAAAGATAGACGGGGTAAATAACCGCTATCTTCTAACAGAGAAAACATTAAAAAGAAAGTCGTGACAATGGGTAAAACAATCGCAACGGCGTAACGAATACCCAAAGTAATGATGCCGTAATCGTTAGCAAATAAATCTTGAATGACTTGCCAGGGGAAAATAGCAGCGACAACATTATTGACAACGGGATTAATCTCAGACTCAAAAAATCCTTCAATACCATCGACTAAAGTTCCTCCACCGAATACCCCGACAAATTGATAGACACCAAAATAGAGAACTAAACCCAGAATTGGAATACCCGTCAAGGGATGAACGGTTAACTGATGCAGCCACTCATGTTTAAAAGCCCGTTGCTGTTGCGGTTGAACGGTAACATCCTGTTCGAGCGCCATTGCTAATTGATGACGAGATTGGGCGATCGCAAAAGTCAATGATTCAGACATACCTGCCTGAGTCTCGATAACGATCCTTTCAATCTTACCTACGTTGGGCGAACCGACTAGAGCCATAGTAGTTTGAGAGTCGATAGAAGAATTATTTTTCGATGATTTTTTAGAGCCAAAGCCAAATAATTTCCAAGCTTTATTATGTCGTTTGGGTTGACAGCTTTGACTGCAATCGTGACAATCCATTTTTCTTTGAGCCTAACTATCTTTAGGATAAGAAAAATAATTTTTAATTACCGTAAATCTAGATACAAAATATTATTTTTGATTGAGAGTTATTTATATTTTTTTTCATCAGTTATTTGTCGTCAATTGTTTGTTATTTTTCTAATTTACGATTATTAGTTTATATTTAAGGAACCTATACAAATATAAATATTTATTGATAAATATTAGTTGTTAATGGATGTTTTACAATTGACAACTAAATCCAAAAAAATGTTTGCTATATATACAATTTTGAGGAGGGGCTTTAGCCGTACCGAACCCACTAAGATATCCCAAATATAATATTAAAAAAATAGGTATAATTATATTATCCAATAAAAAATATTACTAAAAACTGTCATGAGTAGGAAATATTTTATCTCCAATACTCAAACATAATAATACCAATATACCCTTAATTATAGGCGGACTCAAAATAAAAACACATACCAGAGCAATTAACCCCGATAAAAAAGCAACCAGTTGATGAATTTCATCGTGATAATAAATACTCAAAAAAATCGTTCCTATAAATATAGACAAAATAAGTAAATTAGTAGTTAACATTTTTATTCCTCCTTAAAAAAATTAATCGGCTTCATTGGCAATCCAAGATAGTTCTAGCCAGAAGCGAAAATCTTGCTGTTTGATTTTTGAATATGGATCTCTTACTAAATGGTTGGCATTAAAAAAAACTACTTCTACTAATCCCATATTTTCTGCGGCATCCCTAAAAACATCTTGTTGTTCTAACAAGCGATCGCCAATTGCTTCGGGATAATAAATACCTAAATAGTAAGAATACTTATTAGTGCGATTAGCATTTAACTTGAGAATTTTTACAAAACAATGGCGCAATAATCGACCTGCTATGGGGTAATAATTATTGACAATATTGATATATTCTTGAGCTAATTGTTCGCGACTAATCATCATCAACTTAATTAATGGATACACTAGAATCAATCGATGTCAGACACATTATTTTGAGACAAGGTTCTGAAAGTTGTTGGCATTTATTTTTGAATATTTCCAGTTTTGCTGTACAGCTATCTTCCTCAATATCTGTTGGTTTAGTTACTGTTCCTGGGATGGGACAAAAATCATCTATCTGAGGACAAAACTGAGGTGGATACTCAGTAATTTTGACCGTTCTGCGATTTTTGAGATTTAAGTCTGAATCTTGAGCAAAAATAAACTCACTGTAATCGGCAATGTTATCTAACCCGATAAGATTGAGCCAAATTTCAGCAGCTAGCCAAACCCCAGTTTTATAAACAACTTGTTGCCATATTTTGGGGTTTTTAGTCATTGGTCTTTTGTATGTTTGTTCTTTGCTATTAGTCATTTGTCTTGTGTACTTTTTTAACTTTGGTATGATTTTCAAACCTTCTCGAAAAACCGATGACTAATGACCAGTGACCAATGACAATTTATTTAGACCAAATAGGCTTCTTGATGGGTCTTAATCGTGCAATCGGATTTAGGATAGGCAACGCAAAGTAGCACATATCCTTTAGCAATTTGAGCCTCATCTAAGAAACTTTGATCTTCTTGGTCTACTTCTCCTTCGACAATTCTGCCTACACAACTAGAACAAGCCCCAGAACGACAAGAGGAAGGTAGTTCCAAATCTTGTTCTTCTGCTGCATCGAGAACATATTCGTCTTCGGGAACATCAATAGTTACATCTATTTCAGGGGGTTTTTTGCGTTTGCCTTTGATCAGACGGACTTTGTAAGTAGTAGTCATGGTTCTGGTCTCCTCAATAAATCAGTTATCAGTAATTGAATTAGCTATCAGTCATTGGTCATTGGTGGAAAAAACAAATGACCAAGAATAACAAGGAATGACTAGCTACAAGGCACAGCTTCGGGAGTACCGTCAGCGACAGAGAAAGACTTGCCACAGCCACAGCTATCAGTAGCGTTAGGATTTTCAAAAGTAAACCCAGCCTGAGTTAAACTTTCGACAAAATCAATCACAATGCCGTTTAAGAAAGGCGCGCTTTTACGATCTAGATAGATATTGATCTTGTCTTGTTCATAAACTAAATCATCTGACTCAGGACGATCTACTATATCTAAGGCATATTCAAAACCGCTACAGCCGCCATCAACTGCTGCGACCCGCACACCTTTTTCTGTGGTAGTTTCATCAGCCCCCGCACGGATAAAAGTACGAAGTCTGAAAGCTGCTTTTTCAGTTAAATAAACGGTCATGGGAATTCTCCTTTTGTTGATTGTTTGAGTTAGTAGGGGCCAACAGCCGTTCCCTTGTACAGTGGTTATTTGTCTCCTAAGTTTCTAAACTGGCACCGCGTCTTGGCTTTTCTTTATGCCTAGGTCACTAGAAGCTTCACCACACACGGGACAATCAGGGTCTTTGTAGAGATGAAGTTTGTTAAACTCTACATTGGCTAAATCCATATTGAGTAACTGTCCTAAGAGAGGTTTACCCAATCCCGTAATTAGTTTGATTGCTTCTAATGCGCTCAAACAGGCGAGAGTGCCAGAAACCGCACCGAGTACACCAAAAGCACGGCGATCCCAATCAGGTTTTTCAGGAAACAGACAAGAAAGACAGGGAGTTTTGCCAGGCACGATCGTTGTAAGATAAGCTTCCATGCTATTCATGGCAGCTTCTATCATCGGCTTTTCCCAACGTACACAAGCAGCATTAAGTAAATCTCGTTCGGGAAAATTGTGGGCGCAACTGAGGGCAATATCAGAACGTTGGACTACTGAATCTACATTGTCAGCAGTGATATATTCGGCGATCGCCTCTACTTCTACGTCGGGATTAATCTGGGAAAGAGTTTCTTGAGCTTTAGTAACTCTGGGTTTACCCACCCAGTCATCAGTCATCAAAATCTGACGATTCATATCGTCGAGACGTAATCCCCCACCTCGGACTAGAATCAACTTACCAACGCCAGCAACCGCTAGGTAAAGGGCAACAGTCCCACCCAAACCACCCACTCCAGAAATCAGAGCAGTTGTGTTTTTCAGAGCTTTCTGTCCCTCTTCTCCCAAACCAGGAAGCTGAATCTGTCGGCTATAGCGTTCTAGTTCCTTTGGTGTCAGCATAATTTACCTTTGTCCTTTGTCATTTGTTTAAGTTTCATTCGTTTTTCGTCCTTAGTCCCCTGTTCTTTGTTCTTTGTCTAGAATTAGCGATCGCCGATGACTGATAACCAATGACTAATTAGCTTTTTTAGTGAGCTCATCTAAGGAAACAAAGTTTTTCGGTTTGCTTTGAAATACTTTAAACAGTTTGGTTTCCAGAGGACTAGAAGTTAAGAAAACCTGGTAAGCTTCCTCTAAGGCAAGGCTATACTTCTCCAATTTTTCGGTTTCAGTAACATCGGGGAAAGCTCGATCAACTTCCTGAATTAGTAGAGAAAACTGTTTCAAAATATGGAGGCGGTTGATATTAACAAAATCGCGATCATACTCGATGTCGAAAAACTGTAAATAATCTTCCGCATCAGTTAATGCTTGAAATGCAGTTAAAGTTTTTGGTGTACTAGCAGTCATAGTCATTGCCATCGCTCCTCAAATAATTTCAATTAATTTGACAACTGTTTTTCCCAGGTTTTGAGTTTTTGTTTGAGTTCGCCTAATTGACGATATATCTCGTAGGTTTTAGTCGCTTCCTCGATCAGTTTTTCGTAATCTGTAGGTAAACCTTCAGCGAGGTCATGTAGATCCATTTTCATTTGACCTGCTTTACTGTTGAGACGTTTGACTCTTTTCTTCAACTCCGCAACAGCTTCGGGAGTTGGGGGTTTTGTTGTAGTTTGAACCATAATTTTTGTTATCGGTTATTAGTAATTGGTTGTTAGTTCTTAGTCATTTGCTATCAATTGCCAAGAACAAATGATGAATGACAAAGGAAGAAGAATTAGCCATCCGCAGCATCAGGAAACTTGGCGATAGTTTTAATACCTGACTCAACTAATCTTTCTCCTTGGGCTGCCAATTTCTTGAGGGAAGGATAACCAAAGCGTTGAGCATCTCGTAAAGTGCGAGATAATACGATTAAGCGTCCAGTCCAAACAATCGCCCAACCAAATCCTTCATGGGAAAGATCCGTTACAACTTGAGAGAGTTTTCCTGTTTGTTTTTCGATACAAACTGCGATCGCCCGATAGAAACAAAGAATCCTTAATTGAGTAGCGGGATCCACATCCCCTTCAACAGAAATCTTACTTTTCTTTTCTTTGCTAACCACAAAATTGGCTAGCACTAATTCATCTTTCCAACTGCGATAAACGCCATAATGATCTTGAGCGCGTACTTGCAGAACTAGCTCTTTGAGAAAGGTACTTTCTTCAACAATGCTAGTATTAGTTTCGGGTCTAGTAGTTGTAGTAGTCATGATAATTAATCTTTAATTGGGTTTTGTTGTTTATTCTTCGTCGTTCGTCGTTTGTCTTTTGTCATTCGTAATTTATCTTTCGTTTTTAACTAAGAACTAATGACTAATGACCAGTGACAATTGACAAATAACTATTCATCATCATCAAAATCGAAACTTTTTGTTTTTTGTCCCAAAGCTTTACGCAACCAGGGAGGAGGATTGCCTAATGTTTTTACCAAACTTTTAAGAACATCGGCAATTTCATCGTCTTGTTTTTCAGCTTTAAGTGGGGTAATGTTGTTTTTTAATAGACGGGATGCAGCACTACCTCCGATCGCGGAAACATAGACAATCGTACAATCGGTAACTGCATTAATTTTGGGAACTAATTTATCTTCGTTGCCATCTTCTTTGAGGTCTCCACCAAATTCAACTGTGTTGAGAAAGTTGTAACCTTCAGAAGAGACATCATAAATATCAACCTTTTTTGCCCAACCAAAGTGAGCATTGATATGGACGTTATCTTGGGTAGCAAAAGCAACTTTCATCTTTGTTTTATCTCCTAAATATCAGTTATTAGTTGTTGGTCATTGGTTATTAGTTATTAGTCATTAGTTACTAGCTTTAACTGGTTGTTTCGTAATAAGTAAGAAGAACAAAGGACAAATGATCAATGACAACTAATAAGCAAAATTCAAGTAAAGATTAGCTTTAGTAACAGCATCGCAAATATTAGTTTCAGCCGATTCAATTAGCTCTTTTAGAGATAGAAAGCCAAAGCTCCTATATCCCCACATTAGTGAATACAAAACTAAAACTCCACCACAGCAGATAACAGCAGAACTAAATTCTTTGCCTTTTAAATTAATAAAGGTTTCTGTGGTATGACCCGTTCTTATCTCGATATTTACTCCAATAGCCTTATAAAAAGCCTGGGTTACAAGCTGATTGAGAGGATCAAAATTGAGGTTTTTTGAAGAAAATGCTTCTCGCTCTTGAGAGATAATTAATTGCTTGATCAGTAGTTCATCAGACCAGTCCCGATATTTGCTAAAAGTATCTGCCAAACGAATTTGTTTAATTAATTCTTGCAGAAAAGGATGCTGAAACTTTAACTGTGGTGGTTTTTGTAAGGTTAAAACTTGACTCATTTTCTTGCTTCCATACTTAATTAACAACAAACAACAAATGACTAATAACTAATAACTAAAAATCAATTACCAAGGATTAATGACCCAATTCAAGAAAAATATTGCCGAGAGCGAATAAAAATTGCATCGTGCCTCGATAACCGACTAAACAACGAGAACCATTACCCAGGCGATCGTAGATGGGATAACCCATACGATATAGGGGAATATTTAGTTTGTCGGCGAGGCGTTTTCCTTGGGAATTAGTAATAATTAAATCCGAACCTGGTGCTAAATCTTCTAGGTCTTCTAAATCCCCAATAGTTACGTTATCAATGGGTAATTCTTTGAGTATTGATGACTTGGTAGTAGTTACAGCAGCTTGAATTTCTGCCCCCAATTCCTTAAGCAACCAACTGGTTTGATAGAGTAAATCAGGTTCTAGTGCTAAAGAAACCTTTTTACCACCAAGATAGAAATGGGTATCGAGAATCGCATCCTGTAGCTGACGACGCTGACGTTGATATTTTTGGGGTACTTGGGGGTTAAGCTGCCAATCAGGATCGCTTTTGTAGTTAGCAATCTGTGCCAACAGCCACAAAAACTTATCTACTGCTGCTAAACCTGTTAAACGGGGTAAGATTTCATAGTTAGTCCCAAATCTTTGTTGTAAGGTTTCCGCAGCAGGACCCATACTTTCCCCAATAGCAATAGTAAATAGCGATCGCTTTAGTTGCTGTAATTGTGATAAGGAAGTACCACCAGGAGTTTTACTGTTGTAATCATCATCTAGGTGTCCATCTACTGAACCAGATAAATCGGGGATAACCAGTACTTTTAAACCAAATGCCTCGACTATTTCTTTAATTTCTTCTACATCTCCAGGTGCCAGCAGCGAACCAGCCAAAATAGTTACTTGTTTTTGTGATGTTATCTGCTGTAGGGAAGTTTCATGAAACGTCTCTACATTGGATTTTATTGGTGTACCATAATCCGTAGCAACAATTGACTGTACCGCAGCAGCAAAACCATCTTGCAGGGAACCTTTATAATCGGGAGTAGAAACAAAGATAATCGGCAGATAATCTAGTTCGGGATGACGCTGACGAATCGATTTCAGAATGCCCTCCATATCATCCCCCCGTGTCTCCGTTAACCCTGTAGTTAATAAGCCCAGTAGATTGGGTTGAGCTTTCTCTACTAAAGTTAAAATTGCCTGTTCTATATTTTCTTCACCCCCTAAAATTGTCGAAACCTCAGTCATAGCAGTAGTTGCTAAGGGTATGGCTTCGCGGAAATGCCTTACTAACAAAACTTTGGCAAATGCGGTACATCCCTGAGAACCATGAAATAAAGGTACTATTCCTTTTAATCCCAAGAAAGCTAAGGCTGCACCCAAAGGGGGACTCTGTTTGAGGGGATTTACAGCTACAGATTTTTTGTTGCGAGTGATGGTAGTCATGAGCTTTTAGGGGAGTAGAAAAATAGAAGAATAGGTATTTAGGGATTTAGGGGTGTAAGGGTTTAAGGCAAGTAAGATTATTAACTTCCCCCACCTCCCCAACTTCCCCATCTTCCCTACTTACCAACAGATACCTTTTCTGGTGGAACAGATAATTCCCAGGGTGCTGGTTGGCGAACTTGTTGCCAAATGGGGCTGTGGAGGGCACGATCAAATTCTTTGGCCATTTCGATCAGTCCGACGTATCCTGCATAGGGATTATGACGTTCTTGGTTAATATCGAGGAAGGGAATTCGGGCTTTAAGGGCGGTATATTGGTTACGTCCCCCAGCTACGAGCATATCTGCTTTAGTTTTGGCAATTACTTTTAATAGCTCTTTAGCGTTACCTTTAGCGAGTGCTATCCCATCTTTGCCCAATAACTTTTTGATTTTAGCTTTATCTTCTTCGGTACTTTTTTTAGTGCTAGTAGCAACTACTTTCATCCCCAAGTCGTGGGCTGCGGACATCACCGACCAACTTTTTACCCCTCCTGTATATAGCACCATTTTCTTATCTTTAAGTCTGGCACGATAGGGAGCAAGAGCTATATCCAGTTTGGCGGTTTCTTCAGCAATTACTGTTTCTACCCGTTGCTGTAAGGCTTCATCGCCGATTTTTTGAGCAATATTCCGCAAACAACGGTTCATATCTTCAACGCCATAGAAAGACTCTTCTATATAAGGAATGCCGTAACGTTCCTCCATCTTGCGCCCCATATTAATTAAAGCTTTGGAGCAAATCATTACATTGAGTTTGGCACGATGGGCGTAGCGAATCTCTTCAAAGGTGGCATCCCCCGTAATTTTGGAGAGGACGCGAATCCCAACTTTCTCAAACAGAGGTAATACACCCCAAAGTTCTCCTGCTATGTTGTATTCCCCAATCAGATTAATATCGTAGGGGGTAGTATATTCAGGTTCAGCAGTACCCACAACATAATCTAAGAGAGACTCTCCACCTAACCTGTTCCCTAAGTTTTTACTACCCACAAAACCAGGAGAATTAACGGGAATAACGGGAGTAGAGAATTTCTGACTAGCTGCTTCACAAACTGCATCCAAGTCATCTCCAATAAGAGCAGTAACGCAGGTTGAATAGACAAAGATAGCAGGAGGATGATAGCGTTTGATGACCTGGGTGATCGCTTCATAGAGTCTTTTCTCTCCGCCAAAGATAATGTCATTTTCACTAATATCTGTAGTAAAACCCATTTTGTAGGTAGTAGCACCAGAAGAAAGACTACCGCGACTACCCCAAGAATTACCCGCACAGGCGATCGGTCCGTGGACTAAGTGTGCAGCATCAGTAATGGGGACGAGGGCGATCGAAGCTCCATCAAAAGCACATCCTCCTTGGGCTGCTCCTGGTTTGGCTTGTTGGGTACAAGCTTTATTCTTACCTTGTTGTCCTTTTTTGTGATTGTGTTCGCAACCTGGTTCGTTAAGGAGGTCAGCGATTTTGGGCTTGGTCATTTGTCGGTAGTCCTTTGTTTTTTTGTTATCTGTTCTTTGTCCTTCGTCCTTTGTATTTATCAGTAACCAATACCTAATGACCAATGTCAGGGCTAACGGCTCTTTGTCTCTGCCAATGACCAGCAATTAACAAATATATTTCAGGGAATTAAATTACAAAGAAAATGAGCGAATTTATCGTTAGTAACTTCGATGCTATCTACCCAGCGACGTAGGGGATAGAAAAGATCGAAAGGGAATTTTTTAAGAGTAATGGTCGAGTTAAGATGGTCCTGGGTAGAGATAGACATAATTTCCTCAGTTTTCTGTAACTAGTTCCAGTTCTTTCCCCAAACAACCTACGACGTTATTAGTTTCCAAAAAATGAACTGAATAGATATAAGCAGTTTGCAAGTATGTACCGATGGAAATGATGTACCCTTCATCTCCTTTATTAGCTAGAGTTTCACCAACTTGTTTGCCGGGGAAAGTGCCATCGTTGCGAATCTTCTTACGAACTCTAACTTTAGATTCAAGTTTGAAAGCTGGTTCGCGATCCAGTTCTACATCACCTAATTTCATAGTTTTCCTTTTCAGTTAATTAGGTAGGGACGATTTGCAGGTAGGGGCGGTGCTTCGCTCCCTTCACCGAACGCGAACCGCCCGTACATATAAATAATTTTGTTCATTAACGAATTAGATCGAAAGAAATATCGGTTTTAGCAGGGATAATAGTCTGGCGATCGAGTTCGTCAAGGATAGTGTTAACAATCCAGTTATGGAGGTTTAGGGCACCTTTATAACCCAAAGTTTCATAGCGATGCATATGATGGCGATCGAAGATAGGATAACCAATGCGTACTATGGGAGTGTGGGTATCGCGCCAGAGGTATTTACCATAGGAGTTACCAATTAAGAGGTCAACTGGTTCGGTAAACATCAAACTCCGTAAGTGCCAGAGGTCTTTTTTGCCCCAGATGGTAGAATTTTGACCGTAAGGACTAGCATCTAATACGGCTTGCAGTTCTGCTTCAAAGTCGGGATTGCTGTTAGTAACGACGATGTGAACTGGTTCTGCGCCTAATTCTAGTAAGAAGTTAACTAAACCAAATACATGATCGGGATCGCCGTAAAGAGCAATACGCTTACCGTGAATCCAAGCTTGGGAATCGGTCATGGCATCAACTGCACGACCTCTTTCGTCCACTAATTCTTGGGGAACTGGCTTACCAGTTAGTTCGGATAGCTTAGTTAGAAACTCATCAGTGCCTTTGATACCAAAGGGACGGAAATTATATGTTTCTTGACCCCATTCCTTTTCGATGTAGTCCTGAGTTTTAGGAGTAGTGTATTTTTGGAAGAAGAATGTACCTTCAGCGTTAATCGAGTCAGCAGCGTCTTCTAGAGTGGTTAAACCATTATACATTTTGAATTCACCAGTATTAGGAGAATCAAAAGCATCGGCATTGTCGGAAAGAACAGTGTAGTCAAGATCGAATAATTGGAGAATTCGTTTTAGTTCGCGTATATTACCAATATAGGGGTCAAAGCCCAAGTTGAAGTTATACTTACCGTTGGTAGTTTCTTGCTTCTTACCTTCAGTCAAGCACTCCAGAATCCCCTTGAGCATATTGTCGTAACCAGTGATATGAGAACCGACAAAGCTAGGAGTATGGGCATAAGGAACAGGGAAATCTTCAGGAATCGAACCTTTGTTCTTAGCGGTTTGGATAAATGCCCCCAAGTCATCACCAATTACCTCAGCCATACAAGTAGTACAGAGGGCAATCATTTTGGGTTTATAGAGAGTGTAGGAGTTTGCCAACCCATCTACCATATTGTTGAGTCCGCCAAATACTGCTGCATCCTCAGTCATGGAGGAAGAAACAGCTTGGAAGGGTTCTTTAAAATTACGAGTTAAGTGAGTACGGAAATAAGCAACGCAGCCTTGAGAACCATGAGAATAGGGTAAAGTTCCTTCAAACCCTGCTGCTACAAAAAGAGAACCCAAAGGTTGACAAGCTTTAGCTGGATTAACAGTTAGGGCTTCACGAGAAAAGTTTTTCTCGCGGTAATCCCAAGTTTTTGTCCATTCTGCAATGCGAGCTACTTCTTCCTTGCTGTGCGCTCCTTCAAACTGACGCTTAAATTCAAATGTTTCCTGATAGGGATCAGTGTGAAATAAATCGAAGTGGTCTTGAATTTTACCTGGTTCTGAAAGTACGGGAGGTGTTAAATTTTCGGGAGGAGTTGGATTTTTTGCAGTGTTCTCAGTCATGACTATTACCTGTCCTTTGTTGTTTGTCTTTTGTCCTTTGTCTTCTTAGGAATTTAGGAATAAGGAACAAGGAGTAAGGAATAAGCGGATTTTCTTGCCTCTTTCCTCTTTCCTTATAAAAACTACTTATTCCAAGGATTTTCGATTAAACTCCAAGTGGGGTTGTTGATTGCCAAATCCATGTCGCGAGCGAAGACAGCAAAGCCATGATAGCCGTGATAAGGACCTGAGTAATCCCAGGAGTGCATCTGGCGGAAGGGCAGAGCCATTTTCTGGAAGACGTATTTTTCTTTAATTCCTGCTGCAATCAAGTCAGGGTTTAGCTGTTTGGCAAATTCTTCAAATTCATGACCACTTACGTCATCGTAAATAATTGTACCGTCTTTGACGTAATCCGCAGTACGTTTGTAGTCATCACCGTGACCAAATTCATAACCAGTACCGATCACTTTCATGCCCAAGTCTTCAAAGGCGGGAATTACGTGACGAGGACGCAATCCACCAACCATCATCATCACAGTTTTGCCTTCTAAGCGAGGACGATATTGAGCAATTACCGCATCCATATCAGCTTGATACTGAGCAATTACTTTTTCAGCATTTTCTTGAATGGTTTCATCAAATTGAGCAGCAATCTTACGTAGAGATTTGGCAATTTGAGTAGGACCAAAGAAGTTGTATTCTAACCAGCCAATGCCATATTTTTCTTCCATGTGACGGCAGATGTAGTTCATCGACCGATAACAGTGGATGAGATTTAATTTGGCGAGGGGAGTCATTACAGTTTCGTTGAATGTACCATCCCCAGAGAATTGACTGATGACTCTCAAACCGATCGCTTCGAGTAACATACGGCTGGGCCAAGCATCACCACCGATGTTGTAGTCACCAATAATATTTACATCATAAGGACTAGGTTCAAATCCTTCAGGAAGCTTGCGATATTCATCAGCTTTGGGTAGCACCCAGTCACGGACTGTATCGTTAGCAATGTGGTGCCCTAATGACTGAGAAACTCCTCTAAAACCTTCGCAACGTACAGGAACTACTGGTTTTTCAGTTTCTTTGGCTTTTTGTCTGGCAACAGCTTCGATATCATCCCCAATTAATCCGATGGGACATTCTGATTCAATAGTTGTTCCTTGGCTTAGAGGGAACAGAATTTCTAATTCATCAATTAGTTTGGCTAGTTTTTTGTCACCGCCAAAAACGATGTCTCTTTCTTGGAAATCGGAAGTAAACTGCATGGTACCGAAGGTATCGACTCCAGTTGTCCCAATGTAGTAATTACGACGACCAGACCAGGAATAGTAACCGCAACCTACAGGACCATGGGAGATATGAATCATATCTTTTACTGGACCCCAAACTACCCCTTTGGCACCTGCATAAGCACAACCACGAGTGGTCATTACCCCAGGAACGGATTTTTTATTAGATTTTACGCCACAATCCGAATTGCTTTCTTCGTGAACATTGAGGTGTTTGGAACGTTTTTTTGCAGCCTTCTCTGGATAAGCTTCTAATACTTCTTGAATTAGTTTTTTGTTCTCTTCGACGTATGTCATGATCTTCTCTCTCCATTTTGGTTATTGATCGTTAGTCATTGGTCATTAGTCGTTAGTTATTTATTAGTTTTTAATCAACCCAAATAACGAAGGACAAAGAACAAATGACTAACAACTAGGGACAAAGAACAGAGCTATATTTTTCATCCCTAGTCCCTGAATTAAACGCTAGCAGCAGCTTTGTCTGCTTCGAGAGCTTTTTGGTATTCTGCATCAGAATCCATAAATCCGTACTGGACTAATAATTCTTCTAGCTCATCCATGGTGATGGGAGTAGGAATTACCAAATCTTTGTTGTGTTCGATTTTACGAGCAAGAGCGCGATATTCTTGAGCTTGAGGATGATCGGGTTCATACTCAATAACAGTCATACGACGTAACTCTGCACGTTGAACAACATTGTCGCGAGGAACAAAGTGAATCATCTTGGTTCCCAGTTTGTCAGCTAGAGCTTCGATTAGTTCAACTTCACGGTCAACTTTACGGCTGTTACAGATTAAACCACCTAAGCGAACACCACCAGACTGGGCATATTTAAGAATACCGCGAGCGATGTTGTTTGCTGCGTACATTGCCATCATTTCACCAGAGGTAACAATGTAAATTTCTTGGGCTTTACCTTCCCGAATAGGCATGGCGAAACCACCACATACAACGTCACCCAGTACGTCGTAGGATACTAAATCTAGGTCTTCGTAAGCACCTTCTTCTTCGAGGAAGTTGATAGCAGTGATAATCCCACGACCTGCACAGCCAACACCAGGCTCAGGACCACCAGACTCAACGCAGCGCACGTTGTTATAGCCAGTGAGTAATACTTCTTCTAGTTCTAGGTCTTCAACTGAACCTCTTTCTGCTGCTAAGGAGAGAATAGTAGTCTGAGCTTTAGTGTGGAGCATTAAGCGAGTGGAGTCTGCTTTGGGGTCACAACCAACGATCATGACTCTTTGAGTTTCTGAAAGTGCAGCAATAGTGTTTTGAGAAGTAGTAGATTTACCAATACCGCCTTTACCGTAAAATGCAATCTGTCTCATGGTTAATTCTCGTTAATTTTTAGAGGTTAATGGAAATGCAAAAGGAAGAAAAAGATTCAGATTCGACAAAGCAAGAATAGGTCAAGTCTTGTAATAATTAGTCTGGGGAATTTCGTCCCTGCGAACCCTCAATTCTTAATTGTTGCGGTCATCTGAATCTTTGAGGGTGGTTTGTTTTGGAGAAAACTTAGGCTGAAAATCTAGGGTTCAAAGGAGAGTGATTTTCATGGAGGAGGATTGTCGATCGCAACCAGATCAAGATGATTGGTAGTCGATTGATTATGGTGAGAAATTACGTTCCCTGCGAACTGTTAATCTTCAAAGGGTGCTAATCTTTAATCCTGATGAGAACTACGCTCTTGGTGGCGATCGCTCTCCGCAGTTATAGTGATTTGGTAGGTACATCTTATTTAGGGGTTTAGGGAAATAAGAGAGTAAGGGTTTAGAAAGCTACTCATTACTTATTACTTAATTAGACTGATTCGACAGTTAGAGTAGGTAACACGCGGTCTTTTAAGGTAGCCTCGATCGCCAGTTTTAAAGTTTCAGTAGAAGAAGCACAGCCGCTACAAGCACCTTTAAGGATGACTTTCACTACATCTCCTTCGACATCGAATAACTCCATATCACCGCCGTCTTCGGCTAAAATTGGTCGGATTTCTTGGTCTATTACCCGTTGAATTAAGGTAATTTTTTGTAGATTAGTTAGAGGTTTTGTGGTTTGAGTGGTTGATACTGCTGGTGCGGGAGATGGATTATTATCTTGCCAAACTTGTGTTGCCACCGCCACGCTGGTTTCTTTTTCCGTGGTAATTTCTGCGAGCAGATCGTCGATATCTGGTAAACACGAACTGCATCCGCCCCCCGCTTTAACATAGTTAGTAACTTGTTCTGCGGTTGTAAGATCATTCTCGCGAATAATTCTTTTGATTTTTGTATCAGAGACACCAAAACAGCGACATATAAGATTTCCTTCATCTTCTTCATGGGTGTCGAGGGGAATGCCTTTGTAGGTATAGATGGCAGCTTCTAAAGCTTCTTGTCCCATTACGGAACAGTGCATTTTTTCTTCGGGTAATCCACCGAGAGATTCGGCAATTTCTTTGTTTGTTAGCTTCAAAGCTTCTTCGACTTTTCTGCCTTTAAGCAATTCAGTTAGGGCCGAAGAAGATGCGATCGCGCTAGCACAACCAAAGGTTTGAAACCGCGCATCTTTAATAGTTTGAGTCGTTTCATCAATTTTGAGGTGGAGTTTAAGGGCATCTCCACAGGCAATACTGCCTACTTCTCCAGTTACAATTTCTTCTCCTTCCTGCTTCTCCGTAATCTTGCCTTGATTGCGGGGATTGTGGAAGTGTTCCATTACTTTGTCTGTATAGTCCCACATTTTCAGTTACCACCTTATCAGTTATCAGTTATCAGTTATCAGTTAACAGTTAACAGTTAACAGTTATCAATTTATCTAGCGAGTACGGCTTGTTCTTGTTCTTTGAGCCAGTCTGCATCGTCGCTGTTGAAGGGGGAAAGTTCGCGGAGGCGATCGATTACACCTGGAAGAACTTCTAAGACGCGATCGATTTCTTTTTCGGTAGTATAGCGAGAAAGGCTAAAACGAATCGAACCATGCAGTACGCTGTAGGGTAAGCCCAAGGCTCTAAGTACGTGGGAAGGTTCTAGAGAACCAGAGGTGCAAGCTGAACCAGAAGAGGCACAGATGTCAAACTGATCGAGAGAGAGTAAAATGGCTTCGCCTTCGATATATTTGAAACCGATGTTAGTAGTGTTGGGTAATCTCTTGATGCGATCGCCGTTAACTACCGTATTGGAAATAGTAGAGAGGATGCCTTGTTCGAGTTTATCCCGCAGCCGTTTTTCCCAAGAGATACCTGCTAAATGCTGCTGTGCTAGTTCGGCAGCTTTACCTAGGGCAACTATACCCGCTACGTTTTCTGTTCCCCCTCTACGTCCTCGTTCTTGATGTCCGCCGATTAGTAGGGGACGGAATCTAACGCCTTTACGCACATATAAAGCACCAATGCCTTTGGGAGCATGGATTTTATGACCAGAAAGGGTCAACAAATCGATGGTGCTGGTTTTCAGATCTAAGGGAATTTTGCCTACAGCTTGTACTGCATCAACATGAAACAGTGCGCCATACTCTTTAACTATTTGCCCAATCTGTTCAATGGGGAAAATCACGCCAGTTTCGTTGTTGGCATACATTACAGAAACTACTGCTGTATTGCCAGTTAAAGAAGCTTCTAGCTCATCTAAATCTAGTTGTCCTTTACTATTAACGGAAAGATAAGTAACAGTGTAACCATCTTTTTCTAGTTTTCGGCACAGATTTAAAATCGCTGGATGCTCGACTTCTGTCGTAATAATATGTTTCTTATTGGGTTGAGCTTTCAGTGCGGCTAGAATGGCTGCATTATCTCCTTCCGTACCGCAACTGGTAAAGATAATTTCCGAATCTTCTGCCCCTAACAGTGAAGCTACTTGACTTCTAGCTTCACGAACGGCGCGACCAACTTGTCCGCCAAAAGTATGCATACTAGAAGGGTTGCCGTAATAGATACTTAGATAAGGTAGCATTGCAGCTAAAACATCTTCATCTATTTTGGTTGTGGCGTTGTTATCGAGATAAATGCAGTCGTTCATCGCTCTTTTCTCATTAAATATTCAGTGACTTCTTGAATTGATCGAGTCTTAAGTATGTGGTAAAAGGTTTAATTTTTGGGAATAAGTATCAAACCAATGGTGCCAGTATAGGGTTTCTTTTTTGGCTCTAAGCCTAGAAGTCAGGCGATTATAAGTTACAAACCAGTTATCCCAATAGTTATTAGTAGTTGTCTGAGCGGATTTAATCAAACTAGAGATAGTGGGAGTGCAACCATTAAAGGTGGGACAGCCTGCCATGCATTGAGCAACTCCGTAAGAACCAGCACAATCATTGCAGAGATTGGAATCGATTGAGAATTTACCGTTGTCGTTTTTCTTAATTGCCCCTGTGGGACAGTGAGGCAAACATTTTTCACAAGCGATACATTGGTTGGAAATGGTGTAAGTCATAGTCTTACTCCTATTTAATTTAGATCGGGGCTAATGAGGCTAGGGAAGCAACCACTATCGGTAGTAAAGCTAGTTTGACAGGGAGGTACGTCGTAATAGTCGTAACAATTAGTACAAAGGCTGTGAGTGGGAGAAATGGTACTATTTTGTTTTTCTGTCACTTCTTGGTAATCTTTAAACCAATAGAGATCGCTCTTTTTGTGAGTTTGAGTAGTAGTAAAATTCATTTTCCTACTCCCATTATTTTTGCTGTTTGAATTGTTCGTAGTATTTCAAAGCAATCTTATCGATGGTTTCGTAGCCTTGAACTGGCTCTACCCCAGCTTCTTTGAGCATTCCTTGAGGACAATCTCCAATCTTAGAAGCGAGTACAGCTTTGCAATCAGAGATGGCACCAATAATATTGTCGAGAGTTGCTTCTTCGCCGTAACCGCCCTGACAGTAATGGTCAACTTTGCGATGTCCGACAAATTTAACTTCTACTCCATCTACTTCAAAGATTTGGAATTCTTTAGCATGACCGAAGTGTTGATTAACAATGCCACCACCTTTAGTCGCTACTGCAACTAGGATTTTCTCTCCTCTTGGTTTTTTCTTGGCTGCTCTTTCTGCTTTAGCAGCTTTCATGGCATCTTTAATCTGTTTGATACCTGCATGAACTTCTTGGCGTTTTTCGAGGTTGTATTCGGGAGTCATCTCTAAGAATTTCTCTTTAGTAAATTCCTGAGAACGGTCTTCACCCAACAAACCTACTGCATCGGCACGACACTGACGACAGTGGCGCATCATCTTCATATTGCCTGAACAACTGTCTTGTAAAGCTTTTAGCTCTTTGGGTGTAGGACCTCTTTGTCCAGTTAAACCAAAGTAAGTACCGTGTTCGGGTGCGGAAATGAGGGGCATAATATTGTGGAGGAATGCACCCTTAGAACGAATCGCTTCATCTACTTCTACTAAGTGTTCGTCGTTAATTCCTGGAATCATTACCGAGTTAACTTTGCAGAGGATATCGGCTTCTTGTAGTGCTTGTAAGCCTTCCATCTGACGTTCGTGAAGTAACTGGGCGGCTTCTTCTCCTTTCCAACGTTTGCGTTGATAGCGTACCCAAGGATAGATTTTTGAACCTACTTTGGGGTCAACCATATTAATAGTAATGGTGACGTGATCCACATTTAGCTCTTTAATCTTATCAACGTGATCCGGAAGCATTAATCCATTAGTAGACAAGCACAACTTAATATCTGGTGCTTTGTCTGCTACTAATTCAAAGGTACGAAAAGTTTGTTTGGGATTGGCTAAAGGATCTCCAGGTCCAGCAATACCCAAAACTGTCATTTGCGGAATTTTTCCAGCAATCACCAAAGCTTTGTGGGCTGCTTCTTCAGGAGTGAGTAGTTCACTAACTACCCCAGGACGACTTTCATTAGCACAGTCATATTTGCGATTGCAATAATTACACTGAATATTACAAGCTGGTGCGACTGCTACGTGCATCCGTGCATAGTGGTGGTGTGCTTCTTCGCTGTAACAGGGATGCTTTTCAATTCTTTCTTGAATTTTAGGGTCGATCTGTTGGGGTGTAGTCGAACTACAACCACAGCCTTTAGAAGACTTTTTAGCTTTAGTTTTCGATTCTGGTGTAATGGTAGTTCCGGTAGTTGGTGACATTGAATTGAATTCCGCAAATAAAAGTATATGGACTGAGACAGAAATTGAAAAATACTGTACTGAGATATCGAACTAATAAACTAATATTCGATGACGTTATGAAAGTTATATCATTCGGATTTTGGCTGAATGTAAAACTTGCACTCGGTTAGTTTTATTGAATTTCTTAGAATGTACTCAATCCCTCAAACCCTTAACTGATGCAGAGAAAAATTTTTTTAGGGGTCTGGGTGTCTAGTATTTTGATGATAGGGGGTTAGTATTTATTTCTCAAGACCCTGGTATTTATCCTACTCGATAGCAACCTCAGTCAAAACTAATGCTGAAAGAGGTTATGGCGATTTATCTTAGTGCAGAATTTATTGCACTCAAATCATAGTCGTTATTTGTTTTTTCTCTTTGGTTTTAAGTTAAATTCCTAATGACAAGAGTTGGAATTGTCAGTCCAGTCAATTTTGCCACCCTAGAAAAAAACTGGAATAGGCTCGTCACACCCCTCCAGGATTATTACGGAATTCAATTTCTGTTGCGGAAGCGGTGCGCGGGGATGGGGGGACTTCAACAAACCGCCATCAACTGTGGGAAGCAAAATATCAAACCAGAAAAGTCAAGGGGCTGTGACTCGAATCGAATTCGAGTCCTTGAAAGCCCC